>NZ_JBIAFO010000006.1:0-363016 GCF_042869355.1 Streptomyces sp. NPDC007088
GGCTGTGGGGCGGGGGGGGCGCCCCGCCGACCTAAAGAACCCGCTACATGGGCGGCCCCGCGGCGGGGCGCCGGGGGGGGGGGCGCCCGCCCCCCCCCCCCCCCCCCACGGCGTCTCCCGAAGCGCGCGCCGCCCGCTCAGACCGTCTCGGGCAGTTCGTCCAGACCCTCGGTGACGAGTCTGGCGAGCCGGTCGAGGGCGGCCTCGGCCCCCTCCGCGTCGGCGTGGAGCGTGATCTCCTGGCCGCCCTCGACCCCGAGGCCCAGGACGGCGAGCATCGAGGCGGCGTTCACCGGCTGCCCCCCGTCCTTGGCGATGGTCACCGGGATTCCGGCGGCCGTGGCCGCGCGGACGAAGATGGAGGCGGGACGGGCGTGGAGGCCCTCTGCCCAGCCGACGTTGACGCGACGTTCAGCCATGTTGCAGCCCTTCAGAATCCGGGTCGTCAGGAACCCTCGTTTGTCTAGACCAATCGCCCCATGGTGGCACAGGGCCTCGCCCGGCGGCACGGTCTCGCCGGTACTCCCCGCTCACACTGCTCCCCGCCCGGCGCGCCCGCTACTCGCACAGGCGGTCGTACGCTGACCTCATGGAGACCCCGGAGGACCGGCATGGCTACCCCGCGCACTGGGAGGCCGATGTGGTGCTGCGCGACGGAGGCACCGCCCGGATCAGGCCGATCACCACGCAGGACGCCGATCGGCTGGTCAGTTTCTACGAGCAGGTCTCGGACGAGTCGAAGTACTACCGATTCTTCGCGCCCTACCCGAAGCTGTCCGACAAGGACGTCCACCGCTTCACCCACCACGACTACGTCGACCGGGTGGGACTCGCGGCGACCGCGGCCGGGGAGTTCATCGCCACCGTCCGCTTCGACCGCGTCGACTCCCGGGGCGTGCCCGCCTCCGCCCCGGCCGACGAGGCCGAGGTCGCCTTCCTCGTCCAGGACGGCCACCAGGGGCGCGGTGTGGCCTCCGCCCTGCTCGAACACATCGCGGCCGTCGCGCGCGAGCGCGGCATCCGGCGGTTCGGCGCCGAGGTGCTGCCCGCCAACACCAAGATGATCAAAGTGTTCACCGACGCCGGGTACCAGCAGGAACGCAGCTTCGAGGACGGGGTCGTCCACCTCACCCTCGACCTGGAGCCCACCGACCGCTCGCTCGCCGTCCAGTACGCCCGCGAGCAGCGCGCCGAGGGCCGCTCGGTGCAGCGGCTGCTCGCCCCCGCCTCCGTCGCCGTGATCGGCGCGGGCCGTACGGACGGCGGCGTCGGCCGCAGCGTCCTGCGCAACCTGCTGAGCGGCGGCTTCGCGGGCGGCCTGTACGCCGTCAACAGCAACTTCCCCGAGGACCAGCACACCCTGGACGGGGTCCCCGCCTTCCGGACCGTCGCCGGGATCGGCCTGCCGGTGGACCTCGCCGTGCTCGCCGTCCCCGCCGACCGGGTGCCCGAGGCCGTCGCCGAGTGCGGGGAGCACGGGGTGCGCGGGCTCGTCGTCATCAGCGCCGGGTACGGCGAGAGCGCGGAGGCGGGCCGGGCCAGGCAGCGCCGGCTGGTCCGGCAGGCCCGCACCTACGGGATGCGGCTGTTCGGGCCCAACGCCTTCGGCCTCGTCAACACCGCCCCCGAGGTCCGGCTCAACGCCTCGCTCGCCCCCGAACTGCCCCGCGCGGGCCGCATCGGCCTGTTCACCCAGTCCGGTGCCATCGGCATCGCCCTGCTCTCCGAACTGCACGGCCGGGGCGCCGGACTGTCCACCTTCGTCTCGGCCGGCAACCGCGCCGACGTCTCGGGCAACGACGTCCTCCAGTACTGGTACGACGACCCGGACACCGACGTCGCCCTCATGTACCTGGAGTCCATCGGCAACCCCCGCAAGTTCACCCGCCTCGCGCGCCGCGCCGCGACCGCCAAGCCCCTCGTCGTGGTCCAGGGCGCCCGGCACAGCGCCACCACCCCGCCGCTGCACGCCGTGACCGGGACCCGGCTGCCGCACGCCACCGTCTCCGCGCTGCTCGGCCAGGCCGGGGTGGTCCGCGTCGACACCGTGACCGATCTCGTCGACGCCGGGGTGCTGCTCGCCGACCAGCCGCTGCCCGCCGGACCGCGCGTCGCGATCCTCGGCAACTCCGAGTCCCTCGGCCTGCTCACCTACGACGCGTGCCTGTCCGAGGGGCTGCGGCCGCGCACCCCGCTCGACCTCACGACCGCGGCCGCCCCCGCCGACTTCCGTCGCGCCCTGAAGGAGGCGCTCGCCTCCGACACGAGCGACGCCGTCGTCGTCACCGCGATCCCGTGGATCGGCGGCGAGGGCGCCATGGAGTGGCCCGAGGGCGAGGAACTGGGCACCGCGCTGCGCGAGACGGTCGCCGCCGCCCCCGTACGCAAACCGGTCGTCGTCGTCCACGTGGAGCTCGGCGGCCTCGCCGACGCGCTCTCCGCCGCGAGCGCGACCCTGCCGGCCGCCGCCGGGGCCCGCACTCCTGGCGGCGCCGTGCGCGCGAACCTCCCGCGCACCGGCGGGGCCCCGGCCGCCCCGCACACGCACACCGGTCCCTCCGTCCCCGCGAACCGCCCGGCCGCCCCCGGCGCGAAGGACCCGGCGGGAGCGACGCGGGACGAGGCCCCCGCCGCCCCCGCCTCCACGCGTATCCCCGCCTACCCCGCGCCGGAGCGCGCCGTACGGGCCCTGGCCCGCGCCGTGCAGCACGGCCAGTGGCGCAGGGACGCCGCCGACCCCGGGAAGGTCCCCGAGTTCGATGACATCGACGAGAAGGGCACCGCCCGGCGCGTCGCCGAGCTCCTCGACGCCCTCCCGCACACGGCGCGCGGCACGAGTCCCGGGGCCGCGGACACCGAGGACCTGCTGCGCCGCTACGGCATCCCGACCCTGACCGCCCTGCCCGCCCCCGACGCCGACCGGGCCGTCGAGGCGGCCGCCCGGCTCGGCTACCCCGTCGCCCTCAAGATCACCGCGCCCCACCTGCGGCACCGCCCCGACCTCGGCGGGGTCCGGCTCGACCTCGCCGACGAGGCCGATCTGCGCCGCGCCTACGCCGAACTCACCGCCCTCCTCGGCACCCCCGCCGAACTGCACCCGGTCGTGCAGTCGATGGCACCGCGCGGCGTGGACACCGTCGTACGCGCCGTCCTCGACCCGGCGGCCGGGGCCGTCCTGTCCTTCGGCCTGGCCGGGGCCCCCTCCGAACTGCTCGGCGACACCGCGCACCGGCTCGTCCCCGTCACCGACAAGGACGCCGCCTCGATCGTGCGCTCCATCCGCACCGCGCCCCTCCTCTTCGGCTGGCGCGGGGCCGCCCCCGTCGACACCGCCGCCCTCCAGGAGCTGCTGCAACGCGTGTCCCGGCTCGTGGACGACCACCCGGAGGTGGTCGCCCTCTCCCTCGAACCCGTCGTCGTCTCGCAGTCCTCGGTGTGCGTCCTCGGCGCCTCCCTGCGGCTCGCGCCCGCCCCCGTCCAGGGCACGCTCGGCCCGCGGCGGCTGCCCGTCTACTGATCGCCGCCCGGCCCGGCGCCGACGGCGTACGGCGTCCTCGGCAGGGGGCGGGCGGCCGTAGGATGGACGGCATGGCAAAGACCGGTACGACGACCCAGGGGCTGCGCGCGGCGATCGAGCGCAGCGGCTACTACCCGGCCCTCGTGGCCGAGGCGGTGGAGGCCGCGGTCGGCGGCGAACCCGTCGTCGCGTATCTGGTCCACCAGGAGACCACCTTCGACGCCAACGAGGTGCGCCGCCACGTCACCGTCCTGGTCCTCACCGACCAGCGGTTCATCGTCAGCCACACCGACGAGCAGGCCGCCGACGACACCTCGCCCACCCCGTACGCGACGACCTCGACCGAGTCCGTGAAGATCCACCGGATCTCCTCGGTCGTCCTCAGCCGTGTCGTCGCGAACCCCGAGTCGTACACCCCCGGCACCCTGCCGCGTGAGGTCGTGCTGACCATCGGCTGGGGCGCCGTCTCCCGCATCGACCTCGAACCGGCGGCCTGCGGCGACCCCAACTGCGAGGCCGACCACGGCTACACCGGCAGTTCGACCGCCGACGACCTGAGCCTGCGGGTCAGCGAGGCCGGAGACGGTCCCGAGACGGTCCGCCAGACCCTCGACTTCGCGCAGGCCCTCTCCGAGGCGACCGCGGCCGCCCCCGCCGCCGAGGCAGGACCGCAGGGCACCGCCGGAGCCGGCCACTGATGGCGCAGCCCGCCTGGGAAGAACCAGCGATCCTGCCGCTCGGCTCGGCACCCCTCCCGCAGTACGGGCACGGCTCGCTCGCCGACCTTCTGCCGACCCTCGCCGCCGGATGGGCGGTCCCCGGGTACCGGGCCGCGCTCAGCGGACTGGCCCCGGCCGACCGCGCCTGCGTCTTCCTGATCGATGGCCTCGGCTGGGAGCAGCTGCGCGCCCACCCCGCGGAGGCGCCCTTCCTCACCTCGCTGATCGCCGGTTCACGCGGCGGCAGCGGGCAGCCGCTCACCTCCGGCTTCCCCTCCACCACGGCGACCTCCCTCGCCTCGGTGGGCACCGGCACCGTTCCCGGGCAGCACGGGCTGCTCGGCTACACCGTGCGCAATCCCGCCACCGGCGACCTCATGAACCAGCTCCGCTGGCAGCCCTGGACCTCCCCGGGCGCCTGGCAGCCGTACGAGACGGTCTTCCGCGCCGCCGACGCCGCCGGGGTGCACACCGCGCAGGTCTCCGCCCCGCACTTCCGGGAGACCCCGCTCACCCAGGTCGCGCTCAGCGGCGGCACCTTCCACGGCCGCCTCACCGGCGAGGACCGCATGGACCGCGCGGCCCTCGAACTCGCCGCCGGGGACCGCTCGCTGGTCTACACGTACTACAGCGAGGTCGACGCGAGCGGCCACCGCTACGGCGTGGACTCCGACGCCTGGCGCGGGCAGCTCATGCACGTCGACCGTCTCGCCCAGCGCCTCGCCGAGCAACTGCCGCCGCGCAGCGTCCTCTACGTCACCGCGGACCACGGCATGGTCGACATCCCGCAGGACGAGCCCTCCCGGATCGACTTCGACGAGGACTGGGAACTGGGCGCCGGTGTGGCCCTGCTGGGCGGCGAGGGCCGGGCCCGGCACGTCTACGCGGTGCCCGGCGCCGCCGCCGACGTCCTGACCGTGTGGCGCGAGGTCCTCGGCGAGCAGTTCTGGGTCGCGAGCCGCGAGGAGGCTGTCGAGGCCGGCTGGTTCGGGCCGCCCGGCGCCCTCGACACCCGGGTGCTGCCCCGTATCGGTGACGTCCTCGCCGCCGCCCACGACCGGGTCGCCGTCGTCGCCACCCGTCGCGAGCCGCGCGAGTCGGAGCTGATCGGGATGCACGGCTCACTCACCCCCGAGGAGCAACTCGTCCCCCTGCTCGAAGTGCGCACCTGACCGGGGGCGTACGCTCCCCGCGCGACCGCCCCGACTTCGAGACCGCCCCGCCGGGCCCCGGCACGCCCGCGCCCGCCGACCGCCCCGACCCCGTACGAAAGGCTCCCGCCCCCATGCCTGAGCTTGTGTTCTTCTCCGGAACCATGGACTGCGGAAAGAGCACCCTGGCGCTCCAGATCGGGCACAACCGCTCGGCCCGGGGCCTGCGCGGAGTGATCTTCACGCGGGACGACCGGGCGGGGGAGGGGAAGCTCTCCTCCCGCCTGGGCCTGGTCACCGACGCCGTCGAGGCGCACGAGCGGATGGACCTCTACGGCTATCTCGTCGATCACCTCTCGCGCGGCGGCAGGGCCGACTACGTCATCGTCGACGAGGCGCAGTTCCTCGCCCCCGAGCAGATAGACCAGCTCGCCCGCGTCGTGGACGATCTCGGGCTCGACGTCTTCGCCTTCGGCATCACGACTGACTTCCGCACCCGGCTCTTCCCCGGCTCGCAGCGGCTGATCGAACTGGCCGACCGCATCGAGGCGCTCCAGGTCGAGGCGCTGTGCTGGTGCGGGGCCAAGGCCACCCACAACGCCCGCACGGTCGGCGGGATCATGGTGGTCGAGGGGGAGCAGGTCGTCGTCGGCGACGTCAACGAGAACTCCGCGGAGGTCGGCTACGAGGTGCTGTGCCGCCGCCACCACCGGCGCAGGCTGACCAGCGCCGCCGCCGGAGCGGGCACCCTGTCCCCGGACGTCCTGCCGGTCACCGCCGACTGAGCGGGGACGGGCGGCCACGCGCCCCGTCGGCCCGCGCCCTCACCCCCGCGTCCGCACCAGGACGAAGACGGCACCCTCCGGGTCGGCCACGGTCGCCTGGGGGCCCAGCGGCCCCTCCCGCGGGGCGCGCAGCACCTCGCCCCCCAGGGAGGCGACGCGCGCCGCCGACTCCGGTACGTCGTCCACCTCGAAGTACGTCAGCCACCGGGGCCCCTGCTCGTGCGACAGCGCACCGCCCACCCCGTGCAGGGCCGCGACCGGCCGCCCGTCCAGGAAAAGCGTCAGGTGGTCGAGATCGGCCGAGACCACCGGCTCGGCGGTGAAACCGAAGACGCGCCGGTAGAACGGGCCCACCGACGCGGTGTCCCGCGTGACCAGCTCGACCCAGGACTGCGCCCCCGCCACCCCCGTCACGGCGAAGCCCCGGTGCTCCGCCGCCTGCCACAGCCCGAAAACCGCGCCCGTCGGATCGATGGCGAGCGCCATCCGGCCCGCGTGCGGCGAGTCCAGCGGCCCGACCCCGACGGTGCCCCCGCAGGCGCGTACCGTCTCCGCGAGCCGGTCGGCGTTCTCCGCCGCGAAGTACGGCGTCCAGGCCACGGGCAGCCCGGACCCGGCGGGCAGCCGGCCGATGCCCGCGACCTCCCGCCCGTCCAGCAGCGCCCGCTCGTAGGGGCCGAGCTGCCGCGGCCCGCTCCGGAACTCCCAGCCGAACAGGGCCCCGTAGAAGCGGTGCGCCGCCGCCGGGTCGCGCACCATCAGGCTCACCCAGCACGGTGACCCGGGCGCGTGCGGCGGGGTTCCCCCGTCCGGGGTGTCGCCGGGTCGGTCCCCGCGGGACGCGCCCACCCCGCCCGCGCCCGCCTCCCCGGTCGTGCCCGTACCGGCGGCTGTGTCCCCGTCGGCCGTCCACCGCCCCTCAGCCATCGCCACTGTCCCTCGGACTCCCTTCGTGTACCGGGTCGCGCACGTTGCGTACCCGATTGTGCACCCTTGGTGGGAAAGGTCCCACGCCGGGAGGGGCCGACCGGGCGGCGGCCGGTGCGCGAGGATGACCCCATGACGACGACACCGCTGATCTCCGCACCCGAACTCGCCGAGGCCCTCGACGCGCCCGAGCCCCCGGTGCTGCTCGACATCCGCTACCAGCTCGGCACCCCCAGCAAACGCCCCGAGTACCTCGAAGGCCACCTGCCCGGAGCGGTGTTCGTCGACCTGGACGCCGAACTCGCGGCCCCGCCCGGCCCCAAAGGACGCCACCCCCTGCCCCCGGTCGAGGAGTTCACGCGGTCCCTGCGCGCGGCCGGGGTGCGCGGCGACCGGGGCGTCGTCGTCTACGACGGCGGCCAGGGCTGGTCCGCCGCCCGCGCCTGGTGGCTGCTGACCTGGGCCGGACACCCGGACGTGCGGGTGCTCGACGGGGGACTGCCCGCCTGGACCGGGCCCATCCAGACCGGCGCGCCGGCCCCGGAACCGGGTGACTTCACCCCGCGCCCCGGCGCGCTGCCGACCCTCGACGCGGACGCCGCCGCGGCCCTCGCCGGGAGCGGGGTCCTGCTGGACGCGCGGGCGGGGGAGCGGTACCGCGGGGAGGTCGAGCCGATCGACCCGGTGGCCGGGCACATCCCCGGCGCCCTCTCCGCGCCGACCGGCGAGAACCTGGACGCCTCGGGCCGCTTCCGGCCCGCCGCCGAACTCGCCGAGCGGTTCCGGGCGCTGGGGGTCCGCGAGGGAACCCCGGTCGGCGTGTACTGCGGCTCGGGGGTCTCCGCCGCCCAGGAGATCCTGGCCCTGCGCGTCGCGGGCTTCGAGGCGGCGCTCTACCCCGGTTCCTGGTCCGAGTGGAGCGCCGACCCGGAGCGGCCCGTGGCCACGGGAGCCGCCTAGGGCCTGTCGTCACCTTCGCGTCGTCGCCCGAAGGACGGCCGTGCGGGTGACGACGGGAACGAGCAGACACGCCCCGCCGTCAGCCGCCGGGGCGGACGGCTCCGCGCGAGCACGCGTGGGGGCCGCCCGTCCGCCGGGGCGGCCCCCACGCGTGTCCACACCGGTCCGGCCGCTACTCCTGCTTCTTGCGGCGCGTGCCGAAGACGATCTCGTCCCAGCTGGGGACGGCGGCGCGGCGGCCGGGACGTACGCCGTCGGCCTCCGCCTGACGGTCCGTCGAGCCGATCAGCCGGTCGCGGTGGCTGGTCACGGCGCGCGGCATCAGTACGTCCGCGTACGCCGAGCCGGCCGAGGCCGCCGGGGCCGGAGGCTCCTCGACCTCGGGTTCCTGGTCCGGCTCGTCCTGCACGGGGCGGTCCGCGGAGGGGCGCTCGGGGACCACCATGTCGCCCCGGAAGCTCGGCACCGCTTCCAGCAGACTCGTCAGCGAGTCCCGGCCCTGGTCCGAGGAGGACGCCGTGAGCGCCTGCTCCTCCTCGTCCTCGGCGGCGGCCGGGGGCACGGCGGGGCGCTCCGGGGACGGCCGCTCGAAACGGTCCAGCGGACGGTCCCTGGGCAGCCGCGCGATCCTCGGCACGAAGGGGAAGCTCGGTTCGGGCGCTGCCAGTTCGTCGGACTCGCCGATCAGCGAACGCGCCTCGTCGTCCACCGCCTGCACGAGCCGGCGCGGCGGGTCGTAGGTCCAGCTCGCCGAGTGCGGTTCACCCGCGACCAGATAGACGAGCAGGACCTCCCAGGTCCCGTCGTCGCGACGCCACGAGTCCCACTGCACGGTCTCCTTGTCGGCCCCGCGCATCAACAGGCGCTCCTGCACGGCCTCGCCGAGCTGCGGACCGGCCGTCTCGCCGGGCCGGCGCACCGGGGTCTTCCTGGCCCGCTCCGCCATGAAGGCGCGTTCGGCCAGGACGGGGCCCTCGAAACGGCGTACCCGGTCCACGGGGATGCCGGCCAGCTGGGCGACTTCCTCCGCGCTGGCGCCGGCTCGTATCCGCGCCTGGATGTCCCGCGGCCGCAGGTGGCTCTCGACCTCGATCTCGATCTGGCCGAGGCGGGGACGGTCGCCGCGCACGGCGGCACGCAGCCGCTCGTCGATGGCGAGGGTGTACTCCGTGTTGTCGGCAGCCTTCAGCACCAGCCGTGTGCCGTCGTTGCTGACGGCCACGACACGCAGTTCGGGCATGGGAACCTCCCGGGTGGTGCCTGCCGACGTCACGTGCGTCGCTGCTTCCGCTAGTCGAGTGTGGCCTGCCCGGGTGCAGCCTGCCACAACCTTGCCGAGTTGCCCGGCGTGTCGGGGGCGGGCCCTGACGCTCCGTTATGGCACGGTTACTCATTTGCAACGCTGAGTGACCACCCGGCCGCCCATGCGTCGCGAGGACCGCCCCGCCGGAGTCGACCGCCCCGGTGCGACGGGCTTCGGACACCCTGACAGGAGACCGGACCCAGGGCTCGCAACAGTACTCCATTCGGGCCACCGGGGTGGACGTCGTTCCGCCGAACTTTGCTCCACGCGGGGGAGTTGTCCTACGGAAGGAGTCATTCCAGGGGCACTTCGGGGCAGGCGACGCAGAGCGGGGGCGAGCCGGGTGGCGCGCTTCACAAAATCCACGGAACCGGAACCATTCGATTCGCCCGTTAGTCAATCCGTGCGGCAAGGTGGATGAAAGGCGATGTAAGGCTGGAGATGCTCAAGGAAGACGTAAAGCGTGGCGAAAGCAGCGAACTTGACATACCGGGTGAACCGGACGGAAAGGGTGAAGGTTCGTCCAAGCGTATTGAGCTGAGCGTGGCGCAGGTCGCGGGCTCGGCCGTCGCGTCCGTGGCCGCCGCGATCGCCGCCTCCCAGCTCGGTGTCTACGGGACCATCCTCGGCGCGGGCGTCATGAGCATCGTGGCGACCACCGGCGGCACCGTCTTCCAGCACCTGTTCCGCCGTACCGGGGAGCAGATCCGTGAGGCCGCCGTGCAGGTCAAGCCCCGGGGGCACGCCATCCCCGTGGCGGGCGACGGGATGCCCGTCGCCTCGACCTTCCTCGCCCACCCCGAAGACCGCGAGGACCTCGCGGTGCTGGAGGGCGCCGTCCCGCCGGAGGGCCCCGAGACGCGGATGATGCCCGCGCTGCCCGTGGACGCGGACCCGACCCGGCCGTCGGTGCGGGTGGGCCGGGAGGACGAGCCGACCCGGCTGCTCCCCGGGGCGCGCCGGGGTGAGGACGCGACCCGGCTGTCGCGGCAGCCGGAGAGCCCGGAGAGCCCGGAGAACCGGGAGCGCCCGGAGCACCCCGGGAACGAGGACCGGGCGACCCGGCTGCTGGGGCGGCCGGAGCGTGAGGAGCAGGCGACCAGGGCACTGCGGCAGACGGGCGCGGACGACGCGGCCACCCGGCTGCTGCGCGCCGCCGATTCCGCGGGCCCCACGCCGGGAGGCGCCACCGCGGGCCCTCCCACCGGCTCCGGTACGGGTGCCGTGCTGCCCGAGGGGCTCTCCCAGGAGTTCGGCGAGGCCGTGACCCACGGCCGCCGGGTGCGCGGCTGGCGCAAACCGCTGATCACCGCCGCCGCCGTGTTCGGTGTCTCCATGGCCGGGATCACCGGGTACGAACTGCTCGCGGGGCACTCGCTCAGCGGCGGGCACGGCCCGACGATCAGTCACATCGGCGGGTCCGGCGGAGGCTCCTCCCGGCACGACGGCCCGGCGACCGACCCGGGCGTCACCCCCTCGCAGGGGGAGCGGCCCGGAGCCGGTCCCTCCGGACCGGGGGAGGGGACGGAGTCCCCCGGCGGGCACACCAGCCCCTCGCCCGGCACGAGCGACACGGACAAGAAGAAGGATCAGGACACCGGCAAGAGGAGCGACGAGCCCACCGGTTCGTCCGGGACCGGGAAGAGCGAGGGGCCCGGCCAGAGCGGCGAGGGCTCCCCGGCCGCGCCGACCCCGACGCCCTCGCCGTCCACCCCGCCGCAGACCGGCGGGGACGGCGCGGGGAACGCAACCGGCCAGGACGGCTCGGGCCAGGGCGGCGTGGAACGCGACGTACAGCCCGAGCAGGACGCCACCCAGGCGCCCTGAGGCCGAACGCGGACACGGACGAGGCCCGTCCCCGGCGTACCGACGCCGGGGACGGGCCTCCTCGCTGTCCCGGTGGGCCGGGCACGTCTCACCGGCCCGGACGCCGGCCGCCGCCCCCCCGTGACCCGGCGCCCGCGCCCGCGCCTCAGGAGCCGAGGACCCGGCGCAGGTACGGGTTGGTGAACAGCCGGTCCGGGTCGAGCCGGTCGCGCACCGCGGTGAACTCGGCGAAGCGCGGATAGACCTCCGAGAGGTACGCGGCGTCCCGCGTGTGCACCTTGCCCCAGTGCGGCCGCCCCCCGTGCGCCGTGAAGACCGCCTCCGCCGCCGTGAAGTACTCGCGGTACGGAGTGCCCCGGTACAGGTGGACCGCCACGTAGCCGGAGGCGCGGCCGGAGGCCGTGGACAGCGGGATGTCGTCGGCGGGCGCCGTGCGCACCTCCACCGGGAAGCTCACACGCAGCCCTGAACGCTCGACCGCGGCCCGCAGTTCGCGCAGGGCCGCCGGTATCTCCGCCAGCGGGAGCGCGTACTCCATCTCCACGAAGCGCACGCGGCGCGGGCTCGTGTACACCTTGTACGGGATGTCCGTGTACGTCCGGGCGGACAGCGCCCTGCTGGAGACCCGGGCCACCGCGGGGATCGTCGCGGGCACCGCGCGGCCCAGCGTGTTGACCGCCTGGAACAGGCCGTTGGAGAGGAACTCGTCCTCGAACCAGCCGCCGAGCCGGCCGAGCGGGGCGGCCGGTCCCTGACTGCGGTTGTTGCGCTTGGTGTTGCACCGGCCGGTGTGCGGGAACCAGTAGAACTCGAAGTGCTCGTTCTCGGTGACCAGCTCGTCGAACTCACCGAGCACCCGCGCCAGCGGCATGGGTTCCTCACGGGCGGTCAGCAAGAAGACCGGTTCGACGGCGAAGGTGACCGAGGTGAGCACGCCGAGCGCGCCGAGACCGATCCGCGCCGCCGCGAAGACCTCCGCGTTCTCCTGCCGCGAGCAGCGCAGCAGCGTGCCGTCCGCCGTGAGCAGTTCGAGTCCCACGATCTGCGCGGCGATCGAGGCGGAGTCGCGGCCGGTGCCGTGCGTACCGGTGCTGACCGCGCCCGCGACGGTCTGCTCCATGATGTCGCCCATGTTGGTCAGGGAGAGCCCCTCCCGGGCCAGCGCGAGGTTCAGCCGCTTGAGCGGGGTGCCGGCCGCCACGGTGACCGTCCCCGCCTCACGGTCGATCTCCCGCACCCCGGTCAGCAGGTCGGGGCGGATCAGCACCCCCTCCGTGGCCGATATCGCCGTGAAGGAGTGGCCGGTGCCCGCCGCCTTGACGGTCAGTCCGTCCTCGGCGGCCCGGCGCAGCGCCGCCGCCAGCTCCTCGACCGAGGCGGGCGCCGCCTCCCGGGCCGGCCGGGCGCTGATGTTCCCGCCCCAGTTACGCCACGTCCCGCTCCCGGTCCTGCCCGGCCTCGGGAGCAAGCCCCGGCGTCCCGGCCACCCCGTCGTCCGTGGCCCTGCCTGTGTCCTGTTCATCGGCCCCTCCCCGCTGCGGTGCCGGCCTCGACAGCCGGCGATACCCCAGGAACGCGACCACGACCGCGACCGCCCCGGCAACCCCCGGGACCGCGTAGCCCGCGGCGGCCCCCCGGGCGTCGATGACCCAGCCCGCGACGGAGGAACCGAGCGCGACGCCGACGGCCAGACCCGTACTCACCCAGGTCATGCCCTCGGTCAGCTTCGCGCGGGGTACGTGCTGCTCGACGAGGGCCATCGTCGTGATCATCGTGGGAGCGATCGTGAGGCCCGCGAGGAACAGCGCCACGGCCAGAAACGGAAGGTTCCCGACCAGTTGGAGGGGGATCATACTCACGCCCACCGCGCACACCCCGATCACCCAGCGCCGGGCCGGCGGCCGCGCGAAGTGGAACAGCCCGAACACGACCCCCGCCAGGCAGGAGCCGAGCGCGTAGACCGCCAGCACCAGGCTCGCCGCGCTCTTGTGCCCCTGCTCCTCGGCGAAGGCCACCGTGACCACGTCGATCGCACCGAAGATCGCGCCCGTGGAGACGAAGGTGACCACCAGGACCTGAAGCCCCACCGAGCGCAGCGCACTGCCTCCGCCGTGCTGCTCGACCGGGTGGGCCGCCGGTTCCGTCGCCCGCTGCGCGGTCAGCCAGAAGACGCCCACCGCCAGGAAGATCCCGGCGAGCAGCGGTCCGGCCTCCGGGAACCACACCGTGCACAGACCGATCGAGATGATCGGCCCGAAGATGAAGCACACCTCGTCGATCACCGACTCGAAGGAGTACGCGGTGTGCAGCATGCGGGGCTCGTTGCGGTACAGCGCCGCCCACCGGGACCGGATCATCGAGCCGATGCTCGGCACGCTCCCGATCCCGGCGGCGAAGACGAACAGCGTCCAGTCCGGCCACTCCCACACCGTCGCCAGCAGCAGCCCCGCCGTCGCGGCCAGCGCGACCAGCGTGGCCGGCCTCAGCACCCGGCGCTGACCGTGCCGGTCCACGAGCCGGGAGATCTGGGGACCGAGCGCCGCCGAGGCCAGCGCGACCGTCGCCGAGAGCCCGCCCGCGAGCCCGTAACGGCCGGTGAGCTGCGAGATCATCGTGACGATGCCGATGCCCATCATCGCGAGCGGCAGCCGTCCGAGCAGCCCCGCGAGCGAGAAGGAACGGCTGCCGGGCGCGGCGAAGATGGCGCGGTAGGGGCTGGGCAAGGAGGTCTCCGGGCGTACGGCCGAGGGCACGCGACGGCCCGGGGGAGGGCGCCGCGCGGACGGGGGCGAGGGCAGAGGGGTAATGAGTGAACCTAGCCGATAAAGCTTACGCAGCCGTACGTGTTTCCGCAGCGGCGGTACGCAGATCCGCAGCGGCGGTACGCAGATCCACGCCGCCCTCCCGGGACGGTCTCAGGAGGGCGCCACGCCGTCCCGCTAGGGAGCGTCACCGCGCCGCCGCGACGCGGGGCCCCACCGAGCCCGGGGGTGTTTCCCGGCCTCCCGGGCCAGGTGGCAGGATCGAAACATGGCCGAAGCTCTCGAACCCACCCCCTACGACGCCCTGCTGCTGCTGTCCTTCGGCGGCCCCGAAGGGCCGGACGACGTCGTCCCCTTCCTGGAGAACGTCACGCGCGGCCGGGGCATCCCCAGGGAACGGCTCAAAGAAGTCGGGAAGCACTACTTCCTCTTCGGCGGGGTCAGCCCCATCAACGAGCAGAACCGCGCCCTGCTCGACGCCCTGCGCGAGGACTTCGCCGCGCACGGCCTCGACCTGCCCGTCTACTGGGGCAACCGCAACTGGGCGCCCTACCTCGTCGACACCCTGCGCGATCTCGTCCGCGACGGGCGCCGCCGTGTCGCCGTCCTCGCGACCAGCGCCTACGCCTCGTACTCCGGCTGTCGGCAGTACCGCGAGAACCTGGCCGACGCGCTCGCCCAGCTGGAGGCCGAGGGCCTCACCCCGCCCCGCGTCGACAAGCTGCGCCACTACTTCAACCACCCCGGCTTCGTCGAGCCGATGGTCGACGGCGTGCTGCGCTCCCTCGCCGAGCTGCCCGAGGACGTACGCGAGGGCGCGCACCTGGCCTTCACCACGCACTCGATCCCCGTCTCGGCCGCCGACACCTCGGGACCCGCCGAGGCGCACGGCGAGGGCGGCGCCTACGTCGCCGAGCACCTGGACGTGGCCGCCCTGATCCACGCCGCCGTCCTGGAGCGCACCGGGATCGACCACCCCTACCGCCTCGTCTACCAGTCGCGCAGCGGCGCCCCGCACATCCCGTGGCTGGAGCCCGACATCTGCGACCACCTGGAGGAGCTGCACGGGAAGGGCGTCCCGGCCGTCGTCATGGCCCCGATCGGTTTCGTCTCGGACCACATGGAGGTGCTGTACGACCTCGACACGGAGGCCCGCGACAAGGCCGCCGAACTCGGGCTGCCGGTACGGCGTTCGGCCACCGTCGGCGCCGACCCCCGGTTCGCCGCGGCCGTACGCGATCTGGTGCTGGAGCGGGCCGCGACCGAGCGCGGGCAGCGGCCGGCGCGCTGCGCCCTCGGCGCCCTCGGCCCGAGCCACGACCTGTGCCCGGCCGGCTGCTGCCCGGCGCGCACCCCGCGTCCGGCCGCGGCCGGCGCCTGAGCGGTGCCCCACCCCCCTTGTTGTCCTCAGCACCCCGACCGTGAGCCCACAGGAGCGCCGTGACCGACCAGCTGACCGCAGAACTGCTCGACCTCGCCCTGGAGGCGGCCTCCCGGGCCGGCGCCCTCCTGCGCGACGGACGCCCCGCCGACCTCGGAGTGGCCGCCACCAAGTCCAGCTCGGTCGACGTGGTCACCGAGATGGATCTCGCCTCCGAGAAGCTGATCACCGACTTCCTGGCCGAGCACCGGCCCGAGGACGGACTGCTCGGCGAGGAGGGCTCCGCCACCGAGGGCACGAGCGGGGTGCAGTGGGTCATCGACCCCCTCGACGGCACCGTCAACTACCTGTACGGCCTGCCGAGCTGGTGCGTGTCCATCGCGGCCCGCAAGGACGGGGAGACGGTGGTCGGCGTCGTCGACGCCCCGATGCGCGGTGAGGTGTACCGCGCGACGCTGGGCGGCGGCGCCCACGTCGGTGACCGCGCGCTGCGGGTGCGGCCCGCCCCGCCCCTGGAGAAGACCCTGCTCGGTACCGGCTTCGGCTACCTCGCCGAACGCCGCGCCCACCAGGCGGACGTCGTACGGGCCCTGATCACCGAGGTCAGGGACATCCGCCGGGGCGGCTCCGCGGCGATCGACCTGTGCGACGTCGCGGCGGGGCGACTGGACGGCTACTACGAGCGCGGGCTCAACCCCTGGGACTACGCGGCCGGCGATCTCGTCGCGCGTGAGGCGGGGGCCGCGACCGGTGGCCGCCCCGGAGCGCCGGTCAGCACCGAGCTGACCGTCGCCGCCCCGCCCGGACTCTTCGAGCCGCTCCAGGCGCGGCTGGAGGAACTGGGCGCCTGGCACGACTGACCGCCCCCGCCGCGTACGGCGGGACACGGTGAAGGGCCCCGGCATCGAGCAGCGATGCCGGGGCCCTTCACCGTGCGGTACGGCTCGTGCGGTCCCGCGTGGGTCCGGCGCCGGTCGAGCGGCCGGAAGCGCGGGGACGCCCTGCTCCTCGGCTCAGGCGTGCTGAACGGTCTGGCGGGCGCCGGCCACGGCGCTCACCTCGACGCCGTGCTCCGCCGCGAGGCGGCGCAGGTCGTCCAGTTCGGACTCCTCGACGTCGACCAGAAAGTCGTCGCCGCTCTCGCGGGCCCTGGTCAGGTCGGACTCGGTGCTCTTTATGCGCTGCAGCAGTCCTGCGGTGAATGCGTCCATGGTGCGCCCCCTCGTCATGGGTCGTGGGTCGGCGGCACGGGGGTGTGCCTGGGGAGGGAGCGATCGTGCCGGCGCCGCTCTGCGGAAGCGGCCGGCGGCCCGCCTGGACGGCGGACCACATGCCAAACGTGATCGCGGGTGTTCTGGGGTCTTCCCCCGGCCCGATCCCGTGGAAACCTCAACCATCGCGCCGAATCGGCGATTCCCGGTTCCGGCGGCTTTCGCAGCTCCCGCACGCGCGGGCCCGGTGAACGCCTTACAGCCGGTTTATGGCCGAAAGGGGCAGGATGGAGCCCCCGGAACCGCGCCCCCGTGTGCCCGCACCCCCGCCAGGGGTGCCTGGGCCCCGGCCGTTCCGGGACACCCACATCCCGCGCCCCCGCCCGGGGCGCCCCGAGAAAGGACGGACGACGTGCGCGTACTCGTCGTCGAGGACGAGCAGCTGCTCGCCGATGCGGTGGCCACCGGACTGCGCCGGGAGGCCATGGCGGTCGACGTCGTGTACGACGGCGCCGCCGCCCTCGAACGGATCGGGGTCAACGACTACGACGTCGTGGTCCTCGACCGGGACCTGCCCCTCGTGCACGGTGACGACGTGTGCCGCCGCATCGTCGAGCTGGGCATGCCCACCCGCGTCCTGATGCTCACCGCCTCCGGCGACGTGAGCGACCGGGTCGAGGGCCTGGAGATCGGCGCGGACGACTACCTGCCCAAGCCCTTCGCCTTCACCGAGCTGATCGCCCGGGTGCGGGCCCTGGGCCGGCGCACGAGTGTGCCGCTGCCCCCCGTGCTGGAGCGCGCCGGGATCAAGCTCGACCCGAACCGCCGCGAGGTGTTCCGGGACAGCAGGGAGATCCAGCTCGCCCCCAAGGAGTTCGCCGTCCTCGAAGTACTCATGCGCAGCGAGGGAGCCGTCGTCTCCGCCGAGCAGCTCCTGGAGAAGGCCTGGGACGAGAACACCGACCCCTTCACCAACGTGGTGCGTGTCACTGTCATGACCCTGCGCCGCAAGCTGGGGGAGCCGGCCGTCATCGTCACCGTGCCCGGCTCCGGCTACCGGATCTGAGCATGGCAGCGTCCCCCTCTCCCTCCCCGCCCCCGGCCCGGCCCACCGCTCCCGCGCCCGTACCGCCCAAACCGCACTGGGCCCCGCACGGCGCCGAACCGCCCTTCCCGTGGCTGCGGCCGACCATCCGCATAAGGCTCACCCTGCTGTACGGCGGCATGTTCCTGATCGCCGGCATCCTGTTGCTCTCGATCATCTACCTGCTCGCGGTGCAGGCCGTCGGAGTCGGCCAGAAACTGCCCTTCCAGGTCGTCTCCGGGCAGGTCCGGGTCTCCAGCGACGTGTGCCCGAATCTGAGCACCCTGCATGACTCCACGGTCTTCAACGACGCCCTCAACGACTGTGTCGGACAGCAGCGGCAGCGCGCCCTCGACCGCTTGTTGAGCCGTTCCCTGATGGCCCTGCTCGGGCTGAGCGTCATCGCCTTCGCCTTCGGGTACGCGATGGCCGGCCGGGTGCTCTCCCCGCTCGGCAGGATCACCAGGACCGCCCGGCAGGTGGCCGGTTCCGATCTCTCGCGCAGGATCAAGCTGGACGGCCCGGACGACGAACTGAAGGAACTCGCCGACACCTTCGACGAGATGCTGGAACGGCTGGAGCGGGCCTTCACCGCGCAGCAGCGCTTCGTCGGCAACGCCTCCCACGAACTGCGCACCCCGCTCGCGATCAACCGCACGCTCCTGGAGGTCCAGCTCTCCGATCCCGGGGCACCCCCCGAACTGCAACAGCTCGGCAAGACCCTGCTCGCCACCAACGAGCGCAGCGAACAGCTCGTCGAGGGGCTGCTGCTGCTCGCCCGCAGCGACAACCAGATCGTGGAGCGCGGGCCGGTGGACCTCGCGGAGGTCGCCGGCCGGGCCATCGATCAGGTCAGGTCGGAGGCCGCCGACCGCGCGGTGGAGCTGCGCGGGGAGCGGGCCCCCGTCGTCGTCGAGGGCAACGGGGTCCTGCTGGAGAGGGTCGCGCTCAACCTCGTGCAGAACGCCGTGCGCTACAACCTGCCGGCCGGTGAGGGCGGCTGGGTCTCCGTCGACACCGAGGCCCAGCACGGGCAGGCGGTCCTGGTCGTGGCCAACACGGGCCCCGTCGTCCCCGCGTACGAGATCGACAACCTCTTCGAGCCCTTCCGCCGGCTGCGCACCGAGCGGACCGGCAGCGACAAGGGAGCGGGGCTCGGGCTGTCCATCGTCCGCTCGGTGGTCCGGGCCCACGGGGCACGTATTCACGCCGAACCCCGAGAGGGCGGTGGGCTCGTGATGCGTGTCACTCTGACGTTGTGACGACACACCGAGAGCGACCAGTCTGTTCGCTTTAAGGGGAATTTTCTGGACCTGTGGACCCGTTCCTCCTGTGTGATCGATCACAGGAACAGATATTCAGACATTCACTCTGGGTGATCCCTGCGGTCTGCGAAACGCCTGGAAAATGGGGGTTTTCGGGGGTGCGCCTCACGGGAAGTACACGGGGGGACGGTGGTCCGGTGCGACATTCGCACCGGTTACCGTTCGCACCGGCACTCGGCCCACTCCCTGTTCACGGGGCTGGTACAGGTGTCGATTGAGTAACAGACCTTGATGTGAGGCAAAATCTCCGCCTCAGGTCGGGCACAAGTCCGGCCTCTCACGCGTTACGAGCGCTGAGACACCGCATAGACACCCAGAGGGGGAGAGCGACATGGCTACGGATTACGACACTCCACGCAAGACGGACGACGACCTCAACGAGGACAGCCTCGAAGAACTCAAGGCCCGTCGTAACGACAAGTCCACCTCGACCGTCGACGTCGACGAGTTCGAGGCCGCCGAGGGGCTGGAGCTGCCCGGCGCGGACCTGTCCAACGAGGAACTGGCCGTCCGGGTCCTGCCCAAGCAGCAGGACGAGTTCACCTGCATGAGCTGCTTCCTGGTCCACCACAGGAGCCAGCTCGCCCGTGAGAAGAACGGCCAGCCCATCTGCCGCGACTGCGACTGAGGGCGGGCGGCCGTGACAGGCTCGACCCCACCCCGGAAGCACCGCTTCCGGAAGTCGGCAGCCGACGGCGGCCCCGGCCAGGGTGAACGCGTGGACGAGCGGGGCCCTGCGGCCTCGCTCGAAGGCCCGCGGGCCGAACCACGCCTCCCGGCCCCCGCGGGCCCGCAGGACGCCGCTGACGGCCCTGGAGCACCGCGCACGGCCGGCGGCCGGATCGCCTCCGTGCGCGGCGGCATACGCAACGGGGTACTGAGGGGCGGACAGGGCGCCCGCGCCGCGCTCGCCCTCGTCGCCGACCGCGTCATCGAGACCGCGCCACGCGTCCCCGTGCGCGATCTCGCCACCCTCCGCGCGCAGTTCCCCGGTCTCGGCCCCGAGGAGCTGGCGGACAAACTCGTCGCGGGAGCCGCCGCCGCGGCCTCCGCGGTCGGCGCCGGTGTGGGCGCCGCGGCGATGATGCCGGTACCGCCGGCGATGCCGGCGGAACTGGCCGCCGAGATCACCGCGGTCGCGGCCGTCGAGCTCAAGCTCGTCGCCGAACTGCACGAGGTCTACGGGCGTCGCCCCGAGGGCGCGCTCAGACAGCGCAGCACCGCCTATCTGACCTCCTGGACGCAGGAGCGGGGCATCGACCTCGCCAAGCCCGCCTCCGTCAACCTGGGGCTCAGCGGGCACGTCCGGAAGGAACTGCGGCAACAGGTCATGAAGCGCATGGTGCGCAACCTGCCCAACCTGATGCCCTTCATGATCGGCGCGGCCGTCGGCGCCTACCTCAACCGGCGCGACACCCGCAGACTCGCCGAGCACATCCGCGCCGACCTGCGCCGGCACGCGATCGCCTGGGACGAACTGCCCGCACTGCCCCCGCTGGAGCAGCCGAAGTCCCCCGAGCTCCTGCCGGGCCCCGTCGATCCCTCGCCGGAGCCCTGACCGGCCGGAGCGCGCCCGCCTCAGGCGGCCGGTGCCGCGGCGCGGGCCTCGGCCACCGCGTCCAGCAGCCGCTGCGGATCGCGGGTCGAGAGGTACAGATACGGCGTCGGGTCCTCGGGGTCGGTGACCGGGATGCGCACGGCCGTCCCGATGTAGGCCCGCAGCAGCATGAACGCCCGGGTGTCCGCCTTCCACGTGCGCCAGGCCTGGGCCTCCTCCCGGTCCAGGATCTCGCCCTCGCCCAGCGCCGAGACGGGAAGCCGGGCCTCGCCGGCGATCAGCGCGTCGCCCACGACCCGGATCCGCATCGATCCGTACGAGCTGGTCACGACCGCGGAGACGGCGACCCCCGCGACCAGGGCGCCCAGCATCGGCAGGACGCCGATCGGCAGCGCGATGAGCGCGCACGCGACGCCGATCAGGAAGCACACCAGCCACCAGGAACGGGGCGCGGTCAGACGTTCTTCGTAAGGCTGCATGAATCCAAGCTTGGCACGACCCCGTCCGGCCGCCGACGTCGCGGGTAAGGTCGGGCGCCGGACACCGGCCGTGAGCAAGCCGTACCTTTCGCGTCACCCGGAGTGAACAGTGCATCGAGAGCCCCTGACCGTCCAGCTGCGGAGGGTCGACCCCGACGTGCCCCTCCCCGCCTACGGGCACCCCGGCGACGCGGGGGCCGACCTCGTGACCACCGAGACGGCCGAACTCGCCCCCGGGGAGCGGGCCGTGCTGCCCACCGGGGTGGCCCTCGCGCTGCCCGAGGGCTACGCCGCCTTCGTGCACCCCCGTTCCGGCCTCGCCGCCCGCTGCGGTGTGGCCCTCGTGAATGCCCCCGGGACGGTTGATGCCGGGTACCGTGGGGAGATCAAGGTGATCGTGGTGAATCTCGATCCGCGCGAGCGCGTGCGGTTCGAGCGCTTCGACCGGATTGCCCAACTGGTCGTCCAGCGGGTCGAGAGGGTCAGCTTCGAGGAAGTCGGTGAACTTCCCGGCTCGCAGCGGGCCGAGGGGGGCTTCGGGTCCACCGGCGGGCACATTTCCGTGGGCGGCCGCGAGGGTGGGAACAGCTACGCTTCGGTCGTATCCGACCGGGAAGGACAGTGACGTGTTCGGACGTCGCAAGAACAGTAGTGCCGCCGACGACGCGGCGAGCGAGACCGAGCAGGTCGGCGACGACGCGCGGGCCGCTACGGACGCCGACGACGGACCGCGGCGCGGCAACCTTCCGCCGGCCCCTCGGCCCGACGGGCCCTGGGACGTCTCCGAGCTGCGCGAACCCGGCGACGGCCGGGTCGACCTCGGTGGCCTGTTCGTGCCCGGCGTCGAGGGGATGGAGCTGCGGGTCGAGGTCGCGGGCGACGCGATCGTCGCGGCGACCGTCGTCCTCGGCGACAGCGCCGTGCAGCTCCAGGCCTTCGCCGCGCCCAAGCGCGAGGGCATCTGGGGCGAGGTCCGCGAGGAGATCGCGACCGGCATCACCCGTCAGGGCGGGATCATCGACGAGGTCGAGGGCCCGCTCGGCTGGGAGCTGCGCGCCCAGGTCCCGATCCAGCTGCCGGACGGCAAGAGCGGCCATCAGGTGGTCCGCTTCGTCGGCGTGGACGGGCCGCGCTGGTTCCTGCGCGGTGTGATCTCCGGCCAGGGCGCCGTCCAGCCGCAGGCCGCCGGGGTGCTGGAGCAGATCCTGCGGGACACCGTGGTCGTCCGCGGCGAGGGCCCGATGGCCCCGCGCGACCCGATCGTCCTGAAGCTGCCCGACGACGCCCAGATGGTTCCCGAGGGCGTCCAGCAGGAGAGCCAGTCCGGTTCCCGGTTCTCCGGGGACCTGGGCCAGCTCGCCCGCGGACCGGAGATCTCCGAGATCCGCTGAGCGTCCGCGGCGGCGGTGCCGCGAAGAGCGCGGCACCGGCAGTACCCGCAGCACGCAGAACGCGCGCCGGCCCGGTAGGGCCCGCGCACCGTACGGCCGAGGGGCCGCACCCGTTTCCGGGGTGCGGCCCCTCGGCCGTACCCGTTCCTGCCGGGCGGCCCGTCGGGCGGGTCCCGGTGGAGCGGTCCGGGCGGGGACCCTCCCGGCAGAGAAAAAGTCCCCGGGGGACACATGTCCCGTCGGGACACGAGAGGAGTACGGTGGAGAACATGCAGGCGAGCGGAGCGGACGCGAGGACCTCCGGGGGCAGCCCCCAGGAGGACCGGAGGCAGCGCAAGGCACGGCGAACCCGTGCGGCGCTGGCCGCCGCCGCCATGGAACTCGTCCTCGAACAGGGGCTCGCCGAGGTCACCGTCGAGGAGATAGCCGAGCGGGCCGACGTCACGCGCCGCACCTTCAGCCGGTACTTCTCGGGCAAGGAGGACGCGGCCCTCGACTTCGTCCGCACCGACGTGGGGCGCATCAACGCCGCGCTGCGCGCGCGCCCCGCCGGGGAGGCACCCCTGCTCGCCTACCGCAGGGCGGTCGCCGACTGGCTGGCCGACCCGGAGCGGCCCGGCTGGGAAGGGCGCCCGGACGTCGCCGCGATGCTCACGCTCGTCGACCGCGAACCGTCCATGTTCGCCGCCTACGAGCGCGTGCGCGTCGAGGCCCAGGCCGAATCCGTCCGCATCCTCGCCGAGCGGCTCGACGTCGACCCGGAGCGCGATCTGCGCCCCGCCACGGTCGTCGGCGCCGCCGCCGGCGTGCTCACCGCCGCCCTGCGCCTCTGGACGCGCGGCGGGCGCGCGGGCGCCGAGACCCTTCCGGAACTGATGGAACGGGCCTACGACGCCCTGACCTCGGAGTCCGTCCTCGCGGACTCCGTACTGCACCACCCCACGGCTCCACCACGGGCCCACCACGGAAAGTGAACGCACCATGAGCACCACGACCGACTACAGCACCGAGTTCGCCGGCCAGTCCGCCTTCGTCACGGGCGGCGCCTCCGGGATCGGTCTCGCCACCGCCCGCCGTCTCGGGCAGGCCGGAGCCAGGGTCGTCCTCGCCGACTACAACAAGGACGGCGCCGAACAGGCCGCCGCGACCCTCAAGGGCGAGGGCGTCGAGGCCGCCGCCGTCGCCGTGGACGTGACCGACGCCGCCTCCGTCGAGGCCGCCGTCCGCTTCACCGTCGACACCTTCGGCGGGCTCGACCTCGCGGTCAACAACGCCGGCATCAGCGGCGACAGCCGGCCCACCGGCGAGTACCCCGTCGAGGGCTGGGACCGGGTCGTGGCCACCAACCTCAGCGGCGTCTTCTACGGGCTGCGGTACGAGATCCCGGTCATGGAGGCCGCCGGTCGCGGGGCGATCGTCAACACGGCCTCGATCCTCGGCTCCGTCGGCTTCCCCCAGGCCGCCGCGTACAGCGCCGCCAAGCACGGCGTCATCGGCCTGACCAAGACGGCCGCGCTGGAGTACGCCGCCAAGGGCGTCCGGATCAACGCCGTCGGCCCCGGCTTCATCGAGACCCCGCTGCTCAAGAACATGGACCAGGCCGCCTACGACGGCCTCGTGGGCCTCCACCCGGCCGGTCGCCTCGGCACCGGCGAGGAGGTCGCCGAACTGATCGCCTTCCTGCTCTCCGACCGCGCCTCCTTCATCCACGGCAGCTACCACTTGGTGGACGGCGCCTACACCGCGCGCTGACCCCGCCGGCTGTCCTGCCGCCCCGGGCGCCGCCTCCGCGCGGCGCCCGAGCCGTGCCCGCGCCCTGTCGCGCACCTGGCCCCGTGCGGGAGCCGCGTCGCGTGACCCCGTCAGGGGGCGTGAAGGCGCATCAGGGTTGCGTAAAGGAGCGCTCCGCGCCCGTCGTGCGCCCGGAATATCCGTATCCCCGGCGGTAGGTTCGGCAACGGACGCGAGGGGCGGCGCCCCGCGTGAGCGCGGTGGGCCCCGCGCGGCCGAGCGGAAGACAATGAGGCCATGGGACGCGGAAAGCTTCGAATCTACCTGGGGGCGGCCCCCGGCGTGGGCAAGACCTACGCCCTGCTCGCCGAGGCCCACCGCCGCGTCGAACGCGGTACCGACCTCGTGGTCGCCCTCGTCGAGCACCACGGCCGGCCCCGCACCGAGAACCTGCTGCACGGCCTGGAACAGGTACCGCGAGCCACCCACGCGCACCGCGGCGCCCGCTTCGAGGAGATGGACGTGGCAGCGGTCCTCGCCCGCGCGCCCGCCGTCGCCCTCGTCGACGAACTCGCGCACACCAACGTCCCCGGCGCCCGCAACGCCAAACGCTGGCAGGACGTCGAGGAACTGCTCGGCGCGGGTATCGACGTGGTCTCGACCGTCAACATCCAGCACCTGGAGTCCCTCGGCGACGTCGTCGAGTCCATCACCGGCGTACGGCAGCGCGAGACCGTCCCGGACGAGGTGGTGCGCCGCGCCGACCAGATCGAACTGGTCGACATGTCGCCCCAGGCGCTGCGCCGCCGTATGGCGCACGGGAACGTCTACGCCCCCGACAAGGTCGACGCCGCCCTCGCCAACTACTTCCGCCCCGGCAACCTCACCGCCCTGCGCGAACTCGCCCTCCTGTGGGTCGCCGACCGCGCCGACGAGTACCTCCAGCAGTACCGCGGCGAGCACGGCATCCGCTCCACCTGGCAGGCCAGGGAACGCATCGTCGTCGGCATCACCGGCGGCCCCGAGGGGCGCACCCTCATCCGCCGCGCCGCCCGCATGGCCGCCAAGGGCTCGGGCAGCGAGATCCTCGCCGTCTACATCGCCCGCAGCGACGGACTGACCTCCGCCTCGCCCAAGGAGCTCGCGCTCCAGCGCACCCTCGTGGAGGACCTCGGCGGCACCTTCCACCACGTCATAGGGGACGACATACCCGTCGCCCTGCTCGACTTCGCGCGCGGGATCAACGCCACCCAGATCGTCCTCGGCTCCTCGCGCCGCAAGAGCTGGCAGTACGTCTTCGGGCCCGGTGTCGGCGCGACCGTGGCCCGCGAGTCCGGGCCCGACCTCGACGTCCACATCGTCACCCACGAGGCCGTCGCCAAGGGGCGGGGGCTGCCCGTGGCCCGCGGCGCGCGGCTGGGCCGCTCCCGGATCATCGCCGGCTGGGTCGTCGGTGTCGGCGGGACCGCCTTGCTGGCCGCCGTCCTCACCCGCGTCGACCACGGGCCGGGCCTCGCCAACGACGTCCTGCTGTTCCTGTCCCTCACCGTCGGCGCCGCCCTGCTCGGCGGACTGCTGCCCGCGCTCGCCTCGGCCGCCGCCGGATCGATTCTGCTGAACTTCTACTTCACCCCGCCTACCCGCACCCTCACCGTCAGCGACCCCTCCAACATCGTCGCGATCGTCGTGTTCTTCTCGGTCGCCCTCTCGGTGGCCTCCGTCGTGGACCTCGCCGCCCGCCGCACCCACCAGGCGGCCCGGCTGCGCGCCGAGTCCGAGATCCTGTCCTTCCTCGCGGGCAGCGTCCTGCGCGGAGAGACGACCCTGGACGCCCTGCTGGAGCGGGTGCGCGAGACCTTCGGCATGGACTCGGTGGCGCTCCTGGAGCGGGCCGGCGACCTCGAACCCTGGACCCCGGCGGGCACCGTCGGCCCGCGGCCGGCCCAGCGGCCCGAGGAGGCGGACGTGGACATGCCGGTCGGCGACCACATGGCGCTCGCCCTGTCCGGCCGTGTCCTGCCCGCCGCCGACCGCCGCGTCCTCGCCGCCTTCGCCGCGCAGGCCGCCGTCGTCCTCGACCGGCAGCGCCTCCAGGACGAGGCGGACCGGGCCCGCGCCCTCGCCGAGGGCAACCGGATACGCACCGCCCTGCTCGCCGCCGTCAGCCACGACCTGCGCACCCCGCTCGCCGCGATCAAGGCGGCCGTCACCTCGCTGCGCTCCGAGGACGTCGCGTGGTCGCCCGCGGACCGCGCCGAGTTCCTCGAAGGGATCGAGGACGGCGCCGACCGCCTCGACCACCTCGTCGGCAACCTCCTCGACATGTCCCGCCTCCAGACCGGCACCGTGACCCCGCTGATCCGCGAGATCGACCTCGACGAGGTCGTCCCGATGGCCCTCGGCGGCATCCCGCCGGACGCCCACGTCGACCTCGACGTCCCCGAGACCCTGCCGATGACGGCCGTCGACCCCGGGCTGCTGGAACGGGCCGTCGCCAACGTCGTGGAGAACGCCGTCAAGTACAGCCCTCCCGGGACCCCCGTACTGGTGACGGCGAGCACCCTCGGTGACCGTGTGGAGCTGCGCGTCGTCGACCGCGGCCCCGGGGTCCCCGACGAGGCCAAGGACCGCATCTTCGCGCCCTTCCAGCGCTACGGGGACGCCCCGCGCGGCACCGGCGTGGGACTCGGCCTCGCCGTCGCCCGGGGCTTCACCGAGGCCATGGGCGGCACCCTCGGCGCCGAGGACACCCCCGGCGGCGGACTCACCATGGTGCTGACGCTGCCCGTGGCCACCCCGGCGGACCCGGCCCCCGCCGAACCGGCCGTACGACACGTACGAGCCGCAGCACACGACGAAGGAAAGGCGGCCCGCCCATGACCCGGGTCCTGGTGGTGGACGACGAGCCGCAGCTCGTGCGCGCCCTCGTGATCAACCTCAAGGCACGCCAGTACGAGGTGGACGCCGCCCCCGACGGGGCGAGCGCCCTCCAGCTCGCCGCCGCCCGCCACCCCGACGTCGTCGTCCTCGACCTGGGACTGCCCGACATGGACGGCGTCGAGGTCATCAGGGGACTGCGCGGCTGGACCAGGGTGCCGATCCTCGTCCTGTCCGCCCGGCACAGCTCCGACGAGAAGGTCGAGGCGCTCGACGCGGGCGCCGACGACTACGTCACCAAGCCCTTCGGCATGGACGAACTCCTCGCCCGGCTGCGCGCCGCCGTACGCCGGGCCGAACCCACCGCCGCCGACGAGGGCGGCCTCGTCGTCGAGACCGCCGCCTTCACCGTCGACCTCGCCGCGAAGAAGGTGCAGCGCGAGGGCCGCGACGTGCGGCTCACCCCCACCGAATGGCACCTCCTGGAGGTCCTGGTGCGCGACGCCGGCCGCCTGGTGGGCCAGAAGCAGCTGCTCCAGGAGGTGTGGGGCCCCTCCTACGGCACGGAGACCAACTACCTGCGTGTGTACATGGCCCAGTTGCGGCGCAAACTGGAACTCGACCCCGCCCACCCGCGTCACTTCGTCACCGAACCGGGCATGGGCTACCGCTTCGAGAAGTGAGCGGCCACTTCCCGGGTATCCGAGCGGGGTGTCGCGTACGTGCGGGGCTCCACGCCCCGCCCCGTGTCAGGTCCGCGAGCCGACGGCCCCGGACGCCCCGCCCCCCATCCCGGTTAGGCTTCGTCGTATGAGCGCAACTCCTCGTCCCGAGAAGACGGCCGGCCGGTTCCGCCGGATGCTGGACCGTCTCTCCACGTCCCAGGAGGACCTGGAGTCCGAAGAGCTCCAGGAGGACGCCGAGACCACCACCGGCTGCACCCGCATCGACGCGGCCCGCGACCGGCAGCTCGTCACGGTAACTGGTACCTTGCGCACGGTCACCCTGCGGCCACGGGCCGGAGTCCCGGCCCTGGAGGCGGAACTCTTCGACGGGACCGCCCCGCTGGACGTGGTGTGGCTCGGCAGGCGCTCCATCGTCGGGATCGAACCGGGGCGCAAGCTGATCGCCTCCGGCCGTATCTGCATGAGCCACGGCCGACGGGTGCTGTTCAATCCGAAGTACGAACTCAAGCCCCTCGGACGGGAGTAAACCCGGTGACGTCCCTCGACAAGCCGACCAGCCACCGGAAGAAGGACGGGCCGCCCGCCGCCCGTGAAGAAGCCCAGGCCCCCCAGACCACGGACGCGGCCTCCCGAGCGGTGACCGAGGCCGCCCTCTTCGAGGCGTTCGGCGGCCTGCGCGGCATGGTCGAGACGATGCTGCCGGGACTGCTCTTCGTCACCGTCTTCACGATCAACAAGAACCTCCACGTCTCCGCGATCGCCGCGCTCGCCGTGTCGCTCGTGCTGGGCGTGGCCCGCCTCGTGCAGCGCGGCACCGTCAAGCACGCCTTCAGCGGGGTCTTCGGGGTCGCCTTCGGCGTCGTGTTCGCCCTCTTCACCGGCAACGCGAAGGACTTCTACCTGCCGGGGATGCTGTACACGCTGGGCCTGGCCCTCGCCTACATCGTCACGACCCTCGCGGGCGTGCCCCTGATCGGCGTGATCCTCGGCCCGATCTTCAAGGAGAACCTCTCCTGGCGCACCCGCAACCCGGGCCGCAAGAAGGCGTACGCGCGCTCCAGCTGGGCCTGGGGCCTGATCCTGCTCGCCAAGTGCGCGATCCTCTTCCCGCTGTACTGGTGGGCCGACACGGCCTCGCTCGGCTGGATCCTCGTCTCGCTGAAGATCCCGCCGTTCCTGCTCGCGGTCTGGCTCACCTGGATCTTCCTGGCCAAGGCGCCCGCGCCCATCGACGTGTTCGCGGAGCTGGAGGAGCGCGAACGCGCCGAGGAGGAGCGGAAGGCCGCGAACGCGGCCGGCGCCCCGGCCGCGGAGGGCGAGGAGCGGCCGCCGGGCCACTGACCGGCGGCCGCGGCACGGCCGCGACTACGCGCCGCCGGGGACACGCCGCGAGGACACGTCGCGGGGACACGAAAGAGTGGGCGGGCGCCTTCGCGGGCGCCCGCCCACTCTTTCGTGTGCCGGGGCTCTTTCCTGTGCTTGCCGGGACCGCTCAGGAGGCCGGGGGCGGGATCAGTCCTCGCCCCCGGCCGGGCCCTCGGCCTCGTCCCGGCGTACGGACAGCAGGTCCTCCAACTGCTCCTCCCGGGCCTGGGCCGCGACGAAGAGGAGTTCGTCACCGGCCTCCAGGGAGTCCTCCACCGTCGGCGCGAGCACCCGGGTGCCCCGGATGATCGTGACCAGGGAGGTGTCCTCGGGCCAGCGCACGTCCCCGACCTGCGTCCCCGCGAGCGCGGACTCCGGAGGCAGGGTCAGCTCCACGAGGTTGGCGTCGCCGTGGCTGAAGCGCAGCAGCCGTACGAGATCGCCGACGCTCACCGCCTCCTCCACCAGCGCCGACATCAGGCGAGGCGTCGAGACCGCGACGTCCACGCCCCAGGAGTCGTTGAACAGCCACTCGTTCTTCGGGTTGTTGACCCGCGCGACGACCCGCGGCACCGCGTACTCCGTCTTGGCGAGCAGCGAGACGACGAGGTTGACCTTGTCGTCCCCGGTCGCCGCGATCACGACGTTGCAGCGTTGCAACGCCGCCTCGTCCAGCGAGGTGATCTCGCACGCGTCGGCCAGCAGCCACTCCGCCTGCGGCACCCGCTCGACCGAGATCGCCGTCGGCGTCTTGTCGATGAGCAGGACCTCGTGCCCGTTCTCCAGCAGCTCACCCGCGATGGAACGGCCCACCGCGCCGGCCCCGGCGATAGCGATCCTCATCACTGACCGCCTTCCCGCGGACCCTCGGCGAAGGCCGCCTCGACACGCTGGACGTCCCCGGTCCGCATCATGACGTGGACGAGGTCCCCGTCCTGCACGACGGTCTGTGACGTCGGCAGCATCGCCTCACCCAGACGTGTGAGAAACGCGACGCGCACCCCGGTCTCCTCCTGCAACCTGCTCACCTTGTGACCGACCCACGCCTCGGTCGCGTACACCTCCGCGAGCTGCACCGCGCCCGTGGGGTCGCGCCACAGCGGCTCCGCCCCCGAGGGCAGCAGCCGCCGCAGCATCTGGTCGGCCGTCCAGCGGACCGTGGCCACCGTCGGGATGCCCAGGCGCTGGTACACCTCGGCGCGGCGCGGGTCGTAGATGCGGGCGGCGACGTGCTCGATGCCGAACATCTCCCGGGCGACCCGGGCGGCGATGATGTTCGAGTTGTCGCCGCTGCTCACCGCGGCGAAGGCACCGGCCTCCTCGATCCCCGCCTCACGCAGAGTGTCCTGGTCGAAGCCGATCCCGGTCACGCGGCGCCCGCCGAAGCCGGAGCCCAGACGGCGGAAGGCCGTGGGGTCCCGGTCGATCACGGCGACCGTGTGCCCCTGCTGCTCCAAGGTCTGCGCGAGAGCGGAACCCACTCTCCCGCATCCCATAATGACGATGTGCACGACCGTCCTTCCGGCTTGCTTCGCGGTGTCCCCGACGCGTGGCGGGGCGGAGTCCCGCACCCGGGCGCCGAGTCCCCACAGGATCTCAGACAGGGGGCCAAGCTACACACGTGCGCCCGCCGCCGTGCGGGCGCCCGGCGACACGCCGCCCCGGGCGACACCGGCGACACGCCGCCCAAGGCGTTAGGAGTTCGCCAGGACTGGGGTGGTGGGTGGGCGCCCCCGCGTTCGAACCCTTACGATCCTCTCCGTGTCCAAACTGACCGACGTGCCCAAACGCCTTCTTATCGGGCGCGCGCTCCGCAGCGACAAGCTGGGAGAAACGCTCCTACCCAAGCGCATCGCCCTCCCTGTCTTCGCCTCCGACCCGCTGTCCTCCGTGGCCTACGCCCCGGGCGAGGTGCTGCTTGTCCTGTCGATCGCCGGCGTGTCGGCGTACCACTTCAGCCCGTGGATCGCGGTCGCGGTCGTCGTCCTGATGTTCACGGTCGTCGCCTCCTACCGGCAGAACGTCCACGCCTACCCGAGCGGGGGAGGCGACTACGAGGTCGCGACCACCAACCTCGGCCCGAAAGCCGGTCTGACCGTCGCGAGCGCCCTGCTCGTCGACTACGTGATGACCGTGGCGGTGTCCATCGCCTCGGGCGTCGAGAACCTCGGCTCCGCCATCCCCTTCGTCGTGCAGCACAAGGTGCTGTGCGCGGTCGTGGTCGTCGCCCTGCTCACCGTGATGAACCTGCGCGGGGTGCGCGAGTCCGGCAAGCTCTTCGCCATCCCCACGTACATCTTCGTCGGCGGCGTCTTCCTCATGATCATCTGGGGGGTCGTGCGCGGTCTCCTGCTGAACGAGACCCTCGCCTCACCGACCGCCGACTACACCATCAAGCCCGAGCACAAGGGGCTCGCCGGCTTCGCGCTCGTCTTCCTCCTGCTGCGCGCCTTCTCCTCGGGCTGCGCGGCGCTCACCGGGGTCGAGGCCATCAGCAACGGCGTCCCCGCCTTCCGCAAGCCCAAGAGCAGGAACGCCGCGACGACCCTCGCCCTCATGGGCGGCCTGGCCGTCACCATGTTCTGCGGGATCATCGGCCTCGCCGCCGCCTCCGACGTGCACATGGCGGAGAACCCCGCGAAGGACCTGTTCCGGGACGGCTCCCCGGTGGGCGGCGACTACGTGCAGAACCCGGTGATCACCCAGGTCGCCTCCGCCGTCTTCGGCGACGGCACCTTCTTCTTCGTGGTGCTCGCCGCCGCCACGGCGCTCGTCCTCTTCCTCGCCGCGAACACCGCGTACAACGGATTCCCGCTGCTCGGCTCGATCCTCGCCCAGGACCGCTACCTGCCCCGCCAGCTGCACACCCGCGGCGACCGCCTCGCCTTCTCCAACGGCATCGTGCTGCTGGCCGGGGCCGCCGTCCTGCTGCTCGCGATCTACGGGGCGGACTCCACGCGCCTGATCCAGCTCTACATCGTCGGCGTCTTCGTGTCCTTCACGCTCAGCCAGATCGGCATGGTCCGGCACTGGAACCGGCACCTCACCACCGAACGCGACCAGGCCAAGCGCCGGCACATGATCCGCTCCCGCGCGATCAACGCCTTCGGCGCCTTCCTGACCGGCATGGTGCTCGTCATCGTCCTGCTCACCAAGTTCACCCACGGGGCCTGGGTCGCCGTCCTCGGCATGGTCATCTTCTACGGGACGATGACCGCGATCCGCAAGCACTACGACCGGGTCTCCGAGGAGATCGCCCTCGCCGACGAACCCAGCCGCGAGGACATCGTCCGCCCCTCCCGGGTCCACTCCATCGTCCTCGTCTCGCGCCTGCACCGCCCCACCATGCGCGCCCTGGGCTACGCGAAGATCATGCGCTCCGACTCCCTCGAAGCGCTCAGCATCATGGTGGACCCGGAGGAGACGAAGGCGCTGCGCGCCGAATGGGACCGGCGCGGCATCGAGGTCCCGCTCAAGATCCTCGACTCCCCGTACCGCGAGATCACCCGCCCCGTCATGGAGTACGTGAAGCGGCTGCGCAAGGAGAACCCGCGCGACATCGTGAGCGTGATCATCCCCGAGTACGTCGTCGGCCACTGGTACGAACACCTGCTGCACAACCAGAGCGCCCTGCGCCTCAAGGGCCGCCTGCTGTTCACCCCCGGCGTCATGGTGACCTCCGTCGCCTACCAGCTGGAGTCCTCCGAGGTGGCCAAGCGCCGCGTCCGCAGGCGCCAGAACTGGACGGCGCCCGGAGCGGTACGACGAGGCCCGGTGGAACGCCGGCCGAAGGAGAAGGAGCCGACCGGGAAGGGCGGCGGCCACAGCGGGGACTGAGCGGCTCACGCACCGCCGCGACGGGGCGGAAGTCCGGGAGTCCGGGAGATGCGGGAGGGCCCCGTGGTCGATGTGAGGCTGAGGCCCGGGAGGGCGTGAGTCCCACGGAGGCCGTGTGGCCCGGGGAGGCCGTAAGGGAAGAGGCCCCCGCGGTCTCTGGGTCCCCGGTCTCCCGGCCCCCGGTCTCCCGGTGCTTTACGGTCGGTAAGAGGTGTCCGCGCGGAGCCGTAGACTGGACGGCTGTTGTCCCGCCGCCGCGGCGCACGCACCCCCAAGCACTCTGGAGTCACCCCACCCATGCAGGCAGAACCGAGGAAACCGCAGGCCGGGGACGAACTGGTGGGGGAGGAGTACGAGGTCGAGGTCGGCCCCGTCGCCCACGGCGGCCACTGTGTCGCCCGCACCGAGGGCGGGCGGGTCCTGTTCGTCCGGCACGCGCTGCCCGGGGAGCGCGTCGTGGCCCGCGTCACCGAGGGCGGAGAGGACTCCCGCTTCCTGCGCGCCGACGCGGTCGAGATCCTCGACCCCTCCAAGGACCGCGTCCCCGCGCCCTGCCCCTACGCCGGCCCCGGCCGCTGCGGAGGCTGCGACTGGCAGCACGCGAAGCCGGGTGCGCAGCGCCGCCTCAAGGGCGAGGTCATCGCGGAACAACTGGAACGCCTCGCCGGTCTCACCCCCGAGCAGGCCGGCTGGGACGGCACCGTGATGCCGGCCGAGGGCGACAAACTCCCCGCCGGACAGGTGCCCGCCTGGCGCACCCGCGTCCAGTACGCGATCGACGCCGACGGCAACGCGGGCCTGCGCAAGCACCGTTCGCACGAGGTCGAGCCGGTCGAGCACTGCATGATCGCCGCCGAGGGCGTGAGTGAACTCGGCATCGAGAGCCGCGACTGGTCCGGAATGGACACCGTCGAGGCCATCGCCGCCTCCGGTTCGAGTGACCGCCAGGTCGTCCTCACCCCGAGGCCCGGCGCACGGCTGCCCCTCGTCGAGCTCGACCGGCCGGTCTCCGTCCTGCGGGTCGAGGAACACGACGGCGGCGTCCACCGCGTCCACGGCCGCGCCTTCGTCCGCGAACGCGCCGCCGAGCACACCTGGCGCGTCGGCAACGGCGGCTTCTGGCAGGTCCACCCGAAGGCCGCCGACACCCTGGTGCTCGCCGCGATGCAGGGCCTCATGCCGCGCAAGGGCGAGACGGCGCTCGACCTGTACTGCGGCGTCGGCCTGTTCGCCGGAGCGCTGGCCGACCGGGTCGGCGAGAAGGGCGCCGTCCTCGGCATCGAAACCTCCAAGCGCGCCGTCGAGGACGCCCGCCACAACCTCCGCGACTTCGACCGCGTCCGCATCGAACAGGGCAAGGTCGATCAGGTCCTCCCGCGCACCGGAATCACCGAGGCCGACCTCGTCGTCCTCGACCCGCCCCGCGCGGGCGCCGGCAAACAGACAGTCCGCCACCTCACCACCCTCGGCGCCCGCCGCATCGCCTACATCGCCTGCGACCCGGCCGCCCTGGCCCGCGACCTCGCCTACTTCAAGGACGGCGGCTACAAGGTCCGCACCCTGCGGGCCTTCGACCTCTTTCCGATGACGCACCATGTCGAGTGCGTCGCCATCCTTGAACCGGCCGCAAAGTGCTCTTGACCTGCGGTTTTGCCCGTGCGCATTATGTGCGGTGTGGGCGTTACGGGCGATATCTTGACGCTGAAATGACGCTCGTGACGCTCATTTGACGCTCGTTCTGATGGGATGTCAGGTGCGCATTGGGCAGGTCAGGTGGCGTCAAAGGTGCGAGCGACGATGTGACGCCGAGGGCTGGTGACGCTCAATGCGGGGCCCGCCGGATCGTGCAGATCAGATGTCCCGGAAGAGACCAGCGAGTGCGGTGACCTGCCGCGATGAGCGGTTGGCGGTCGCTGACCTGCGCGAATGACCTTTCGGCTATTTCACGTTCGTGCCGCTTGATGGGGCCGGAAGTCCCAGAAAAGTCCCAGGGGACTCCCACAACTGACGGATGTCTTTCGGCTCTGTACAGGTGCTTGGAAGGAAGCGTCCAGTTTCCGTCCCGTAGCTGTTCGCGCCGTAGTGGAATCCGGAGCGCTGGGAACGACGTCCTGGTGTTCGCCATCTGAGTGCGGGAGCCGACCCGGACGCCCATCGGTCGGACGGCCAGGCAGCCGCAGTGATGCTCCGGACGGAATCCGGAGTGCTGGACCGGCGGGGGTGATCCCCTCGAAGTCGATTACCACCCCGCAGTGGTGCTCCGGACGGAATCCGGAGTGCTGGAGGAGCAGCGCGAGGAGGCCAAGCGCCTGCACGCCCCCGCAGTGGTGCTCCGGACGGAATCCGGAGTGCTGGCACGGCATCGTAGTCGCCGGTCGCGACACGGGCGATGCCGCAGTGGTGCTCCGGGGGAAACCCGGAGTGTCGGCGCGATCGCCTGTACGAGCGACATCTCTGTCTTGCCGCCGCAGTGGTGCTCGGGAGGAAACCCGGAGTGTTGGCGCATCCGGGGCAATGCCTTCGGTCGGCCTGGGCCGCCGCAGTGGTGCTCCGGACGAATCCGGAGTGGTGGGGGATGTATGCCTCTCCGCCAGTGGGCGGCTCGGCGCCGCAGTGGTGCTCCGGACGGGACCCGGAGTGTTGGGCAGGACCCCGCGCGCGTACGACTGCAACGTCTGGACGCCGCAGTGGTGCTCCGGCCAGGATCCGGAGTGTTGGACAACGTCGCCGCTACGATCTTTCCCACCCCGATAGCCGCAGTGGTGCTCCGACCGGGAGCCGGGTGTTGGAAGCTCTCGTAGCGCTGGCGCCATGAGGGAATCGAAGCCGTAGTGGTGCTCCGGAGGCAATCCGGAGTGTCGGTGTCTTTCCGGTCCTGTACTGCCTCGACGTCGAGGATCCGCAGTAGTGCTCCGGACGGGATCCAGAGTGTTGGTGTCGTGGTCCCGGCAGTAATGGTCAAGGAGTCGCTGCCGTAGTGGTGCTCCGGACGGATCCGGAGTGTTGGCAAGCTGTCCGGCATCGTCGTCCACCTTGCTGACCTGCCGCAATGGTGCTCCGGGACGGGATCCGGAGTGTTGGGCTCGCCCCGTCGCGGCAGGGCAATTCCATTATCCTGCCGAAGTGGTGCTCCGGAGGGAACCCGGAGTGTCGGTCGCGGATTCCGTTCCCAGGACTCGGACGATCGCGCCGCCGTGGTGGTGCTGCGGTCGGAACCCGGAGTGTCGGCAGGGATAGCTGGCTGGTCCCCGTCGCCCGCCCGCAGTGTTGCTCCGGTTAAACCCCGGAGCGCCGGAACCCGGCTGCGGGCTTGCTTCACCTGTCCGTAGTCCCCGCAGTGGTGCTCCGGTCAGACCCCGGAGTGTCAGTCTGCCCACGCCATCACCGCCGTGACGATCATCCTCCCGCAGTGGTGCTCCAGACGGAATCCGGAGTGCTGAAACGGTTGGCCGGCAAACCAGCCCGTCAGGTAGCAGCCGCGGTGGTGCTCCGGACGGAATCCGGAGTGCTGGCAGGAGATCGAGAACCACATCCTCCTAAACCTGTGGCCGCTGTGGTGCTCCGGACGGGGTCCGGAGTGTTGGGTCCGGCGTGGACGTCTCCACGAGCGGGGTGACCGTGCCGCAGTGGTGCTCCGGACGGGATCCGGCGGCTGGGGTCCGGGCCGACGTCGCCAGGCTTGGTGTCGAGGTCGCCGCGGTGGTGCTCCGGTCGGAATCCGGAGTGTTGGCGGGGCTCAGCTCTGGTCGAACGAATTGCCGGATGGGCGGGGGATTTGATCTCCGGGCTCCGCCGATTGCGCTGCCGCAGTGGCGCTTTACGCGAAGTTGGGGTGTTGGCCTCTTTCCGGCTCTGTACCCCCTGGACGTCAAGGAGCTGTAGCGGTGCACCGGAGGAAACCCGGAGTGTTAGTGGTGGATCAAGGGCGACGGCACCTACCTCATGAGGCCGTAGTGGTGCTCCGGAGGTGATCCGGAGTGCTGGCAGCGTCGCGGGGTCGTCGTACTCGACGAACACATAGCCGCAGTGATGCTTCGGACGGAATCCGGAGTGCTGGGACGGTTTGGGGAGTTGCTGACCGGCAAGCGACGGGCCGCAGTGGTGCTCTGGATGAAATCCGGAGTGCTGGCGTCCTGGTCCGGTGGACTGCTTCCGGCAGTCGCGACGCCGCAGTGGTGCTCCGGACAGAATCCGGAGGGTTGGGGTGGAATGTCATCAGCGATATCGCGCTGATCGACGTGCCGAAGTGGTGCTCCGGACGCGATCCGGAGTGTTGGAAGACCGGAGCACATGGGCGTGGCCAGGGCGTCGCCGCAGTAGGGCTCTGGTCGGGCCCCCGGAGTGTTGGTCGCCTTGGGTTTGATGGTCCCCGGCTTGCCAGACTTGCCGCAGTGGCGCTCCGGACGGAACCCGGAGCGTTGGACCGGGGTGTGCTGTACGCCGCGTACGGGCTCACACCGCGGGGTGTCCGGGCGCACCCCGGAGGTTTGGGACGGCCTTGATCGCGGTGCCCTTGCGCCAGACAGTGCCGAAGTAGTGCTCCGGTTGCAACCCGGAGTATTGGCCGTTCGACTGCAAGCTCAACCCGGCCAACCGGTGGCCGGAGATGTGCTCCGGTCGGAGTCCGGAGTGGTTGACGAATGCTGGCGTGGGCCACACCGCTGGGACGCTGCCGCAGTGGTGCTCCGGAGGGAAACCGGGAGTGCTGGTGCGCGAGGGTGACGCGTAGCCTCCGCAAGCGCAAGCCGCAGTGGTGCTCCGGGGGAAACCTGAAGTGTTGGCGCGATCGCCTGTACGAGCGACATCTCTGTCTCGCCACCGTAGTGGTGCTCCGGATGGTCTCCGGAGTGTTGGAGCGCCATGCCTTGCCGCAACTCGAAAGTCGTAGTGCCGTACTGGTGCTCCAGTCGCCACCCGAAGTGTTGGTGAACGGCGCGAAGCGGGCCAGACACGACCAGGCCGCCGTAGTGGTGCTCCGGTCGGAACCCGGAGTGTCAGTAACTTTACCGGTGGCCTGGGTGACGTGACTAACGTGCCGCAGTGGTGCTCCGGACGGAATCCGGAGTGTTGCTCTGGAGGTGCGCACAGATGTGCCGGACGACGTCGCCGCAGTGGTGCTCCGGACGGAGTCCGGGGTGTTGGCCCGCCCAGCCTGCAACGCTCCGGGGGAGCGAACCGGGCCGACCATGATCATGGATGCATGGTATAGGCATTTCGGTCATTTCGCTTCGGAGTGGTGGCGCATCTCGTGGGGTGCCTGTGGTTCCGAGATCTGTGGGTGACGCGCTGTCCTGGGGAGAGCGGTCCGTCGCCTTGGAGGAGACGGGTGCGTTGTGCGGTGTAGATCGCGGTGACGCCTAGGTTTTCGAGGACCGCTGGTTTGGAGGGGGTGCGGATGGCTGAGTGTTCGAGGAGGGTGGTGAGTGCGGTGGTGGTGAGGGGCGGGTGCCAGGTGGGCCATGTGAAGGCGTTAGTGGTGGTGTTCCAGCTTGTGGCTTGGGGGTGGTTGGTGTTGCCGATGAGGCGGATGGCGGCGAAGCCGTGGAGGGCGAGCCAGGTTGCTCCGGGGACGCCTTGTTGGGTGGGTTTGCCGTGGCTGACCATGTGGGCGTCGCCGAGGGAGCTGTGGTCGAGGTTGGCGCCGGCGTAGCCGTCGACTCGCTTCCAGTTGGTGAGGGCTGCGTGGAGGTGGTTGGGGTTGTTGATGCAGTGTTGGGCGGCGGTGGCCCAGCTGCTCGGGAGGGTCATGCGGCCGGTCCGCCCGAAGAGCGGGGTTGTACGGGTGTAGAGGGCCTGGGAGCTGTCTTTCGTTGTCCTCTTCGGTGCGGTGGTGTCTTCGGTTTTGCCGGGGCTGGCGCTGAGCGTGTTGATCAGCGAGGTGAACCAGTGGGCGTGGTTGTCGTTGTGGTCGCGTTCCGCCTGGGCGTGGGCGCGGAGGTGAGCGAGGGCTTCGGGGAGGGGCATGCGGAGGGGGTCGTTGGGTGCGCCCGGGCCGGATGAACGGGGCTGGTCGAGGATGCCGGGGGCGAGGGCCAGGGCGTCCTTCTCGGGCTGGATGGGCAGTTGGGTTGCCAGGAGGTCGGCGAGGCTGTCGTGGGTGAGGGGCTGGTGTGTGTGGAGGATGGCTGGTGCGTCCGGGCCAGCCCAGGAGAGTTGCGGGGCTTGATCGAGCATGTGGTGGGTGAGGTGGAGGGTGCCGAGAGCGGCGAGGAACCCGAGGGGTGAGCTGCCGTAGAGGGCGGGGAGTTCGAGGGAATGGCGGGTCATGGTCAGGTTCCTTCCTCGGAGCAGGCCATGTCGGCGAGACGGAGGGTGGCTTCGAGCAGGGCCAGTCCCCAGGGCCCGTAGCGGCGGTTGAGTGTGTGGAACCGGTCGGGGCCGGTCCAGTCGGTGCCCATGTCGGCGCTGTCGACGATGACCTGTTGTTGGTCGGGCATGGTGCACGTCACCTTCTCCGGGGCGGGGTCGGTCATGGGGGGAAGGAGCGGGCGGGCGTGGCCGTGGTGTGCGGCGACGAGGTGGAGCACCAGGTGGTCGTCGTCACCCCGGGGGTGGTCGGGGCGGGTGTCCAGCCAGGCGGTGACGGCGAGCGCGCTGATCGCTTCGTGTCGCATGTCTGGATTCCACTGCGCGAGTTGGGCTGCGCGGCGGCGCGCGTGGTGATCGGCGGGGTCCATCCCGGATTTCGCGCGGGGTTCGTCCAGGATTTCGGCCAGGAGTCTGTCTCCGGCGCAGAGCATGCATTGGAACCGGCGGTGTGATTTTCCACAGTCGTGGGCGTGTCCTGCGGCCCGGAGGGCGTCGATGAGCGGGGGAGGCAGGCGCAGGGCCGTGGCGAAGGCGCCGGCGCGTTCGGCGACGGCGACGCTGTGTTGTGACAGCGAAACGGGGCGGGTCAGCGAGCTTGCGTCGGAGGCGTCGTCGGCGATGCCTGGGGTCCGTTCGCGCTGTCCGCGTGGCGGCCGTGCAGGGATGAGGACGAGGCGGCAGAGGTCTTCTGGGTCGAGGACAACATGCCCTTGTTCCTCGGTGCGGCCGGTGGGTGCCGTGGTCCACCGCTCGACAGTGCGCAGGCGGTGCAGACGGTTCTGGGCCAGGTCGGCATACGGCCCACCGAGGAGGGAAACCGGGGCGGCGAGGAGGACGTCCAGGAGTTCGTTGACGATGCCGGTGGTCTCATCCGGGTCCTCAACGCGCAGCCGTTGGGCTGCGTGGGCGGTCGCTGTCGTGAGGCGGACGGTGACCGAGTCTTCGCCGGTGGTTCGGGGAGTGAGGACGTGGGCGTCGATTCGGGTGGGCGCGGTGTCCGTGGTGGGGTAGTCGCCGAGGTCGGTGACCGGTTGGTCGCGAGTGCCGGTCCAGCCGTAGGCGTCATGGCCTCCGTAGCGTGCGGGCAGGACTACGGTGCTACCGGGCCGGATTTCGCGGGGCTCGGTGGCTGGCAGCCACTGGTTCTCGCGGTCGTCGTAACGCAGCACCGGCGACATAGTGGGTGCCGGTTGCCTCTGGGCCGTGGGAGCCGTGTCGAGGGTGGGCGTCGTGCCTTCGAGGTCGCTGGTGTCGTCGTCGGCGGGGGCGCAGGTGAGGAAGCGGCGCAGTTGCCGGGCGGGGATCGCGACTGTTTCGCCGGCGTGGGGCGGGGTCTGGCTCATGCGGGTGGCCCATTGTGCGAAGTCGGGCTGTCCGTCGGTCTCGTGAAGGTCGGCGCGCCAGAGCACGAGGACGTCTTCGGGTGAGGTGTCCAGGCCATGGAGGAACGGGGCTGGCGCCTGGTCGGGGACTGGGGCGGGGCTGGTGCGGGTCCAGGAGTCGACGAGGGTGCGATGGACTACAGGGATGAGGGGCGGCTCCACGTTGAGGACGCTGGTGTCCACGTCCGCGAGCAGCGCGGGCAGGGTTACAGGATTGACGAGCAGGCCCTCGGCAAGAACTCCGGCCAGTGAAGGAGCCTTGAGTCCGGACATTATGACGGTGGGCGCCTTCTCCGTCAGATGCGCCCAGGTGCGTTCGGCGGACTCACCGTAGACGGGGATGGTGCTCTGCTTGGTCTGTGTGCTGGTGCGCAGGACGATGGCGGGTGCGAGGTTCAGGTCGCCGGTGCGGTCCAGACGGCCGAGGCGCTGGATGAGTGCCGCGAGGGAGGCGTTCTCGGTGACCATGCCGGCGAAGGAGATGTCGATGCCGACCTCGACGGTCTGGGTGGCGATGACGATCAGCGGCCGTTCGCGGTCGGGTTGCACGCTGGCGAGGAGTTCGGTGACCAGCGGGTGGGCCAGGAGACGCTCGCGGTCGAGGGGGCGTGTGCGGCCGGTCAGCAGCACGGTGTCGGCGTCCTCGCGCTGGGCCAGCAGGTGATGGGTGGCGCGGGCGGCGCGGATGGTATTGGCGATCACGCCGATCACCGGTCGCTCGATCACCGGAAGCAGGGATTCGACCGCCAGCGCGGCAGCCTGCGCGAAGGCTGCCGCCGTGTCCTTCACGTTCGGCGAGGCATCCAGGAGCGTGAGGCGGCGCTGCGCGTTCAAGCGCCGGCTGGCCACAGGGTGGGCACGGTCGGCGTCGGTGATCGAGTGCCGGGGCCGGTCCGCGGCGGCCGAAGCGGTCGCGGAGAGGCTGACGACCTGGACGGCACGGCCGGCGAAGTCCGGTTGGGAGGCAGTGGCCTGGTAAGCGGCGCAGTCGGTGGCCGTGCGCAGCAGCGGCAGCGCGATGTGAGCCTCGTCCACGGCGAGGAGGGCGTCCATGCCGCACAGAGCGGCGTCGATGGGGCGCATGCGCGGGCTGGTGTGATAGCCGCGGAACAGCAGACGACTGCCGTACTGATCGACGGTGCTGGAGATGACGGCGGGCTGAGCCGGGGAGCGCAGCCAGCGGGAGCTCCAGTCGGCGCCGCCCCGCATGCGCACGCTCTCCATGGCGGTGTCGCTCGCGCCAAGTTCACGCAGCGCCTGGGCGACACGGCCGGTCACCGTAGTGGCACCGCTGTCGTGGAGCGCCCGTTGAAGGGAGCTGGCGCTTTCGTGTGCCTGGTCGACGACCAGGCGTCGGTCCACAGCGAAGAACAGCCGTACAGGCACGGTCCGCCGGGCCCCGCTGGAGTGCTGCCAGGCCAGGAGGAAGCACCAGATGTCGATGGTGCTGGTCTTGCCGAGGCCGGTGGGGATGTCGAGGTCGGCCCAGATGCCGCTTTCCGCGACCCGGTTCAGGTATGCGGTCTGCCAGGGAAAGGGCCGGTGTCCTCGGACTTCCTGGACGAAGTCGGAGAACTCCTCCAGATGCAGGGCGCCTTCAAGGGGGATGGTCATGCCGTTCCTTCTCGCGCGGGGACCGGAATGCACAGGCCAAGGCCGTAGCTCTTTTTGCTGCCCAGGATGATCGGCCCGGTGACCGGCTCGGCGAACCGCAGGCGGACGTGGCGGCTCAGGAGAGGCCGCTCGCCGGCCTTGCGGCGCAGCGCATACGGGGGGAGTTCCGGCGCGCCGGGTACGTATGCGCCTCGGTGCAGGACCTCGACCGATCGCGGCTCGGGGAATCCGGCCAGGACGCAGCTGGTCGCCACTGATGTCTCGATCCCGTTCGGGGTTCTTCTGGGAAAGTGGTCCAGGACCATCGGCAGGGCCGTCGTCCACTGGGTGGACGGGGTGGTCCATCGCTCCGCGCGCACTGCTTGCAGCGTGCTCTGCACGGTGTCGCCCGCACCGGCGTATGACAGGGGAACGGGGCGGGACAGCGTCGGCACGGACAGCTTGCGCAGCCCGCCACCGAGACGGAGGAGAACCGCGAGCAGCGCCTTGCGGTGCGCCGGGTCGAGATCTCGGGGCAACGCGATGCCCACGCCGCGCAGTCGGCCGTCCGCGTGGCGATGTCCGACGAACGGCAGCGCCACGAAGGCGCAGACGTGCCGCTGGTCCCCGGCAGGTTTGTGCCCGTGCACCGCGATCATCTGGTCCACGTCGTGCCCTGCCGCAGAGAGCATGCCGCTGACCTTCGACCGCAACGAGGAAGTGACCTTGAGGGTGAGGGACGGGTCGAGGGAAACCCCAGAGGGGAACGCGAAGGGGAGCAGATCGACGTACGGGCCTTCCACCACCATGTCCTTCGGCACCGCAGGCTCGATGCCGACGAGCTGATAGGCGAGGGGCCGAGCCTGCTGGAACGCTCGCTGCCCCTCGGCATGTGCGCGGCGCAGACGTGTGAGGAATCCCGGATAGGGAGCACGTAGAAACTCAACGCTCCTGGCCTCACGGGAAGCGGGAGACCACTCATGCCACCCTTCGCCCACGGGCGTCACCTCCTCATCGCCGACCCTGACGGCGGTGAGAAGCGCGTGCCCGCTGGCCCGGCCGAAGTAGCCGATGCGGGACAGCAGGAGCGCAAGCACCGCATGGACACCCGGGGACGGGCACTGCGGCCAGATGAAGCTCACCATCGGCTCCGCGAGATTGCGCTGGGGCCATTGCTTCGGCTGCCCACCGGAGATCCGTCCGGGAAGCACCGCGTGCCCAGGCTTCTTCCGCTCCACCGCATTGGTCGGCACCCACGCCCGACGCGCCTCGGCGGCCTCCACCGCCCGAGCCGGAACCCGGACCGTGGGAGGAGGCTGCTCCTCCAACCACGTCAGCGCCGCGTTCTGGACCGGGTCATCCTCATCGGCCACCGATACCAGAGCACAGAACAGCCGATAGGGATGTGGCGGCCACTCCGCACCGGAACGATCCAGCGTTGAGGCATGGTACGAACTGTCCAGCAGATGCACGTCAAGACGGAACGGCACGAGGTCACTCCTCTTCGGCCGCGCCGATTCCGGCGATCTCGTAGGACTTTTCGATCGCGCGCTGCAGACTCGCGTTCGGGCGGACATGGACCGGCTCAACCGGCCACTCCAGCCCGGACTTACGGGCCCGTTCCACAGCGATCTCGAACAGCGCCAGCGCATCGCGGGACGTCGTGCACTCCATCGGCTCCCTCTCCGGCACCCCGCCCCGCCCCCGCTGCACCCATTCCACCTGCTCCGAAACGACGACAAGGTCGCAGCCCGAACGCAGGTGCAGAGCCGACGCACCGAAGGCCAGCCGGTCCCCCAGGAGCGCGATGGACGCGAGCAACGCCCGGCCCGCGGCCGTGAACTCCTTGGTGACGTTCCCGAAGTGCAGCGAGGACAGCTGCGCCAGGGACACCGTCGCCTGCCGGTGCACCGCCTTGACCGAGACCCCGCCGATACCTTCGGAGGGCGGGATCATGCCGTGTCCCAGCTCCGACATCCTTGCGGACGCGACGCCGCGGGGCGGCTTCGCACCATCCAGCGGAGACCACCCCGTCTCGGTGACCGCGACAGTGTCACCAGCCAGGTTCAGCCGGTCCACGCGCCCGGCCGCCCGCACACCCACGAGCGGGGAGACGCCGTACATCTCCGAGGTGTAGGCGCGGGGGACCTTAACCTGGATCCGGCGCTTACGGTGCGAGTCCCACACGCCATACACCAGGTCCGCCGGCGACTGATCCAGATAGGCACCGAGGTCTGCTGCTCCCGCCCGTCGCAGCGCGGCCCCGACCTCGGTCTCGTCGAATGCTGTTCCCCCCTCGTCCTGGGAGTCGCGGAAGTAGGCGTCGCAGGACCGGTGCGGCGCCTCCAGGCTCGTGATAGATACGGCCGTCCCCCCGGCCTCCGTCGTCAGCTCCAGGTGGGGAAGGAACAGGTCTTCACGGCGTACCGCGCCCAGGAGCGCTTGTTCGCACCGGTTCGCCTGGGACTGACGCTGATCTAGGAGCACCACCCTGACCTCATCGCCCTCCACGTAGCGGGGCTCGATCAGATAGCCGGCCGCGTCAGTGGACTTGACCTTCACCGTCGGCGGGAAGATCCTGCCGCCCGGGCCGCTGGTCGGTTCATACGCGGCCCGGACCCGGATTGCACTGTCCTCCGACAATGCGTTGGCTGCCGCATGCAGCCGTTCGTACAGCGCCTCGATCACGATCGACCTCCCAGAATCGGCTGAGCGCGGAGGACGTGATAGCTGGTCAACGTCCATCTGATACAGCCCAGTTCGGCAATTGGGAACATCGAAGCATCGGGAAAATAGGCATGCAAATTAGTTGAATGGTGAAGGATGGGGCTTTGTCAGTGGCTGCCGATAGGGTCCTTCGTCCTTCGGTGACCGGCCTCGTACGGCCGCTGGACGCAGCGTGCCGACGGCCGTTGCCCTTTCGGGCGTCCAGGCTTCCAGCGTGGCTGGCCCGCAGGCCAACATCGCTCACTCTTCGCGGAGTTGACTGGAGCCACAAAGGGCACTCGTTCGAGGGACAGGCAAATGGGGGATGGGCCTTCGGAGTCCGGCGGACCAGGCCGTTCGAGCTTCGGCGCTCCGTGCAACGTGACGTCGTTGTGGTTGCCGCCGGTCAGGGTGGCGGCGAGCGGAATGCCGGATCCTTCTGGCGGGGCAGAGCTTCGGCGGCATTCCCCCTGGCTTGGGAGACCTTGTCTGACGGCCGCGTCCCAGATCCTGTGGAGCGGTCCACGCCTCATCTGCGTCGCCGGTGACTACAGCCGCTACGACGTGCATGCCGTGCGCGAGCGCCGACGCTCGATCAACCTGGTCCGCTACCGGTACTTCGGCAGCGACCTGCTCCGCCTTGAGAACGTAGCCTTCGTGAGCGGCGGCATGCAGGCAGCACGCCGGGCGCGGCGCCGGTCTGCGCCCAGGCGACGAAGGACGTTCAGGGCGCGGCGATGCTGGAGTTGGCCGGCGCGGTTGAAGAGGTTCTTCTCGGGCTCGGGCACGGCGTGAACCGCGTGGAGCGCGAGACCCACCGGGCGTTTCAGCGGCTGCGGAACTTCGCCTGCCTGTGCCCGCCGCAGCGCACCAAGCTGCTGGTCTACCTGAAGATCGACCCGGAGAAGGTTGAGCTCGCGCCGGGCTTAACGCGGGACATGTCCGGGCTCCGTCACCACGGTACGGGCGACCTGGAGGTGCAGCTGCGCACCGAACGGGACCTGGAGCGTGCTCAGCATCTTTTCCGGCCGAGCTACGCGGGGGGAAAGCAACTGGACCACCTCAAACGGACTCTGGCACGCCGGGGCGTCTTCCGCTTCCAGGACATGTACGCCATCGCCCAGGAGTATCTCGCCCGACATCCGGGTATTGCCGCGGCGGTCACCACGCGCTTCCCGTTTGTTCTCCTCGACGAAACGCAGGACACCAGCGCCACCCAGCACGAACTGCTGGACCTCGTGTTCGCTTCCTCATCCACCGTCGTGCAGCGGGTGGGTTACACCAACCAGGGCATCTATAGCGACGCGGCCTCCGCAGGAGGGCCCGCCTCCCTGTTCCCGCTGCCGGGGGCCCCGGAGCTGCCGGTCAGCCGCCGCTTCGGGCCGCAGATCGCGGCCGTGGCCAGCCGCCTGGCCGTCCGGCGACCCCAGCAGGTCCGCGGAGTCGGCCCCGACGGCCAGGTGGCGGTTCTGCTGTTCGACGAGACCACGGTGTCCGACGTCGTACCGACCTTCGAGCGCATGGCCGCTGTGACCGTCCCCGAGGACGTCCTCATGCGGCGTCCACCGCGTGTACTGGGCGCGCGACAGAACCCGAAAACCTCACCCGTCTACCCGCAGTCGATCTCCTGCTACCTGCCCGGATACACCCCGACCAGCACCCCGACGGCTCACCGCACCCTGATCGGCGCGGCCCGCGCGGCAAGCGCCCGGTGGAAAACGGGCCCGGACAGCTACGAAGCGGCCACCGAGTTGTGGAACGCCGTGCGCGCGTCCGTCTCGTCACCGACCGGCGACGGGCTCCCGGCCCTCAGCCGCCTGGAGAGGTCAATAGCGACGACCGGAGGCAGGGTGCGGATCCTGCTGGGTGAACTCCTCCTCAACGCGGACGAATTCGACGCAGCGAGCTGGGGAGAGGCCACCGAGCAGCTGACCATCCAGCTGAAGCTCCTCGACGGCTGCCAACTACGCCAGGATGTAATGGAATTCACCCCCGCTGCTACGGTAGGCGCGGCCCCCGGGCCCGCTCCCGCGGCCGTCGCCGCAGTACCGGCGGCGCGGGCCGTACCCGGGACCATCCAGAGCGCGAAGGGCGAGACCCACGCGGCAACACTGATCCTGGAGTGCCTGGAGAAGACAGGCCGGAAGTTCGACGTGACCGAAGCGATGCGCATGATCGCCGAGAGTAGCGACCCGCTGCGGGAACTGAAGAGCGTCCAGGCCGCCGTGCAGCTCGTCTTCGTCGGAGCGACACGCCCCACTCACCTGCTGGTGCTCGCCACCCACCGCGACCGCAGCAAGAAGTATGCGGACGCAATGACCGGCGCTGGCTGGGACATCCGGGACCTCACCGAGCACTGACCGCATCTGCCCCGCCGTCCCTCCCGGCGTGCGGAGATCGTCTCTGCCGTTCCACGCCCAGTTCGGGGCGTGAGGGAGCGCTTCGTGAACGGCTGCGAATGTCCGCCGGGCGGCAGCCGGGTTGAGGGTTGGACGAGCGGCCTGCGACTGATCCCGGGGGACCTTCGTACGGACGGCTGCCTCCGAGGAGGAGCGCGTCATCTACGACGAGGACGGCAAACGGCTCGCTTCGCGGGTGGCTGCCTGTTCATCTCTCACATCAATAACGTCCCAGGTGGGAAGGGAAATAACCTCGTCCAATGGGGCGGAGGGGGACCCGGCACGCGATCTCCGAGGAAGGCGTGCGGGAGTCAGCTGAACGGCAGAAGGAGCGGTTCAGAACCCATCGGGTGTCCGACGTCAGGTAGTCGCCGAAGGCGTGATCGGGTCTTCCTCGTCCGGCGACGGCACCTCTATCTCGGGCGCATGGGCACCGCTGCCCTCCGCCGTGGCGGGGAGGGCACAGGTTCGCGAAAGGCAGGTCGCGGGTGGTCACTTCGCTCGCAACCAGTGACGCAGTCCGTAACGATGAAGCTGCAGGATCTTATAAGGATGGGCCCTTGTTTGAGGTAGGGTCTCCATCAGTCAACTGCCGTGTATCGGAGGTCCTCTTGCCGTTCTCCCTGTCGATGTCCCCCTGGGAGCCCGACGATGTTCGGGCTCAACTTGGCGGAATGGGGACAAGGTTGGAGTACCTGCACGACGTTCTGCGCGTGGGCGAGGCGGCGCGGCGAACAGCAGTCCCCAACGACCCGATGGGGACTGGGGGGCGGAGGGCCTATGAGGCCCACGTGCGCACCATTCGAGAGCTGCATATCGAGCGCGAGGGGTGGGCCCGGCTCGTGCACGGCCGCTTGGAGCTGGTCTGCAACGCTGATCGGTCGATGGCGATGGGCGTCATGGTCGGTGACGCGGCCACCGGCCAGGCGAGCCTGTTCCCGAAGAACGGGCGCCGCCGGGGCACCGCCACCGGACAGGTCACTCAAGCCAACGAGGGCGAGGGGGTGGCACACGTCCAGACCGCTCTGTTCGTGGCGGGCGCAGGGCCCAGGGGCGTGTCGCTCAGCGAGGAGGAAGCCGCCGCGCTGAAGACATGGTTTCTTCTGTCGTACCGCACGAAGGTCGGGGACGCGGTACGCGTCGACTGCGAGCTGTCGCGGCCTAAGAGGTTCGTGGACGGATTCGTGGTCGAATGGGGAAGACGGATTCCGCTTCCCGCGCTCACGATGGACGGAATCGAACCTTTGAACGATGATGGACCTGGGGAGATCGACATCCCTGTCGATTTCCGCTGAGTCCGATGGTGGGGGCGTCGGAGTCCGCCGCCCCCACCAGGCACCACCGATAGCTGAGGCAGCCCCCACATGGTGACCCCGTCCCGCATCGCACTGGCACGCAAGCGCAGAGGGATGACCCTCGCCCAGTTGTCGGACCGGTCTGGAATCTCGCTGCAAAGCCTGTCGAACTACGAAACCGGGCGAACCGCTCCGCGCTCCACCACCCTGAACAAGCTGGCATCCTCCCTGGACTTCCCCGCAGCCTTCTTCCAAGGGCCGCCACTGGAGGAACTCCCCGCCGAAGGAATCTCGTGGCGGGCACGCAGCAAGACCTCACCACGGGTGCTGGATGCCGCCCGCGCCGCAGGAACGCTCGGTGCGACGCTTTACGCCTGGATCGCCGAGAGCTTCCGCCTTCCAACCGTGGACGTGCCATCTCTGGGCAGGCCGGATCCGGAAACGGCCGCCGCGATGGTCCGCACACGCTGGGAGCTGGGGGAAGCGCCGGCACCCAATATGGTGCACCTTCTGGAAGCCCACGGAGTGCGCGTGTTCTCCCTGGACCCTGATCACGCCGAGGTCGACGCGTTCGCTGTCTGGCGTGAAGGTGTGCCCTTCGTATTCCTCAACACCCTGAAATCGGCCGAACGAGGCCGCTTCGACGCCGCTCACGAACTCGGGCACCTCGTGATGCATGGGAGCGAGCACGCCTGCTCGGGTCCCGAAGCCGAACGCCAGGCGAACACCTTCGCATCCGCGTTCCTCATGCCCAGAGCAAGCGTTCTAGGCCACATGCCGTCGGGTGCCCACGTCGACCAGATCATCCGCGGCAAGCGGATCTGGAAGGTCTCCGCTATGGCCCTGACGTACCGACTGCACGATTTGAGCCTGCTCACGGACTGGCAGTACAGGTCGACTTGCGCGGAACTGAGCCGGTTGGGATATCGCTCCGCCGAACCCGAGAGCATGGGAGAGCGGGAAACATCGCAAGTGCTGACCAAGGTATTCGCGGCGCTGCGCACAAAGGGTGTGAAGCCTTCCGCCGTAGCTGCGGAACTGGGGCTGACAAGCGAGGAGATGAACAGACTTCTGTTCGGCCTCACGCTCACAACCGTCGCCGGCGGTGGACAGCAAACCGCACCCACTCCCACGCGACACCTGGCCGCAGTCAGCTCTCCTCCTTCCGTAGCCGCTCGTCCACCGTCGAATCCCGCACGGGCGTTCGCTAGGCCCTGAGTTCGCCGCTTGGACAGGTCAGTCCTCTAGTCGGGCTTGGAGGCATCGACGCCCCATCCCGTCCGGTGCTGATTGCGTTCTCATGTGCCTCCGGTTCTAGCTCCGTAGTCCAGCGAGGCGCGTCCGCTGCGTTCCGGTCGACGTGCTCTGCCAAGTCGGGCGGGCCGAAGTCCATTTGGTCGTGGGAGCGCATGACCAAGGCCCAGCCACACGACCTGGCCTTCAGCAGCGCGTTCAAGGCGGCAACCAGCCGGTACTGGCTACACGCCTTCGTTCGTGCACCCTCATGGTGGCCGAGCCCTGAGCACCTCTCTACGTCCCCATCGGCCACTTCGCCCCCGGCCCCGCCGAGGTGATTGGTTCCGTCTTCTCCGCCAAGTCCGGTGCGTTCTGCCCGGCCCGAAGCCCAAACCGGGTGTCCCTCAGAGAAGCAGTCGGGCATCACAAAAGGTTAGCGGCGGTGGAGGGCGCTCACTCTACGCGGTTCCTGGACAGGGAATCCTCAAGGTGAATGTGGAGCGTTGGCCAGGCCGTTCACCTGCCCAGGCCGCAGATCTCCTGCAGAGATTCGCCCCATGTTGCCCAGTGCGCCAGCTCCTGGTTGCCGACGGGACGATGTCGTGTTGCCGAGCGAACTTCAATGCGGGTTTGGTGAACTCGCGGCTGGTGACGGCCACGACGAAATCCGCGCCGTGTACCGGACACGCAGTGCCGTTCAACACGTACAGGACGCCCCTTCGACGCGTCGAGAGGTCGTGATGAGCTTGCACTGCGCGACTAGCTTCTCGCCGGTGGGCGCGACCGCTATGACGTCGGCGCCGAGGTCGCCTGCTCCGCTGTGTCTTTGCAGGACGTTGAATCCCGCCCGGACAGCCGCGCCCGCAGCAGGCCCACGGCTACGCTCACGCAGAAGCCGCCCTCGCAGACCAGAGCTTGCTGGGTAGGGTGATCCGTGTTGCCGCAGGACTCGGCACCGACTCAGGAGCGAGGGTGGGGACGGGTGGCGATACCCGCACTGCAGGCCATGGAGCGCGCCCGGGCCGCCGGCGGGCGCCTCGTGGACTTCACTCAGCGAGAGAGCCAAGGGATCGGACAGGTGTGTCCGTGGGACTTGGTGGTAACAATTGGGCCTGAACCCGAGGACCGTGATGCGGCAGCTTGGATCATCGCCGACGAGATCATGCGAGCTCGCGCCGACCTGGACGACCTCGCCTACCGGCTTTGGCGCGACAGTGCCCTGGCCGGCACCCAGCTGACCGGCCCCGATCGCGCGCACGTCCTGCTCTACGCCGGCCCGGTATTCGAGGCCAACGATCCCACCGGCGTCACCGGCTACGTGGGCGAATGGCTGTGGTACCTCTCCACCCGCGACCTTCCCCCCGAGCCGGGGCTCAGCGTGGAGTTTCTGGACCCGCCCTCATCGACGGTGACGGACAGTGGGCCGGACGGGCTGGTGATCCACCGAGTGCCTGGCAGCGAGCTGGGGTTCGTCTTCCGGTTGTGGGAGATGAAGAAATTCACCGCGGAAAAGACGAAGCCGAGCGACACGATTCGCAAGGCATGGCAGCAGTTGAACACCTGGGGGGCGCGGTACCTGGGCCAGATCTCGTGGGGAGGCCGGGAGCTGGCCCCCGACACCCGGGAGTTCGTCGCCTCAATGGCCCGACAATGGGTGGACGCGAAGGCGTCGGGGAACGGCGGGGTCAGTATCGCGCTCGACGCCGCATACACCCCGGACACGGCCTTCGATCGCTCGCACCAGCACTTCACCACCCACACCCACCCGGGCGCGCTGCAGGGCGTGGTGGTAGCGATCGACGATCTTGAAGACTTTGCCAAGGACGTGAGGAGGTACGTGTGGAGCGCACTCTAGACCTGGAGGTACTCGCGTCCGCGCTCGGCGAGCACCGGCCGGGCGGGGTGCTGCCCAGCGCACAGGACCTGCTGGCGACGATGACCGAGCTAGAGGTCGCGGCCTTCCGCGGTGAGCCGGAGATCGAGGACGTGACCCTCGCCACGGCGTGGTACCTGCACGGGCTCGCCGCGCTCGCCCCGGAGACCCCTGGCTACGACGCGGTGCGGGTGCGGCGAGCCTTCGCCACAAGCGCGCACCTGATGGACCTCGCCCTGGGCGACGAACGCAGACCCGAGGCTGAGCGGCTCCAGATCGCCTTCGCCGCCCAAGCCGGGTACCGGCGCAGCGAGCAGGACCCGAACGCCACCGCCGTCTACCAGCAGGTCCACGCTCTCGTCGACATCACCGGTGAACTGCGCGGGCACATCGGCACCCTGGCAGTAGAGGCTGGCGTCGTTTTCCTCGGCTTCGACCGCCCGGAGCTGGGCCGGGCGCTGCGTGCGTGGAGGCGGCAGCTGCGTGGGGTGCGGGCAATGATGCGCCGCGAGTCCCTGGCGGGGACCATGTACGGGCCCGCAGAGGCCGTCGTGGAGGCCGTCTTCCACCTGTACCAGTTCCTGGGGTTCGGCGAGGCGCGGGATCTGCTGGCGGCGCAGCGGCTGCTGCGGGACGTGATGACGCAGACGGCCGGCCGAGGCGACCGGCTGGCGCGGTGGGTTGCCGCGCACCTGTTCCAGCTGAGCGGGGAGATGGCGGCCAGCAGTCTGTACCAGCTGCTCCCCCCGGGAACTCCCCCGGAAGTGGCGCGGAGTTTCGCGCTGTCGAAGCCGCCAGTGATGACGCTCTGGCCGCCGCAGCGCCAGCTCCTGAAGCTTGAGCGTGGCAACCCGCTCGACCCGACGACGTCACGAAGCCTGATCAGCGTACCGACCAGCGCGGGCAAGACACTGATGGCCCAGCTGGTGATCTGCTCGCACCTGGCGCAGCGCCCCGGGCGCGTGGTGTATGTGTCGCCGATGCGCAGCCTGGGGCGGGAGATGCGCGGGACGCTGCGAGGTCGGCTGCGGGTGCTTGGGCGGCGCCTGGCCGCGGAGCAGCCGGAGTTCCCGCTAGGCCCATGGGCGTCCTCGGCCGAGCCAGACGGTGGGGACGTGGAGATCGTCACCCCAGAGCGGCTCATGCACATGATTCGCAACAACCCCGAAGCACTGGCGGAGGTCGGGCTGGTCGTCGTCGACGAGGCCCACCACCTGGGCCAGGGGCGGCGCGGCTTCGTGCTGGAGAGCCTGCTCACGCTGCTGCATGCGCGCAGGGACATCCGACTCGTGCTGTTGTCCGCGGCGGTCGGCAACAAGGGCGACATCGCCTCGTGGCTCGACCCGCAGCGCCCCGAACGGGAGGTCTACTTCACCGACACCTGGCGAGGCCCGCGTCGGATGCACGGGCTCATGTACCCGAACCTCATGGCGGAGCACGCCGAGCTGTCGGAGCGACGGCCGACCGCGAAGCATGCCTCGCCGGTGCTCGCCACCGTGCCCGTCGAGACCCTCCTCGATGTCCGGCCGACCGCCTCGTCCGCCATCGCGCGACTGACTACCGGAGAGGTGGGCACCCGGCGTTTCGCCGGCTCCGGAGGCCGGTGGAACGCGCGGACCCGTCTGCCAGGCGGGATCGCCGACTACCAGGTCTTTGCCGCTGGCGCCGCGGAACTCACCGCGGCCGGCAGCGTGCTGATGGTCGTCGGCACCCGGCGGGCAGCCCGTGACGCGGCACTCGCCATCGCCGAGTGCCTGCCCGAGCGGTCCGAAGCCGAGGCCCTGACCGACTACCTCGCCGATACTCTCGGCACGGAACACCCGCTAGTGCGCTGCACCCGGCACGGCGTCGCCTACCACCACGGCGCCCTGCCCGAGGATGTTCTGCACGCCGTCGAGGGCGCGCTGCGCCGCAACGAGCTCCTGGCGATCGCCAGCACAAGTACCCTCACCGACGGCGTCAACCTGCCCGTGCGCACCGTCATCGTCCACCACAAGGTCGACGGCGACCCTCTCACCTACGACGGCCAGCGCGCTCTGTCCCCCGCCGAACTCCTCAACGCCATCGGCCGCGCCGGGCGGGCCGGCCGCGAAAGCGAGGGATGGATCTTCCTGACTCGCCCCTACCCGCCCCGCCCCGCCGAGTTCGACTCCCTCAACCCCGACCCGGAGCGGTTGCGTCTCGTCTCCGCGCTGCTGACCGACGAGGCCCTGACCGCACTCGCCGACGCCGAGGACACCCTGCGACAGGACGCGGACGGAGTCTTCGCGCTAGCGGACGATATCGCCGCAGACTTCGCCTCGTTCGTCTGGCTCGTCCTGCAGCTCCACGCTTCCTCGCCAGCGCCGCAGGGCAATCCCATCGACGCCCTGGACGCACTGTTCGCCCTGTCCCAGAGAGGCAACGGGCGGCACACCAGCCGGTGGCTCACCCTCGCGGACAAGGTCGCCACCGTGTTCGAGATCACCGACCCGGCCCAGGCCGGCCGGTGGGCCGCCACCGGCACCAGCCTGGGGTCGGCCCGCTACCTTGACTGGCTCGCGAACCAGTTGGCCGTGCTGCTCGACCGGCACACGGTGGACGACGCCACTGGAGGCGACCGACTCGCCGAGCCGGAGGAATGGTCGCTGCGACGCACCCTCGACTTCCTCACCGAGCACCAGGTCTTCGACCGTCTACTCGACCACGTCCCAGAGGTCACCAAGACCTGGAGCTTCAAGGACAAGGAGACGCGGGGCACGCAGATGAACGTCCCGATCGCCCCCGCGCTCCGCGAGTGGATCTCCGGCAGCACGATGCCCGACCTCGCCCTTTCCTGGCAGCCCGGCGTCGCTGCCGGGTGGGCGCTCGAACAGGCGGTACGCAACATCAGCACCGCCTTCGGGCACGCCCTGAGCTGGACCGTCGGCGCCCTGATCAACCTGGTCAACACCAGCCCCGCGCTGTCTCCCGGCGCGCCCAGGCTCAACACACACACTGCCTGGCACATCCGCCACGGAGTCGACACCGAGCAGGCCCTGACCCTGCTCACCTCCGGCATCACCTCCCGACGCATCGCCCACCTCCTCGGTCGCGACGCCGCCCGTCTCGGGCACCGGTCGGCCGGCCTGCGGCAGTGGACCGCCCAGCACCACATCGGCGGCTGGACGCAGCAGTATGGGGCGAGCGACTATGAGATCCAGGATCTCCTCGACTACGTCCGCACTCCCTCCGACCCGATCAACCAGCTTCTCGAGAACCGCGCCGCCACCACTCCGCTGACCTGGCTGATAGAAGGGACACCTGACGGCCCGGTCAATGTCGCACGGCCCAGCGAGCGTCACCCGACCATCCGCGTTGCCCGCGACCGCCGCCGGGTGGCGACCGTGCCGGCCGACCGCCACCTCGATGTCCTTGCGATGCTCGACAGCGGGCTCGACCTCGACCACCGTCTCCACAACGGCCAACTCGTCACCACCCGGCGCACCCGGTAGCGCCTGGCCCTGTCGCAGGGAACCGAGCGCGGGACTGCGGCTCAACAGGAGGGCGATGCACCGCAGAGTTACCGACTTGCCGCCGCCCGTGGAGGCGTTGACACGGACGCACGGGGACTCCGCGCCCAGGTTGACTGAGACGACCGCCCGGCGGAGCCGATCCAGGTGATGGGCGCGGACTCCTTGGCGGCTGCCACCATCTCGCGCGCCCTGGGGTTCTACCTTCGCCGGTCTCATCGGGTTCGGCATCGCCCGCCTGGTCAAGGCGCCGGGGGGACGAGGCGATCGGTTGGGGCAGCATCGCGGCCCTCAGCTTGATGACGCTGCGCATCGCGCTGTTGGACGGGGTCATCAAGCTGAGGGCGACGTGATCCGCTGGAGGCACGGCCCCCTGATCGATCGCAGGGCCCGCTGACCGTGCCGCACACGCTGGGCCCGGTCCTTCCGGCGGAGGGCCGGACCCAACAGTCTCCGAGTGCCCGACAAACATGCGGGACGGAGTCGAGTACGGACGGCTAATGTGTGCGCAGCCGCTTGAGGAACGTTCTGACCAGGGCGTCCAGGTCAGAGTCCTTGGCCGTCTCTTCCACCAGGATTCGTTCGATGTGAACGAACCCGCTGTTCCGCCAGTGCCGATCCCTGGTCCCGTCAGCCGCCAGTCGGCCGCGGTGATGGGGTCCGTCGACCTCGATCAGGCCCGCTCTGCCTTCGCGAACGACTAGGAAGTCGGGTGTCCATGTGTTGCCGACTCCTACGCGTCCCAGCGGCAGAGGAAAGATGGAGATGGTGGCATCGGCGGGGAGGGCAGCCTGGGCGCGCTTGAGCGCCTCATAGACCCGTACCTCCGCGCGGGAGTCAAAAACGAATCCGTCGCGTCGCAGTTCCGGTTTCGGATCGGTGACACGCGCGGCGTGGTTCGTTGTGGTGTCGGCGGTGAGCCGCCCCTGAAGAGCTGACCTCCAGTCCGCGGCCACGTCTGGTAGCGCTGGCCCGACGTAGACAGAGTGTGCTTCGACGCCGTTCCGTTCAGCGATCGGCAGGAGGGCGTCCCGGATCCGCGCAAGCAAGTCCTCAGAGAACCGGTCCATCAGCCATCCGGGAACCAGAAGGCGGGCATCCATCCAGTCGCCGAACCTGTTGCCGGGAGACCACTCGATTCCTTCAACATCCAGTAGAAGGGCTGCCGCCTGAACGTCTCCTCGCTCATGAAGGAACCAGGCAGTCTGCCCGAGGATGGTCTCCTCTACAGATAGTGCTGCCTCTTCGCTTGAGACCTTGCTGACGTCTGAAGTCACCGTTCCACACTAAAACCTCGGTCTGACAGTCGAACCCCGTTGACCAGAATGATCGCGGCGACATCGCCGCCCCCGGTCCGCCTTTTACCGTGGGGCCGTGACGACGCCCTCCGGCGACACTGCCGGGACCGGCCAGGGCACGGGCCGTACGGTCAGGAGCGTGTTGCGCGCGATTGGGACTGTAAGACGTTCGGCCCTGACCCGTAGTCGGTGGTGACGCCGCAGCAGATCACGACTTCCGTTCGTCGCCCATCGGCGACCCCGGTACAGGGTGTCGAAGCGCTGTCTGGACGGCGGTCTGTGCCGACCCGATCGCTGAATAGGAAGGAGCAGGTGCTTAGAAGGCACCTGCTCTATTCGTTCATCCGGGGTGCCTATTTGTTCCGTTTTGGCGCGCTTTGCGCAGTGAATGCTGCTTCCAGGGATGGTTCGCCGACGGCAGACGTATTGGGTCGGCAACGGACTGGATTAGTGCGGCTGGTTCAAGTGAACCTAGGTGTAGGCGGGTTAGCCGCGGGTGCGTCTAGTCGGTGTGGAGTGACGGCAAATCCCGCACGGGTTGATGGGCGGACCCCTGCCTTTGTAGCACGGGATCCCCGGTTACCGAAACCGGGGATCGTGTGGACGATTGTTGTTGTCGAGCGATCCGCGTGCGACAGATCCCTTATTCCCGCAAGGAGTTCACTGCTGTGCTGGTCGATGCATTGGATGAAGAATGGATACTTTCCGAGGGGCAAGTTCTTTCGCTATTGGATTGGATACGCCAGCAGGCGGGCGGCGGTCGCTCGGTATATCCCTTCCTGGTCACCCTGGCCGAGGGGGCACTCCGTCCGAGTGAAGCGCGATCCCTGCGTGTTCGCGATGTGGTACTTCGTTCGGGTGGTTCTGGTGAGCTGACGGCTTGCTATCGAGGGCGGGCTCGAGTGGTTCCGCTGCGACCGGGGTTCGCCATGTTCCTGCGGGGGTGGATCAACGATGCCGGTCTCCAAAAGGATGATCTGTTGTTCCCCGGCACGCGTGGTGGGCGACTCTCGATAGATGCATACATGGGGCTGTGGGAACAGGCGCAAGAGGCCGTGCTGCCCCATGACGAGCTGCTTGCCTGGCGGTTGGGGGAGCCCGTCGACATCCTGCGGGAGTCTTCCCTAGTGCGATGGCTGAGGCTGGGCATCGATGTCGCCACGGTGGCCGAGCTCGCTGGAGTGTCTCCGGCCTGGCTGGCGCTTCGCTATCCGTACTGCTTCCGTCTCGAAGCGACAGAGATCGACTGGGAGCGCCTTGCTCAGGTGACTCGCCTGCAAAAAGAGCCGACTGACCGATGAACCGGGCGGCGCTTCGGCAGATCAGCGGAGCGCCGCCATCCGCGACCCATTTCCCCACGCCCTCCGGTTCGCCGCCGAGAGAGTTCTGCCTGGCTCCTGTGCGCAGGAGCCCTGCCGTCCCGCGACGTGCTACGCCCCGCCCTGACCGGGCTTGCGGCCTTCGCCACGGACTGGACTGGCTTGGCGGCAGCCTCGCCGCCGCATCCCTTTGCGCCCCCGTCAAGGACTCACCCATGCCTGCACGCCTGCTGTCCATCCCTGCCGTCGCCGCCGTTCTGGACGTCGACCGCCGTACGGTCTACCGCTTCATCGCCGTAGGTGACCTTCCAGTCGTCGATCTGCGCACCGGCACAGGCCGCTCGCGAATCCGCGTCCCCGCCGCCGGACTCGACGAGTTCATCTCCAGCCGCGTCGTCGCCGCACCGAGACCGCGCCGCTGATCCCGGCCCGCGAGAGGGGCCTTCCATACTGACATGAGGAGTTGGGCTGTACCTACGCAAGTTGAAGACCGGCAACTGGCAGGCGACGGTTCGCAATCGGCTCGGTGACCGGTTCAGCGAATCGTTTCCCCTCAAGACGCAGGCGCGTGCCTGGGGACTGGAGATGGAGACCCAGTTCGCCCGAGGGGGACTGCGCGACCCACGGGTCGGCGAAACGTCCTTCCGTGACTGGCACGACCGGTGGTGGGACGCCCGCGTCGTCGAGCCTCACACCCTCCGGGGAGACGGGTCGAGTATCAAGAACCACGTCATGCCCTACTGGGCCGACTGGGAGATGCGAGCCATCACCCGCATGGATGTACAGAGCTGGATCCGTTCCCTGATTGACAAGGGCGCTGGGGCCGCGGCCATCAAGCGGGCCTACAACCTGACGTCCTCCATCATGCGCGCGGCCGTCGACGACGACGTCATCGCGGTGAGCCCCTGCCGCAGCATCGACCTGCCCCAGATCGCCGTCAAACCGCCGCAGTGGTTCACGCTCGACCAAGCGCAGAGCCTGCTAGACGAGCTCCCCATCGTGTGGCGGACGATGTGCCTGCTCGGCTTCTACACCGGGCTGCGCTGGGGCGAGCTCTCCGGGCTGCACCGCCACCGCATCGACCAGCGTCGCTCCCGCCTGTTCGTCGTCGAGGTCAACACCAAGAGCGGCATCAAGGAGTACCCCAAGAGCTCCAAGAGCCGCCGCGAGGTACCGCTCTCGCCACACGTCCTGGAGGCGCTGGAGCGCCACATCCACCGCCTCGACCGTGACGCGGTAGTTTTCACCACCCTCACCAAGGGCCGGGCCGGCCGCCTCCTCAACGACGGCAACTGGAGACGGCAGACATGGTGGCCGACCGTCGACAGCGCCTACTACTTCAACGATGACGGCGAGCAGCAGCTCGTCCCGCACTACCCGCCGCACTCCATGCGCCACACCTGCGCCTCATGGCTCGTACAGCAGGGCGTCTCCCTCTACGAGGTCCAACACCTCCTCGGCCACGAGAGCTTCCAGACCACCCAGCGCTACGCCCATCTCCAGCCAGACGCCCACAAGGCCGTGCTCGGCGCCTGGGAACGCATGGAGTCCCCGCTCACCATCGCTGCATGAGTTTTCTTCGCCCCGTCCACAGTGGACGGGGCGAAGGCGTACGCGGGTGCACGGGTGAGCGGCCGGAATGGCACCGTCGCATGAGGCTCCCCGAGGGTTCCGCTGTCGACGAGACCGTTCGACGCTTGTGTCAAGCGGCTGGCATTCGACCGCTGTAATGCGGGATCGTTGCTTCCTGATGATCGACGACAACTCTGTGGTTGCTGACGGCGGTGAGCCGACGAAGCTTGCGCAGCCTCGGTCGCCCTATAGCGAGCGGCCCGTCGCGCGTGCCAGGCGGAAGAAGGCGCAAGAGCTGATCGAGCGGCTCGTCACCGAGGGGCGCGTGCGGATCTCTGAGCCGGATCACGACGAGGTCGCGGAGTGGCGGCGCGTCATCAATTACGCGAAGCGCCACGGCATGGAGCCGGCGGGCCGACGTATCGAGAAGGTCCCTTACAGTGGGCCGGGACTGGAGCTTTTCCTTGCTGACGGCCCGCATCCCAACGCGCGGAGCCAGCGGCCGAAGGCAGCCGGAGAACCAATACCAGTCCCCGCACGTCTGGGAAATCTACATCCGGCGGTGGCGAAGCTCAAAGACGATGAAAGTCGGCTGGCGATGCCACCTTCGTTGCGCCGCAGGTCGCTTCTGCTGCTGCAGGGGCTCGCGGCTGAGGCAGTACGGCGAGGGTACGAGGTGTGGAAGGCGAGGTCCGCTTTTCACCCGCGCGAGGGGGGAGTGGACGTCGCTGTCGACGGCTTCGCGTACACCGTCTCCGCTAGGCAGGAGTTCCCAGAGTCCACGAATCCGGAGCGCTCTGCCCGTCTCGTCTTGGAGCTCGCCCATGGTCTCGGAGACAGGCTCGGTCGCTGGCGGGATAGGAAGAGCAGGACACTCGAAGAAGCCCTGGGTTCGATCCTCGGGGAGATTGAAACGCGAGCCGCCGAGGACACTCAGCGTCGGCAGGATGAACAGCAGGCCAAGGCAGAACGTGAGGTTCGCTGGGAGACGGCCTTGGCTGTGGCGAAGCAACAAGCTGTTCGCGAACAGCTTGCCCATGTGCTGGGTGAAGAGGCCAGGGGGTGGCAGGAAGCAGCCGCCCTCAACGCGTACTGCATGGCGTTGGAACGCCGTATCCAGGAACTGGCTGGCACCGCGGACGAGCCGGCACTGGACTCAGCCCGACGCTGGCTGGAGTGGGCAAGGGCATATGCAGAGGCGGTGGACCCTCTGACTGGACTTCCCGGCATGCCCCACACACGTGAACCCACGCCGGAGGAGCTGGAACCACACCTCAGGGGATGGAGCCCCTACGGACCGGAACGGCGTGGCCGAGGGTGACGTGAGCCCGTTCGCCTGCGCCTACGGGCGGTGCGACGGCCACCGGCCGACGCCCTGTCGGCAGACCTGGTCGAAGCCACTACGTGAAGAAGCTTCTCCGGCCTGTAGTGACGCTCATTTGACGCTCACAGCACCCGAAGGCTCCCTTGGCAGGTCGAAAACTGGTACCTGACCTGCAGGTATGCCATGTCCCTCGTGATGTGACGTGTTTCCTATGACGCGGCACGTGGAGTGCGTGGCGATCCTTGAACCCGTCGCGAAGGGTGCCTGACCCGGACTTTTGCGCTTGCGCCTTATGCGCAGTGTGGGCGTTACGGGCGATGTCTTGCCGCTGAGACGACGCCCGTGACGCTCATTCGACGTCTCTCCTGATGGGTGCCAGGGGGGCGTGGCGCAGGTCAGGACCTGCCGAGGTTGATCGACCGACAGCACGGGCTCCCTGGGGCGCCTGCTCGCCGGCCACGTTGACCTGACGGGTTCCTGTCGTACTCACGACAAATCGTGCCCACGACAAACGCCCACGCTTTCCGCGGCGGGCCGTCATCGAGGTATAGCGACTGGCCCCGCCGTGTCGCCCATAAGCCGCGGCCTGGAAGCCCGTATGTCCGAGGAGACGGCCGCGTCCGTCACCGCCGAGATCATCACCCACGTCAACGGGGCGCGTGACCTGCCGCTTTCGCTGTGTACCGACCCCATCCACCGTTCGGCTAGTGTGCCGGACGGGGCTCGTGCGGCGGGGGTATCCGCGGGACACGGGAGTGCGGGTTGGACAGCTCCACGCCGGCCCCCGCCGGCCCCCGTCGGGGCCCGGCGGGAGCGCGGCCGCCTCCGTCACCGCCGGGGCGGGGGAGGAGTGGGGCGTCGGCCGGTGAGGGGGACGGGGGTCAGTGGCTGAGCCGGGCGAAACGGCGCAGGGCCAGCGGGAAGAAGACGGCGAACAGTGCCGTCGGCCAGAGGACGGCCGTCAGGACGTGCCCGGACGCGCCGTCGACGCCGCCGAACAGGTCCCGTACCGCCGTCGCGGTCCGGGACATGGGGCTCCACAGCACCACGGTGCCCAGCCAGTCCGGCATGGACGTGGGGGTCGCGATGGCGTTGGAGAGGAAGCCCACCGGCCAGATCAGGATCTGCACGGCCTGCACCATCTCCGGTTTCCCGGCCAGCAGGGCCAGGTAGATGCCGATCCACAGCATCGCGAACCGGAACAGCAGCAGGAGGCCCAAGGCGCCGAGAAACCCCTCCGCCGTCGTGTGCGCCCGCCAGCCGATCGCGTATCCGACGCCGGTCATCGCGGCGAGACTCACGGCGGACTGCAGCATGTCCGCCGCGGAACGGCCCACCAGCACAGCGCCGTTGGCCATCGGCATGGACCGGAACCGGTCGATCACGCCCTTGTTGAGGTCCTGGGTGAGCGCGAGCACCGTGCTCTCCAGGCCGAAGGCCATGGTCAGCGCGAGGATGCCGGGCACCAGATAGTCGATGTAGTCGCCGCCCACGTCACGGCCGCCGCCGATCAGGTAGCCGAACATCAGCAGGATCATCACGGGGAAGGCCACGCCGACGGCCACCCGCACCGGCTGCCGGCCCCAGTGGGCGAGTTCCCGCCGCGTCATCGTCCAGCAGTCGCTCAGCGCGAGGGCGAGACCGCCGCCGCCGCTCCCGCGCACCTCGTTCGTCGTGCCCACCGCGTTCATACCGCCTCCCCGGCCCGGGGCGCGTCCGGCGCCGGGGCCTTCTCGGAGCGTGCCGTCAGTCGTAGGAACACCTCGTCCAGGGTGGGCCTGCGCACGGCGATGTCCTCCGCCTCGATGCCCGCCGACTCAAGCGCCCGCACCACTTGGGTGAGCGCGCTCATCCGGTCGGTCACGGGCGCGCTGAACCGCCGGCGGTCGGCGTCCACCGTGACGTCGGCGGCGGCGAAGGGCATCAGGGCCACCGCGGCGGTCAACTGGGCCGCGTGGCGCAGGACGACGTCGACGCGGTCGCCGCCGGTACGTGCCTTCAGCTCGTCGGCGGTGCCGTCGGCGATGACGCGCCCGCGGTCGACCACCGAGATCCGGTGGGCGAGTTGGTCGGCCTCCTCCAGGTACTGGGTGGTCAGCAGCACCGTGGTGCCGCCGTCGACCAGTGAGCGCACCGAGGCCCAGACCTCCGCCCGGCCGTGCGGATCGAGCCCGGTGGTCGGCTCGTCGAGGAAGAGCACCTCCGGCCGCGTGATCAGCGAGGTGGCGAGGTCGAGCCGCCGCCGCATGCCGCCGCTGTACCGCTTGACCTGCTTGGCGCCGGTGTCGGTGAGCCCGAACCGTTCCAGCAGTTCTTCGGCGCGGGCGCGGGCCCGCCGGGCGCCGAGGTGGTGGAGTCGGCCGAACATCTCCAGGTTCTGCCGGCCGCCGAGCTCCTCGTCGAGCGCCGCGTGCTGGCCGAGGAGTCCGATGCTTGACCGCACCCGGTCGGCCTGCGTCACCACGTCGTACCCGGCGACCGTCAAGCGGCCCGCGTCCGGCCGCAGCAACGTGGTCAGGACGCGGACCGTCGTCGTCTTGCCCGCGCCGTTCGGGCCGAGCAGGGCGTGCACGGTGCCGTGTCCCACCCGGAGGTCCAGTCCGTCCAGAGCGGCCTTCTCCCCGTATCTCTTCCGTACGCCCTCGGCATCGATCGCGTCGGTCATGCGTCTCCTCCGCTCAAGTGGTCAAGCTTGACTACTGTCCGCCGAGGCAAGGTAATGCGCGTTGGAGCGGTAGTCAAACTTGATTACATGGGGAGGTGCGGTGCCCCACTCCACCCGGGGCGCTGTACTGCGACAGCGCGCCGGAGTCGGCCAAGTGGTCGACGTGTCGCGGGAGGCCGGGGGCCCGGGACCCGGGGCGCGGTGGCTCGTCGGCCGTCGAGCCGGTGGGGACGGCCAGGTGACGGGGTGTCCGCCGCCCACCGGGCCTGCTTGTGGTGGCGGCAGGTGTCAGAGGCCCGGGTTGACGGCGGCGACCATCTGGTCGTAGGCGCCGTTGACCTCGGCGAACCGCATCGGTTTGACGGCCTCGACGAGGATCTCGGTCGGGTCCGGCTGCGCCCGCAGTAGCGCGATGACCTCGTCGGCGAACGCGTCCAGCGGGAGGAAGCCCTCGAACTCGGTCTGTCCCGGGGTGAGTTCCGTGCGGACGCCCGGCGGGACGAGCTCCACGACCCTTACGGAGGACCCGGCGAACTGCAGGCGGATGGTCTCGGTGAACTGGTGGATGAACGCCTTGGACCCGTTGTAGCTCGGGAAGGCCGCCAGGGGGGTGTGCGCGAGCCCGGACGAGACGGTGACGATCGCCGCCTCGGGCCGGGTCTGCAGGTGCTCGGTGAAGGCCGCGACGAGCCGGATCGGGCCGAGCACGTTGGTGATGACGGTGTCCTCCGCCGTGGCGAGGAACTCCGGGGTGCGGATGTCCTCGGCGACCATGATCCCGGCCATCGCGATGAGTGTGTCGAGCTCCGGGTGCCGGGCGATCACCTGATCGCGGGCGGTGCGGACGGACGCCGGGTCGGCGGTGTCGATACGGACGGTGGCGAAGCCGTGCTCCTCGGCCAGCTGATCGAGCAACGCGGTACGACGCCCCCCGATCACGACCGTACTGCCCGCCGCTTGCAGCCGCTGGGCGAGCGCCAGACCGATACCCGAGGTGGCGCCGGGGATGAAGACCGTTCGGGTGGAGATGTCCATGGGGACTTCCTTCGTCCTTGGGGGGTTGGCCCTGGGTGGCTCCAGCTTCAGTCACCGATCCCGGCACCGGGAGAGGAGCGCCTGTTGGAGGACTCGTACTCCCCCTTTCGGAGCTGCCGACGGTGTACCGCGGAGGCGGGGGACCGCCGTAGGCTCGCCGGTTTCCCCGGCAGGGACGAAACGCTCCGCGTGCGGGGTGGCGTCGAAGGCGTACCGCGCCCGGACCGCCCCTCTCAGGGTTCCCTTCCGCGTTCCCTCTCGCGCGCTCCGCGTCGTTTCCTTCCGCGCGCTCCGCGTCACGGGATCTCGGTATCTCGGGATCTCGGGCGATGAGGGTGGCGGGGAGACGGCCGGGGACCGGGACCACCGTCCGGGTTCACACCGGCGGTCCACGGAACCGGCCTAGCGTCGGCCGATGGTCTTCCCGTCGCGTTCGCCGTCGTCGGGTTCGCCGTCGCTGGATTCGCCGTCGCCGTATTCGCCCGCCCACCGGCTGACCCGCGCGCGCGTCGCGAAGTCGCGCGGGGAGGCCCTGGGTACGTGAACGTCCGCCCCCTCATGCCGCTGCGCGAGCGCTCGTACCGTGAGCTGCTGAGCTGCTGAGCTGCTGAGCTGCTGAGCAGCTGAGCTGCAACCGAGTACCTCAGCGAATGAGCACCGGCGTCCCAGCCGCCCCGCCGGACGGGTCGCCTCGCGACGAGAGGCTCCATGAGTGACCCGACCGGGAGGTGCGCGCCGCCCGGCCTCCGGTGCCGGGGCGGGCCGTGACCGGTCCGGCCTCGCCGGGCACAGGCGAGGCGCCGGGGCGGACGGCTGTGCGGCCCCCGTCCACAGCGAGGCCGCTCAGTCGTGCGGGACCTCCTCGATCACGGTCTCCCCGAAGCGCCAGGAGCCCCGGTCGCCCGTCGCCTCCGCGCGCAGGCCCGTTTCCCAGGCGATCCGGGCGGCGCGCCGCTGGGTCAGGTCGGGGTGGTCCTCGGGTCGCACCTTGATGTAGCCGTGGCGGTCGGCGGGGTGGGTGCGCAGGGCCTCGCGGAGCTTGTCCTCCTGTTCCTCCCGGGAGGGGCGTCCTCCGGTGACGGCCGCGTTCGCCTCGCGTGTGCCGGCCGAGGGCTTCGCGGTGCGGCGGCGGCGCCTCGCGGTGTCCGAGCCGCGCCAGGTCATCCAGCCGACCGCGCCGAGGGCGGCGAGGGCGAAGGCGCCCGATCCGAGCGCCTCGCCCCTCGCGTCCGCCTGGCCCGGGGTGCGGGGGCGCAGCGCGCCTCGCGGGTCCTCGATCACCGTCACCTCCCCGCCGAGGCCGTAGCGGTCGGACGGTGTCTTCAGGGCCGGGCCCGGTACCCGGGTGCCGTCCTGGTGCTCCAGCGTGTAGTTGTAGTCGCGGGCCTTGCGTCCCTCGGCGGGGTCGCGCCACTTCTTGACCACCGTGGCCGTGACCCTCTCCCCGCGCTGCTGGAGCGTGAGATCGTCGCGGGCCATCGCGGCGACGTACACGGACATCAGCGAGGCGGCGACGACGAACAGCGCCGCGTACGTGCTGGACTCCCGGGCGCCGAGCTTCCGGATCAGCAGGACGAGGAGTACGCCGTGCGCGATCCACAGGGGCACCAGCGCAGCGGGCCCGAGCCGGTCGGCCAGGAGGAACAGGCCCACGATCGCGGCGAGTACGTAGCAGCCGGTGAGCACCGCGAGCGGGACGGGGTGGCGCGCGCGGGTCCTTCGCGCCTCGTCCTCGGCAGCACCGTTCATTCCCGCTTCTCCGTTCTTCCCTCGGTCGGGCCGTCTCTTCTGCCGGCCGGACCGTCCCCACTGGCAGCCGGACCGTCCCCACTGGCAGCCGGACCGTCCCCACCGGCGGCCGGACCGTCCGGGTCCGGTTCGTCGTCCCCGCGTCCCCGCGGTTCGTCCGCCGCGAGCGACTTCATGACGCCGATGAGCACCTCCAGGTGCTCGGGCCAGTGCGCGACGTCCTCGGTCGTGAAGACGAGGAGGGCCGATCCGGGGCCGGTCCGCAGCGGGAGGCACAGTTGCAGCTGCCGGACCGTGGCCGGGACGGGGTCGTCCAGGCCGAACAGCGCGCCGGGTACGCGCAGTTCCTGGTCCCGTATGCAGAGGGCGGCGATACCGTACGGAAGCATGACCAGCCCGGTCTCGGCGTCCGGGTGCAGTTCGCGCCAGCGCCCGGCGGTGCGCCGGGCCGTTCCCTGCCGGTCCTGGCTCCGCGGTCCGCCGTCCGGGCTCTCGACGAGTACGCACAGCGTGCCCTGGGACAGCTCCCCGTCATCCATGCGCAGGAAGCAACTGGAGACGTGCTCGGCGCCCGCCTCGACCATCGTCCGCAGGATGTACTCGCCCGACACGACGAGGCTGAACCTCTGCTCGGGCGTGGCGGTGGCGAAGAGGGCGGCGGTCGCGTCAGCCATCCTCAGCATGCGCGCCTCCGCTTCCTCGGCGAGGTCGAACTCCATGTAGCCGGGCGGTAGTTCGAACCAGAGGTCGGGCTGGACGGTGACGCGGGCGGCGGCCCGGGGGGAGTCCTGCGCCGTCGGCGCGGGGGAGGGGCTCATCAGTCCGTCAGCTCCCAGGCGCCCAGGCCCACGGCGCTGCCGATGGCGACGAGCCCGCCGAACCTGCCGCCGCCGGTGCCGGTGGCGACGTTGGCCACGCCGGTGCCCCAGGTGGCGGCGTCGTACCGGCCGGTGCTCGTGGCGTAGGCGTTGAGCGCGGTGGGGGCGGTCCAGGCGAGCGAGGCGGCGGCCTGGATTCCCTCGGTGGCGGTCAGGGCGGCGCCGCGCGACACGCCCAGTCTCGTGGCCACGGCCATCACCGGCTTGTCGATCACCGCGGCGACGGGGTCGGCGCTCTTGATGACGTTCTTCGTCACCGTACCGGCTGTCCTGATACCGACTCTGGTGCCCGCGACGGCGCCTTCGGTCGCCCGTCCGGCCTTGAACCCCGCCGTGATCCCGGACTTCGCGGCACCGACCCCGGGCACCATGCCGAGCGCGTCGCCGCCCAGGGTGAGCCAGTTGCCGATGCGTTCACCGGTGGGCGGGAACAGTCCGCTCACCCCGTAGGAGGAGGCGTGCGCCAGGAAGGCGACGGCGCTCAGCCCGATGGCCAGCGGGGCCAGCACCGGGCAGAAGACGGCGATGACGCCCACGACGGAGGCGGCGACGGTGATCCAGTCGGCGTGGGCCTTGATCCAGCCGCCGACGTCGGCCAGCAGGTCGCCTACCCGTCCGGGCAGATCGGCCAGAGCCTCACCGAGACCCTCGATGGCGCTGCCGAGCCTGTCCCACAGGCCGGGCTCGTCCGGAGCGATGTCCATGGCGGTCTTGAGGCGTGCGGCGACGTCCTTGCCGTACTCCTGGTAGCTCTTGGCCATCCGGTGGCCTTCGCGTCGGATCTCCTCCAGCTCCAGTTCCCGGGAGTTCACCGCCCGGTTCGCGTCCTGGACCTCGTCCCGGTGGTCCTCGGCCTTCTTGGTGTCCTGGCCGGCGTGGCCGAGCCTGTCGGCCTTCTCGTACGCCCTGCCCAGCCGCGCGTTGGCCTCGGCCGCCCGGACCTCCAGCTTCGCGGCCTCCTTCTGCTTGCGCTCCATGTACGACGCCCAGTCCTCCAGGGCGGTGGCGGCCTTGGCGAAGGAGTCGCGGGCGTCGTCCATGCGTGGCCGGAACTCGTCGTCGAACTTCTCCCGGAAGGCTTCCGCGGCCTTCCCGCTCCAGTCGCCCGCCCCGGTGCCGTGCAGCACCTGGCAGATCTCGTTCAGCGCCTTCGCCGTCCTGCGGACCGTCCGGGCCACGTCGTCGGCTGTCGTGGAGTCACCGGGGCAGGGGACGAAGCCCAGGCCCGGGAACTTCTCCAGCTCCGCTTCGGCCATGGCTACTTCCCGGCCCTCTCGGCGTCGCCCTTGCCCTGGCCCCTGTTCGCCTCGGCGAGTTCGTGGTCCAGCTTCTCGAAGGACTCCTTGATCTTCAGCAGCGCCTGGGAAGCCTTCCCGGAGAACTTCGTGAGCTGCTTGATCCCGTACGACCACTCGTCACCGAAGTCGTCCATGCGTCCGGCGAGTTCGGGCACCCCCATCGAGTCGCCGTTGACCTGCTCCATCTCCCGGCCGGGCCTCTTCATCAGCTCGGCTATGTGCTCCAGGTTGTTTCGCACGCGGTTCAGCACCGCGTAGTCGACCGACAGGTCGCTCACTGTTCCCCCGCTCCCCGTTCCCTTTCCTGTCCCCCGCTCCCCTTCCTCTGCCGGTGGCGTCCGGTCGTGTCCTCGTCGGCGGCCCAAGCGCGCGAACGCGGTACGGGAGGCCCTCAACGGGCCGGGCGGCGCACCCGGAGTCCCCCGCGAGGGGCGACTCGGTCGAGGCGGGAAACAGCTCAACCGGATCAACGCTATCCAAGGGACGTGTGGGGACACCAGGGTGGATTGCGGAGCGGCCGAGCCCGCCGCTGGAGGACGTCGCTCTGACCGGGGCTGTCGCCGCGTCCGGAGCGCGACCGACCGCGTACACATCGTGGCTGGAGGACTCGGGGGAGGCGGGAGGGGTCCTCCGGCCGGAATGCGTGGAGCCCTCAGGGGCGGGACGATGGGGAGCGGCGTGATCTCCCGGGCCGGAGAGACCCCCGTGATCCCCCCGGCCGGAGCGGAGGGACGCCGTGCGGATCACGGCGAAGGGGGAGTCCGGTGGGGGTGACCAGGAGGGTGGCGGCTCATGAGCGGGAAAAACGACGGGACCGGTGAGGACACGGTCGGGGAGTTCCACGAGGCCGTCAACATGAGTCCGAAGGAGCTGAGGGAATGGCTGGCCACGGACGCGTCACGGAGTGTGGGGCAGTCCGACGGTTCGGGTGAGAGCGTGGGGCACGCGTCAGGGCGCCGCATAGTGGAGCTGCTGGCGAAGAAGAAGGGTGAGCTGACCGAGGACGACCTCGCGCACATGCGCAAGGTGGTCGGCTACGTACACCGGCACCTCGGGCAGCGGCCCTCCGGTGACATCACGGAGAGCCGGTGGCGGTACTCCCTCATGAACTGGGGGCACGACCCGGCCTCGTCGTGAGGTGAGCCGGAGGGCGCGTGCTCCGCGGCGGGCGCGTACGGCCGCCGGTACGACCTCGCCGGCATCGGTACGCGGCGAAGGCCGGTCCCGAAGGCCGGGCCCGCAAGCCGGGTGAGAGAAAGGCAGAGCGTGTGGAGGAGCCGGTGACCGGACCCGTGCCGGAGGGGACCACGCCCGGCCCGGACGGAACCGCACCCGCCCCGGACGGAACCGGACCCGCCCCGGACGGAACCGCGCCCGCCCCGGAGGGGACCGGGCAGCAGGCGCTCTTCGAGTGGCCGGACAGCCCCTCGGCCGGAGGCGCGTCGCACGGGGCGTTCCGGGACAGCCCGCAGGCGCGCCGGCTGCTCGACGTGCGTGAGGTGTACGCGGAGCCCGCGGCCCTCGACTCCCCGCGCGGCAGGCAGATCATGGCCCGGCTGCCAGGGGTGCGCGTGACCGAGGTCGCCGGCCACTGGGGCATTCCCTCTCTCCACGGCAACGACGGCAACATCGCCCGCTGGGTCCGTGTCAAGACCGAGACGCTCGTCCTCGGGGTCAAGCACACGCTCGTGACACGCCCGAACGGCAGATCCGCGGACTGGATCGCCCCCGGCGCCTCGAACGGCTGCGCGATGGCCTGTGCCTACTGCTACGTCCCCCGCCGTAAGGGCTACGCCAACCCCATCACGCTGTTCACCAACATCGAGGCGATCGTCGCCCACGTGAAGCGCCACGTCCGGGCTCAGGGGCCCAAGCCGGCCCCCAACCAGTGCGATCCGCGGGCGTGGGTCTACGACATCGGTGAGAACGGCGACTGCTCCGTCGACGCCCTGGTCTGCGACAACACGGCCGACCTCGTCGCCGCCTTCCGCGGGCTGCCGACGGCGAAGGCGTCCTTCGCGACCAAGTTCGTCAACCCCGACCTGCTCGCCCTCGACCCGCGGGGCCGTACCCGGGTGCGCTTCTCCCTCATGCCGCCCGAGGAGTCGCGGCTCCTGGACATCCGTACCAGCCCGGTCGGCGAACGGATCGCCGCGGCCGCCGACTTCCTCGACGCCGGATACGAGGTCCACTTCAACCTCTCACCCGTCGTGCTGCGCCCGGGGTGGCAGCGGGACTGGGCCGAACTGCTCACCCACCTCGACGACGTCCTGCCCGCGCGTGTCAAGGCCCAGGCGGCCGCGGAGATCATCATGCTGACCCACAACCAGTCGCTGCACGAGGTGAACCTGGGCTGGCACCCCCGCGCGGAGGAGGTGTTGTGGCAGCCGGCCGCCCAGGAGACCAAGCGCTCCGGGAACGGGGCCCTGAACGTGCGCTACCGCCGTGAGATCAAGCGCCAGTCCCTCGCGCGCCTGCGGCAGTTGATGGCCGAGCTCACCCCGTGGCTGCGCGTCAGGTACGCCTTCTGACCGGTTCTCCTCCGGTCGGGCCCCTCGTGGTGGCGGCCCCGCCGGGCCGCGCGTCCGCCTGCCCGCCCCGAATTGGTCCAGACGAATGTCTTGACGGGCACATGCGCTCGCTCTTGAATCAGGACTGCGTCAACAGTTGAACGAAGCGTGCCCCCCGGTTTCCGTCGTGGCTTCACTTCATGGTGCGTTCTGTCATGAGCATGCCACCCCCCACGAAAGCGATGTGATGCTCCATGCACACGTCCTGGCGGCGCAGGCCGCTGACCTGGCTGGCTGCCGCCGCCTGTCTCGGTGCCGCCGCGCTCACCCCGGTGGCCGCCGAAGCCGCCCAGGCTCCGGTGGCCGCGCCTTCCGCCGCCGCTGCCGCGACCTTCACCGAGGACTTCGACGGGCCCGCGGGGTCCGCTGTCAACGGCTCCCGGTGGCAGGTCGAGACCGGTGACAACGTCAACAACCACGAGCGGCAGTACTACACCGCGGGCAACAACAACGCGGCCCTCGACGGGCAGGGACACCTCGTCATCACCGCCCGCAAGGAGAACCCGAACAACTACCAGTGCTGGTACGGGAGGTGTGAGTACACCTCGGCCCGGCTCAACACGGCGGGCAAGTTCACCACGCAGTACGGGCACGTCGAGGCCAGGATGAAGCTCCCGCGCGGACAGGGCATGTGGCCCGCGTTCTGGATGCTCGGCAACGACCTCGGCTCGGTCGGCTGGCCCAACTCCGGCGAGATCGACATCATGGAGAACGTCGGCTTCGAGCCCTCCAGCGTGCACGGGACGATCCACGGACCGGGTTACTCCGGCTCGGGAGGCATCGGCGCCGGCTACAGCCTGCCCGGTGGTGCCGCCTTCGCCGACGCCTTCCACACCTTCGCGATCGACTGGAGCCCCAACTCCATCAGCTGGTCCGTGGACGGCAACGTCTACCAGCGGCGCACCCCCGCCGACCTCGGTGGCAAGCAGTGGGTCTTCAACAAGCCCTTCTTCGTCATCCTGAACCTGGCCGTCGGCGGCTACTGGCCCGGCGACCCGAACAGCTCCACCACCTTCCCGCAGCAACTGGTGGTCGACTACGTGCACGTCACCACCGACGGCGGCGGCTCCGACCCCGGCAGTGGCGCCAAGACCATCAAGGGCCTCGGCGGCAAGTGTCTCGACGTCGCGGGGGCCAGCTCCGCGAACGGCTCGGCCGTGCAGCTCTACGACTGCAACGGGACGGCCGCGCAGCAGTGGAACGTCAACAGTGACGGGACCCTGCGGGCGCTCGGCAAGTGCCTGGACGTGACCGGCAACAGCACGGCGAACGGCGCCAAGCTCCAGCTGTGGGACTGCGGGGGCGGGGCCAACCAGAAGTGGACGGTCACCGCCGCCAAGGACATCGTCAACCCCCAGGCGGACAAGTGCGTGGACGTCACCGACAACTCCTCTGCCAACGGCAGTCGCGCCCAGCTGTGGACGTGCACCGGTGGCGCCAACCAGAAGTGGACCGTCTCATGACCTCCGTACCCCCCACCGGCCTCCGGTCCCGCCTCAGACGCGCGGGCGGCTCCCGCCTGGTCCGGCTGCTGCCCGTGGCCCTCGCCCCCGTCCTCGCCCTCGGAGTGCTCCAGGCTCCCGGCGCCTCGGCCGAGACCGGGACCATCAAGGGCCTCGGCGGCAAGTGTCTCGACGTCGCGGGGGCCAGCTCCGCGAACGGTACGGCCGTGCAGCTCTACGACTGCAACGGGACGAGCGCGCAGCAGTGGAACGTGGGCGCCGACGGTACGGTGCGGGCGCTCGGCAAGTGCCTGGACGTGACCGGCAACAGCACGGCGAACGGAGCCAGGCTCCAGCTGTGGGACTGCGCGGGCGGGGCCAACCAGAAGTGGACCGTGTCCGCCGCCGGTGACATCGTCAACCCGCAGGCCGACAAGTGCCTCGACGTCGTCGACCGCAGCACCGCCAACGGCGCGCGTGTCCAGCTGTGGACCTGCACCGGCGCGAGCAACCAGAAGTGGACCGCGCCGGCCGCGGGCGGCGGCAACCCCGGCAACCCGGGCACCGGAGCGCCCGCCGCCGTCGCGCCGTACCTCTACAACGGCTGGGGCAGCCCGCCCAACCCCACCACGGTCATGAACGCCACCGGCGTCAAGTGGTTCACCCTCGCCTTCGTCCTCAGCAACGGCACCTGCAACCCCCAGTGGGACGGCAGCCGCCCGCTGACCGGGGGAGTGGACCAGCAGACGATCAACACCGTGCGCGGGGCCGGCGGCGACGTCGTGCCCTCCTTCGGCGGCTGGAGCGGCAACAAGCTGGAGAGCTCCTGCACCAGCGCGAGCGCGCTCGCCGGCGCCTACCAGAAGGTCGTCGACGCCTACGGGCTCAAGGCCATCGACATCGACATCGAGGCCGCCGCCTACGACAGCGCCACCGTCCAGCAGCGCACCGTCGACGCCCTGCGCACCGTCAAGGCCAACAACCCGGGCCTCAAGGTGTACGTCACCTTCGGCACCGGCCAGAACGGTCCCGACACGAGCCTCATCAACCGTGCCGCGCAGTCCGGTCTCACCGTCGACGCCTGGACCATCATGCCGTTCAACTTCGGCGGCAACGGACAGAACATGGGGACCCTCACCACCCGGGCCGCCGAGGGACTCAAGACGGCCGTGAAGAACGCCTACGGCTACAGCGACGACCAGGCGTACCAGCGCATGGGGATCTCCTCGATGAACGGGATCACCGACGTCGGCGAGACCATCACCGTCGCCGACTTCCGCACCATGACCGCCTACGCCCAGCAGCACCACCTCGCCCGGCTGACCTTCTGGTCGGTCAACCGGGACCGCCCCTGCACCGGTGGCGGCGCGGACACCTGCTCGGGAGTCTCCCAGGGCAACTGGGACTTCACCCGCGCCCTCGCGGCGTACACCGGCTGACCCCCGGCGAAGCACCGGGCCGCCCCGGGCGGGAGAGCACGGCCCCGGCCGTGCGCCGTCTCCCGCCCGGGGCGGCCGTCGTTCCCGGCCCTCACTCCCGAGTACGGCTTCGCGCCGCCCCGCCCGTGTCCGCCACCGGGGCGATGCCCGGTTCCTCCACCACCCGGTCCGGCCGGGTGGTGGTGTACCGCAGCTGTACGGCCAGTTCGGCGCCCGCCCGTGGCGGCCGGGCGGTCACGGGGATCTCCAGGACGGAGTGCTGGAGCTCGGGCGGCCGGGCGAACCTGCGGCGCTCCCCGTCCCACACGAACGGCGACAGGTGCCGGTTGAGCGCGGTGTAGCCGAGGCCCGCGAGGTGCCGTTTCCGTGCCCGGAAGCCGCTCAGCAGGGCGGGGGCACGCAGCCCGATGCCGTGCGAGGTGCCGCCCGAGACGAGGACGTGGTACCGGTCGGAGGCGACCCGCCGTCCGCCCCCGCCCGGACGATCCCCCCGGCGCAGGTGGACGACGTCCAGCACCTCACTGCGGTAGCGCGTGGCCCCCGGGTCGCCGAGCCACAGCTTCGTACCCGTGCGCAGCCGGAAGACGCTGCGCGGGAACTCCGCGCGCAGGGCCTCCAGTTCGCCGGGCGAGAGGTGGCTGACGAAGATCTGGCCGGTCGGCAGCCGGGCCTCGCGCAGGCACCGTACCCAGGCCGCCACCTCCTCGGCCCCGCCGAGACCGTCCACCCGCTTCAGGGGGAGATGCAGGGTGAAGCCCTCGAACCGCCACGCGCCCATCGCCTCGCGCAGCAGCGGCAGGTGGTCCCGCGTGAGCCCGTGCCGCTTCATGGAGGTCATGAGTTCCACCACGACCCTGCGGCCGTCCAGCCCCGTGAGGTCGTGCGGCGAGGAGACGACGCGGATGGTCCGGTCCGACAGGGCGACGGGGGCCTCCCAGGTCCGGTAGGGCGTCAGGACCAGCAGGTCTCCCGCGTGGAGGTCTTCCGCGCGGGCGGCTTCCTGCACGGTGCCGACCGCCACGAGGTCCATGCCGAGCCGGCTCGCCTGGCGCATCAGCCGCTCATGGCCGAAGCCGTAACCGTTTCCCTTGCAGACCGGCACGAGGCCCGGGAACTGGGCGTGGACACGGCGCTGGTGCTCCTCCCAGCGGACGGTGTCGACGGCGAGCGTGAGTGTCACGGGGCATCCCTTCCGCGGAATCTTCCGCTGTGCTGCACCGCGAGCCTGCCAGGCGCCGCCCCCGGCCCCGGCACCGGCTCCGTTCCCGAGCGTGTCACCTGCCGGTGCGGGGGCGATCCGTCGCGGCTTGAGGCGGTCCGCCGACACCGCGCGGAAAGCCGCCGGGCGTCCAGCCGTCGGTGCCTCGCGGAAGCCGCCCGGACCGTGACCCGCCCATTAAGAGGCCAGTGGTCTGTTATCGTGGGAGCCGTAAAGGTCCAGTGGCCTCTAAGTCAGTCCGCTGCGTCCTCGGCCACGAGGGGGAGGTCTTTCACGGACGGGGAAGCGGTGAGGCCGAACCGGGGCAGGACGCCCGGCGCGGCGGCTCGGCTGTTCCGGGCTCTCCGTACGGCTTGCCGCCCCCCAGGAAATCCGCAGGAAACCCACAGGAAGAGGAACCATCATGAGCAGGACCTGGCTGATCACGGGGACCTCGCGCGGTCTGGGCCGCGCCCTCGCCGAGACCGTCCTGGCGGCGGGCCACCACGTGGTGGCCACCGCCCGGCGCACCGACACCCTGAGCGATCTCGTGGCGCGGTACGGGGACCGGGTCCGGGTCGTGCCGCTCGACGTGACCGATCCCGGGGCGGCCCGGGAGGCGGTCGGCGCGGCGGTCGCGGCCTTCGGACGGCTGGACGTCCTCGTGAACAACGCCGGCTACGCGGACCTCGCCGCGATCGAGGACATGCCCGAGGAGACCTTCCGCGCGCAGATCGACGCGAACTTCTACGGGGTGGTCAACGTGACCCGGGCGGCCCTGCCCGTCCTGCGGGAACAGGGCTCCGGCCACATCCTCCAGATCTCCTCGGTCGGCGGCCGGGTGGGCGGCCCCGGACTGGGCGCGTACCAGGCGGCCAAGTGGGCGGTGGGCGGCTTCTCGGAGGTGCTCGCCAAGGAGGTGGCGCCGCTCGGCATCAAGGTCACCGTCGCCGAACCCGGGGCGATGCGCACCGACTGGGCCGGTTCCTCGATGAGCACACCCCCGGTCAGCGAGCCCTACCGGCAGGTCATCGAGCCCGTCGTGGAGCGCATGCGCCAGGCGGACGGCAAGCAGCCCGGCGACCCGGCCGTGATCGCCCAAATCCTCCTGGAGGTCACGGAGGCCGAGAACCCGCCGGTACGACTGCTGCTCGGCCAGGACGCCGTGAGCGTCGCGCGGTCTGCCGCCGAGAGCCTCGCCGCCACCGACGCCCAGTGGCGGGAGGTCAGCGAGTCGGTGTGACGGCTGCCCGTGCGCGCGTCCCCACGATCGGCGTAGGGTCGTCCGAGGGGGCGCGGCACGTGCGCCACGACAGTGTGCAGAGGTACCAGCCATGACCAGCGGCCCGCAGGTGGACTTCCGGCGTGCGCGCAGCGCCGAGCAGCGAGAGGCACGCAAGCAGGCCATTCTCGCGGTCGCCGCGCGACTGCTGGACGAGTTGCCGCTGAGCGAGATCAGCCTGCGCGAGCTGAGCCGGCGGGTCGGCCTGTCGAAGACGAACGTCGTGCGCTACTTCGAGACGCGCGAGGCGGTCTACTTCGAACTGCTCAACCGGGAGTTCGACTCCTGGCTGGCCGGGCTGCCGGGGGAGCTGCGGTCCGCCGCGCCCGCCTCGGCGGCGGAGGTCGTGGACGTGTGGGCCCGTTCGCTCGCCGCCCGCCGGTCGCTGTGCGAACTGCTCAGTTCGCTGGGCACCGAACTGGAACGGAACATCTCGGCCGAGGCGGTGCGCTCCTTCAAGCTCGCCCATCAGGACGCCCAGCTCAGGCTCGCCAGGCTGGTGCGGCGGCACATACCGGACCTCACGGAGCCCGCCGCACGGGAACTCGTCGCCCACTCGATCGTGTGCACGGCCGGCCTCTGGCCCTTCGCCCACCCCTCCCCGGCCGTGGCCGAGGCCGTCCGGTCCCCAGACCTGGCCCACCACCGCGTCGACTTCGCGCAGCGCCTCAGCCGCAGCCTGTGCGTGGCCGTCACCGGGCTGGTGGCGCTGTCCTCCGACGGGCCCACCCCTGACAGCTGAGCCGCGGTACCGCCGCGACCGCGACGGGGGTCACGGCGGCTGGGGCCGGGAGGCGCCCACGCCGGCCCCCGCCGGGGCTCACAGCCCGGGGGCACCCCACACCGGGAACCAGCGGGTCAGGTCCTTCTCGATCCGCAGGTCGTCCCCGAGCGCGGCCCTGACCTGGAGTTCCAGCGAGTTGTCCCGTTTCTCGCGAGCCCCCGGCGCGGGCGCGAACGGGTAGAAGCTGCCGCGCTTGTAGAGGTACACGAGGGCGAGCGGGCGCTGCCGCTCGTCCTCGAAGCCGACCAGTGAGCACAGGAGCTGGGGGCCGAAGCCACCGTCCTGGAGGAGCGTGTTGACCGCGTGCAGGTCGTTGACCAGCCCGGCCGTCTCCCCGGGAGGCTGCCGGGCCAGCAGCCAGGTGTACCCGTACCCGTCCTGGCTGAACTCGACGGGGACGCCGCCCCGCCCGGTGTCGGCGTCCAGGAGTTCCCGTACGTCCTGCTGGAGACGGGCGAAGGTGCCGCCCTCGACCCCCGCGAAACACACCGAGCCCCGCCCGGTCGGCCGGAAGCCGGTGGCGGCCTCCAGGGTGAGAGCGGCCGAGGGCACCGCGAAGAGCTGGTCGAGGTCGGGACGGACCGGCTTGCTGCGGCCCAGGATCGTGTCCAGGAAGCCCACGGGACTCCTTCCGAGCGTCACACGACCCGGCGCACCGCCTCCGTCACGGGGTGGCCTCCCCACAGGGCCGCCCGTTCGTCGCGGGTACCGGGTCCGGTCAGGGGCGGGACAGGTCGGCCGCTATGCGCCCGAGCTGGTCGAGGCGCTGCTCCAGGGTCGGGTGCGAGGAGAACAGCCGGCCCAGGCTCTGCTTCGAGGCGAACGCGGGCACGAAGTAGAAGGCGTTGTACGGCTCCGCCTTGCGCAGGTCCTCGGTCGGGATGCGCGCCATCTGTCCGCTGACCTTGGTCAGGGCCGAGGCGAGCGCCGAGGGACGGCCGGTGAGCAGAGCGGCCGTGCGGTCGGCGGACAGCTCCCGGTAGCGGGACAGGAGCCGCGTCAGCAGGAAGCCGACCGCGTATACCACCGCGCTGACCAGGGGAATCAGCAAAAGCGCGACCCCGATCGGGTCGTTGCTCCGGTTGTTGCGGCTCAGCCCGCCCCACAGGGCTATCCGGGTGATGAGGCCGGCCAGGACACCGAGGAAGGACGCGATGGTCATCACCGCCACGTCCCGGTGGGCCACATGGGACATCTCGTGGGCGAGGACCCCCTCCAGCTCCTCGGGCTCCAGCCGGCGCAGCAGGCCCGAGGTGGCGCACACGAGGGCCGTGCGCTCGCTGCGGCCGGTCGCGAAGGCGTTGGGCACGTCGCTGCGCGCGACGGCCACCCGGGGCTTGGGCATGTCCGCGAGGGCGCAGATCCGGTCGATCGCCCCGTGCAGTTCGGGGGCCTCCTCGGGGGAGACCTCGCGGGCGCCCATCGAGAAGGCGGCGATGCGGTCGCTGAACCAGAACTGCGCGACGAACATCGCGCCCGCGACGATCAGGATGATCGGCCAGGCGCCGTGCAGCACCGCCACGAGGACGCCGACGAGCACCACGTAGAGCAGACCGATCAGGAACATCGTCGTCACCATGCGGGTGGTGAGTCCCCGGTCGGACGCGTACCTCGTACCGCCTCGGCTCATGGTCGCCTCCTGTCAGCCCCCGCCGGGCACGCCGGACGGCCCGGCCCTCGCCGACGCACGTCTTTGGTCCCTCGTCGCTGCTTCCATAGTGCCCCTTTCCTTGTCGAACGTGCATAAACGGATGTTCGAACGTGCTCCGGTGGCCGCCCGTTCGCCGCGGCCGGCCGGGTCACCCGCCCGCACCGCGCCACACCGTCCCGGGCCCGGTGCGTACCGGGCCCGGGACGGTCCCGCTCACGCTCCGGGAACCCCCGCCAGCGCGACGTCGAACAGGTGCATGACGCCCCGGTCGGTGCCCTCGGGCAGCACCACCGAACGCACCCGCTTCGACGGGTCGAGCGGCTGGACGGCCGTCGCGAGCACGACGGTCCGGGTGGAGTCGGCCGTACCGTCCGCGAGGTTGCGCCCCTCCGTGGTGACCAGCGGGACGTTGCCGAACCGGTAGTCCGTCCCGGGCGTCCAGTCCGTGAGCCGTACGTCCACCCTCTGGCTGGTCCCGTCGGCGTACTCGACGAGCGCCGTGCCCTGCGCGGGGCCGTTGGTCGCCAGGCCGAGGAAGGAGATCCCGCTCGCCCGCGCGCCCCGCGGGTCACCGCCCGACAGGTCGACCCGCTGACCGTGCGGCACCCAGTTGTCCGGTTCGCCGGGCGCCGCCTTCGGCCATGTGAACGTCACACCGGTGTCCTTGAACGGGAGGCGCGCCCCCGGGGAGGCCCCGGCCGCCGCGAGCTTCTCCCGGGACAGGGAGTGGCCGCTCATGTCGAGCGAGCCGAGCCCGCCCTTCCCGTCCGGCGTGGTGCCGGTCTCGTTGCGGCTGTCGGAACCCTCGGTGTACGAGGGCGGGACATCGCCGGCACCGGTGCCCCAGGAGCCCGGAGTGGTGCCCATACGGAAGTCGAGGGTGCCGCCGCGCCGCGCGAAGTCCTCGCCCACCCAGGACTTCGTGCTCGCCCGGCCGCCGACCTTCAGACCCGCCACGTACCGCCTGTCCCCGCTCGCCCCGGGGGCCGTGACACGGATGGTCCGCGCGCTGCCCGCGCTGTCGATCGTGATCCGGTCGAACAGCGGCGTGCTGAGCACGAGGTTCGCGGTGCCGTAGACCGACGGGCTCATCCCCAGGTTCGCCCACACGTACCACGCGCTGAGCGCCCCGAGGTCGTCGTTGCCCGGCAGCCCCTTCGGCGAGGTGCCGTACATCTCGTCCACGGCGCGGCGCAGCACCTCGCCCGTCTTCCACGGCTGCCGCAGCCAGTTGTAGACGTACGGCATGGAGAAGCTGGGCTGGTTGCTCAGGTAAGCGCCCTCAGTGTCGTACACCCCGGCGTCCAGCGACCGCGTGTGGCGGTCCAGTTCCCCGGCGACGGTCTCGCGGCCGCCCCGCTTCTCCACCAGGGTGGCCACGTTGTGCGGCACCATCCAGCCGTACTGGTAGCCGGTCGCCTGGTCGAACTGGTTGCCTCGCTCACCCAGGTTGAAGCCGCGGTCGAAACCGTTGCGGTCACGCGGACGGATCTGCCGGCTGTCCGCGTCGAACACGTTCTGCCAGTTCTGGGCCCGCACCATGAACTTCTCGCGGTCGGCGGTGTCCCCGAGCCGGTCCGCGAGCCGGGCGATCGCGAAGTCGTCGATCGCGTACTCCAGCGTCTTCGAGGTCGCCGAGTCGCCCGTGGAACTCTCCACGAAACCCGTGCTGAAGTACTGCTGGGCGTTGGTGCGCCTACTGGAGCCGGCGGGCAGCGACTGGGTGCGCACCATCGAGTCGAGGGCGGCCCTCCGGTCGTAGTCCGTACTGCCGAACGCGTCGACGGCGGAGAGCAGAGCCTGCAGCGAGTCGCCCGTCATCTTCTGCTGGGACTGGTTCAGGTGCGGCCAGTTGGGCCACTTTCCGGTCTGCTTCACGAGGTCCACGAGGGACTGGTTGATATCGCTGCCGACCTTCGGGAACAGCAGCGCGATCAGTTGCGCCTGGCCCCGGTAGGTGTCCCACCCCGAGTAGGTCGCGTAGACGTGCCGCCCCGGCTCCGCCCGGTGCACCACGCCGTCGTAGCCCGGGTACCGGCCGTCCACGTCGTCCATGACGCCCGGGTGCAGCAGGGCGTGGTAGAGCGCGGTGTAGAACTTCACCCGCCGCTCCCGGGTGCCGCCGCCCGCGTCGACCGTGGCGAGGGCGTCCTTCCAGGTCCGGGCGGCCCCGGCCCGCACCGCGTCGAAGGAGCGCCCCGCCGTCTCCCGCGCCGCGTTGCGTGCCGCGTTGTCCACGCTCACGTAGCTCAGCCCGGTCCTGGCCGTGACCTCGGCGCCCTTGGGGAAGACCAGATAGGCGCCCGCGCCGTGCCGAGCCTCGCCGCTGCTCGCGTGCGCGGCGCCGGCCGTGACCCGCGCGCCCTCCCACGTCCCGTACGCCGTGAACGGCCGGTCGAAGGTGGAGGAGAAGTAGGCCCGGTAGTGGCCGCCGCCCTCGCACACCGAGGCCGCCTCGACCCACCCGCTGACGGTGCGGCCCTCGACGGTGACCTCGCTGTCGTACACGCGGTTGTTCGACCCCGCCACGTCCACGAGCAGGGAGGAACTGCCGCGGTCGGCGGGGAAGGAGTAGTGGTTGACCGCGGTACGGGTGGTCGCCGTCAGGGAGGCGCGCACCCCGTTCCTCAGGCCGACCGAGTAATAACCGGGCTGCGCCGACTCGTCCGCGTGGTCGAAGTCCAGGTAGTAGGACGTGATGTCGGAGGCCGGGCTGCGCGGCAGCGCTCCGTCCGGCAGCTCGCCGGTGTACGGCAGGACGGGGAAGTCGAAGCCGCTGAACCGGCCCTCGCAGCCGGTCCCGGACAGCCGGGTCATACCGAAGCCGCGCAGGCGGTCGGCGGTGTACTCGTAGCCGCCCTTCTGGTCCCCGTCGCTCGTGCGGTACGTCGTCGGGCTGGACTGCACCATGCCGAAGGGCACGGTCGCTCCCGGATAGGTGTTCCCGTAGGCGCTGTTCCCCTTGTTCTGCGTGGTGTCCAACTCCGTGCCGATGAACGGGTCCACGGCGTCGAAGGCGCTCACCTCCTTCGCGGCGCCGTGGAGCGCGGGGCCGGCGCCGAGCGCCGGGACCGAACCGGCCAGGAGCGCCCCGGCGGTCAGGGCGACCAGCGCCAGGGTGCCGCGCCGGCCGTGCCGGGGGCTGCGCCACCGGGAGGACGGTACGGAAAAGGGGTCACGCATCGCGGGTCCCTTCGGGAAGTCGACTGGGCCTGCGTGACTGACAACGTTGTCGGACCGTGTTCGGAGACTGTCGTCGGCCGCGCGTGGTCAGTCTGGTGCCTCGCGGTGCGCTTGAGGAGACGTCGTGCCGAACATTCGGCCAACACGGGCGAGTGGGGCGGTGTGCTCCGGGCGGGCCGAAGCCCCGGCCGGGCGCGCGGCCCGGCCGGGGCTTCGAGGGGTGCTGGGGAACCGCCGGCGGATGCCGGCCGGTCTCAGCGGGCCAGGAACTCGGCGTACTCGAACTCGCCCTCGGTGTGGGTGCCGGCGATGGAGCCCTTGGTGATGCCGTAGGGGCCACCGAGGTTCAGGTAGTCGGCACGGGCGGCCGTGTGCGAGAACTCGCCCTCGGCGGCGACGCCGTGGACTTCGTGCGGGCCCTCGCCCGCGGCTGCCAGGCCGGCGCCGCCCATCACGGCGGTGGCGGCGAGGGCGGCGGCGGCGAACGCGGTGCGGATGCGCATACGGAACTCCTGTGGTGAGGGGGGTTGTTCACCGCATCCGTGCCCGTGGTCGCCGCTTGTATCCCCTTTCTTCCTCTCATTCCTCCGAATGGAGGTACAGGTGTGTCTTGTGGGGTTTCGTCCTGTGGGGATTCGGCGCGTTGGTTGACAATCGAACGACATGCGGCAGGGGCCTTGGGGCGAGCCTTGTTCGGCGTCGGCGTCGGCGTCGGCGTCGGCATCCGTCGTGTCGGCCTCGTCGTCCGTCGGTCTCGCGGGTCTCGTCGGCTCGCTGTCTGTTCCGCGCAAGCGGGGGCTACGGGCCGTCAGGCTCCTCGGGGACGACCAGCCGCCGGTCCACCGGAGGCAGGCCGGGCAGCAGGCCGGGCCACACGGACTCCAGGACCTGCGCGCTGGGTGTGAACAACGGCTCCGGGAGATGCGCCAGTTCGGCCGGCTCGTGCCACTCCCAGCGGCGGATGTGGTGCGGCTCCAGTACCGAGGGGCTGCCACGGTACCGAAGGACGCGGACGGCGGCGGTGACACGGGTCGCGCCGTGGGCGCTGTCGGTGAGGAACGCGTGCACCCGCGCGTTCCTCGTCACGGCCCGCAGCCCGGTCTCCTCGGCCAGTTCCCGTACGGCCGCCTGCTCCCAGCTCTCGCCCTCCTCGCGCTTGCCGCCGGGACACTCCCAGACGCCACCGGTCGTCCGGCCCAGCAGGACGCGGCCGTGGTCGTCGGTCACGATCACGCCGGCTCCCGCCATCGCCCACGGGGCGGGCGCGCCCTTCTCCCCGTAGCGCACCGGACCGGGATCGGGGCCGCGCAGGACCAGGAAGGCGAGTCCCTCCGCGTCGTACAGGGCGGTCCGGGACCAGCCCGCGCGCAGCGCCTCGATCTCCTCGGCGTCCAAGGCGGTGTGCCGCCGCCCGGCCGGGGCGGACTCCGCGCGCGGGGCGACGACGCACACCGCTCCGCCCGGCCGCAGCAGCCGCGCCAGGCGGTTGACGAGCCGTGTCCGGTCGGGCAGGAAGGCGATACTGAGCCGCAGTACGACGAGGTCGTACGCGCCGTGGGGCAGTGGCCCCGCTTCCGTCCCGCCCTCTTTCCCGGCGCCCGTGATGTCGTACCGGAGGTAGTGGACGGGGACGCGAGCCGGGGTTCCGGGCGGGTGCGGGCCAGCCGTCCGCGACCGCCGCGCTGATTCCGGTTCTGGCCCTGGCTCCGGCTCCGACTCCGGTGCGCGTTCCGGTCCCGGTCCTGGTTCCGGTTCCGGTTCCGCCGAGCGGGCCTCGGCGAGGGCGGTCGCGGAGAGGTCCACGGCGTCCACCGTCCACCCGGTGTCGGCGAGGTGGCGGGCGAGCTCTCCCGTGCCGCATCCGACGTCCAGCGCGAGACCGCCGGGCGGTGTGGGCACGTGCTCGGCGATCAGGCGGCGTTCGGAGCCGGTGAGGGGGCGAAAGCGCCCGCCGGCCGTGTAGTGCGCGTCCCAGGCGCCCGCGTCGGTCACGCGCGGACCCTACCCGGACACGCGATCCGCCATGCCCGACCGGTCCCGGGCCGGGGTGCTACGTGCGCGGTCGCGTGCGGTTCCGCTGCGCGCCGCGGCGTGCGTACTCGTGCGGGCGGTCGAGCGCGAGCACGCACGCCGGGTCACGGGCCCTCCGTCCGCGTCCTGTTGCCCGGTCCGCCCGGACCGTTCAGGTGGGCCGGTGGGCCGGTGGGCGGTGGGCCGTCGGGTCGGTGAGGGCGCGGTCGGATCAGTGCTCCTGTGCCGTCGGGCGCAGCAGCAGTTCGTTGACGGCGGCGTGGGGCGGCTGCGTCACCATGAAGACGATCGCGCGTGCCACGTCCCGCGCGTGCAACCAGTCCTGCGGAGGCATGCCCCGGCCGGCGGTCGACTGCCCGCCGCGGGTCATCTCCGTCTCCGTCATACCGGGCTCCACCAGACCCACCCGGACCCGGCGCGTGGTGACCTCTTGGCGCAGGGACTCACTGAACGAGACCACGGCGTGCTTGGTCGCCGAGTAGACGCTGTTGTTCTTGCGGGGGACCCGGCCCGCGACGGAGGCGATGTTCACGAGGTCGGCCACACCGCGCGGACCCGACTCGGCGGCCCGCAGGAGGTGGGGGAGCGCGGCGCGCGAGACGTGCAGGACGGCCCCCAGATTGAGGGCGATCATCTTCTCCCAGTCGGCCGGGTCGGATTCCTCGACCGCACGGCGGGCTCCGTAACCGGCGTTGTTCACGACGAGGTCCAGCGCGCCGAAGTGTTCCGTGGCCCGGGTCACGGCCCCCGCCGCCCCCTCGGGATCGCTCAGGTCGGCCGGGATCGCGAGCGCCGCCCCGCCGTCCCCCTCGATGCGGGTCACGAGGTCCGCGAGCCGGTCCGCGCGGCGCGCCACGAGGGCCACCCGGGCGCCCCGGTCCGCGAGTGCCCGCGCGGTCACCTCGCCGATCCCGCTGGAGGCGCCCGTCACGAGAGCGGTGCTCCCGGCGAGTTCCCGCCCCGGACTCCCGTCGTGCCGTTCACTCATCCTCGTCAGCTCCCCGGTCCAGGTGTCCGCGCCTCGACGCGGGCGCTGCCGTGACCTGTACCCGGACCGGGCGGGACATCACGCCGCACTGCTCCGCACGGGCGCTCTCGGGGGGTGCCGCCCCACGTGCCACCGCCCCCTTTCACGGGAACGGCCCCCGCGAAGCGGCGGGGGCCGGGAGTAGGCGTTCGGAGGCGTGGGAGGTGTGGTCCGGAGGCGGTGGTCCAGTGCTGCGGGTGCGGGTGCGGGTGTTGGGGCACGGGCCGGGTGCTGGGGGACGAGGGTGGGTGCCCGGAACCTCGATCCGGTGCCCGCCCGCACCGTCGCAGTGTCTCGACTGTGCGTCCCGTGCGCGTCCCGTGTGCGTCCCGACGTCTTGGCCAGGCGCCTCGACCGGTTCTCGGTCGGTGCTCAGCGTCCGTCGCGGTAGCGTCTCAGTCGCTTCTCAGCGCTCGGAGAGCATTCCCGTCCGCAGCTTGCCCAGGGTGCGGCTCAGCAGCCGCGACACGTGCATCTGGGAGACGCCCAGCTCCGCGCCGATCTGCGACTGCGTCATCTCGGCACCGAACCGCAGCTCCAGGATGTGGCGTTCGCGGTCGTCCAGGTCCTCCAGCAGCGGGGCGAGCGACGTGAAGTCCTCGACGAGTTCCATCGCCGGGTCGCAGGAGCCCAGGAAGTCGGCGTACGTCGTCGCGTTCTTCTGGTCGGGCTTGGTGCCCGTGCTGTTGTCGGCCGGCAGGTCCAGGGAGTCCGACATGTAGCCGTTGGCCGCGATGAGGCCGTCGATGACCTCGTCCTCGCTGAGCTTGAGGTCCTCAGCCAGTTCCTTGATCGTCGGGTCGCGGTCCAGGTCGGTCGCGAGGCGCTCCTTGGCCCGCGCCAGCTCGACCCGCAGCTCCTGGAGGCGGCGCGGCACGTGCACGGCCCACGTGCTGTCCCGGAAATACCGCTTGATCTCGCCGACGATGTACGGAATGGCGAACGACGTGAACTCCGCCTCACGGGACAGGTCGAAGCGGTCGATCGCCTTGATGAGCCCGATCGTGCCGACCTGGAAGATGTCCTCCATCTCGCCGTTCCCGCGGTTGCGGAAGCGCCTGGCGGCGAAACGGACCAGCGACTGGTTCATCTCGATCAGCGTGTTCCGCGCGTACTGGTACTCGCGGGTGCCCTCCTCCAGAGTCTGGAGTTGGTCGAAGAACAATTTCGACAAGGCTCGGGCATCCTTCGGCGCGATCTTTCCCGCGTCCTCGATCCACGGCAGATCCGCTGTCTCCTCCGGGGCGCTGTGAGCCGGTGCGACCGCGACGGCGGACATGGCGGCGGAACGCTGTCCCGCCTTGCCACTCCCCGGGATTCCCGGGTGGCGGGCCTCGCTGACACCGGTGGCCCCGGCCGCCGACCGGCCGGACGTTCCTGCGGAGTGCGTGGGGATCGTCACGTGAAGCACCTTTGCAGTCGAATGCGGTCGTACACCTTGGCTACGGGCCCGCCTGCCCGTGGACGGCGCGCTCACACACATCGAATGACAAAGAATTTCCCCACGGGCCGACCACTGCTGATCGCCCGTCAATTCACGGCATTGGCACGCAGGGGAAGGCGGGGAAATGTGCCTGCGACGTGGAGGCGTTGGACGCGGGCGACGGCAGGCGAATTATCGAAGAAATAACGGAGAACTCCTGTGATTGGCCGTGAATTAAACGGGAACACGGGTACTGGGGCTTTTCCGGGATACGACAAGAGGGCCCCTCCCGGCTCCGCGATGCGGCGCCGGGCATCCGTCGCCCGGTGCGGTGCGGTGCGGTGCGGTGCGGTGCGGTGCGGTGCGGCACCGGTGCCGGTGTCCGCGCCCGCTCCCGCGTCTCCGTCCGCCTCTCCTCCTGCTTCTCCTTCTACGGATACGGATACGGATACTTCTACGGATAGGCTACGGAGGCGGCGAAGGGTGACGGGGACGGGCGGCGCCCCGGTTCCCGGCGTTCGATACCGTTTGGCCGGGGAAACCGCACGGCGGCCTCCAGGCCGTCGACTCGCGGCGTGGACGACACCGTGATCACGCCCCCGCACTGGACGGCCTGGACGGCTTGGCGCCGTCCGGCAGCGCACGACCGGCGGTCTCCGTCGGCACCTGCGAGGGGGCACAGGTGGAACGGCGGCGACGGGGCAGGCGTGTCGCTGGTAGGCCGAACGGGCGAACCAGGCGAGAATTGACCGATGCAGACAATCGTACGAGCCCGGACGGGGTGGGGCAGTGAACAGCCACGACGTCACCGATGAACAGTGGGAAGGGCTCGCCCAGGTCGTGCCGCTGCGCAGCAGCGACGCCTGGCCCTCCTGGACGGGGCACCGCTCCCTCCCTCCCGAAGCCGAGCGGGGGGCCGAGGCCAGACGCCGTTTCGTCGTCCTGCGCGTCAACGTCTTCGCCGACGCCCGCGAGGTGGCCGAGACCCTCATGACCCAGGTCCCCGTCCTCCTCGACCTGAGCGGAGCGGAGACCGAGGTCGCCAAACGCGTCCTCGACTTCAGTAGCGGAGTGGTCTTCGGCCTCGGCAGCGGCATGCACCGGGTCGACCGCAACGTGTTCCTCCTCGCCCCGCCCGGAACCGAGGTCAAGAGCCTCGTCGAAGGAGTCAGGGGCAGCGCGGGGAGCGTGTGAGGGCGTCCACACCCCCCGGCGGGCTCATCCTTCTCCGCGTTGCCCGGACGGAAGCCCCGCACTCCGAAAGTCCCCCGATGGTGGGAAGAAGTCGGCGGCAAAACGGTTCCGCTGCTCGGACGGCCCCTATGTTCCGGGCATGTTCCCCCCACCACCGGCTCCCGCCCGGCCGCCCCGGCGGCCGATGCGTCCCGAGCTGACCGAACTGCGTCTGTCCGCGTACGCGGGTCACCGCTCCGCCGTCCACCCGCTGGGCCCCGCGACCCTGTTCACCGGGCCCAGCGGCAGCGGCAAGTCCACAGCGCTCGCCGCCTGCTCCGCCCTGGCCGCCCTCGGCGCGGGGGCGACGCTTGAGGAAGTGTTCCCCGAACCCCTCGACGCCGTGCCCGAGAGCGCCCGCCCCGACGCCCAGGGCCGCAGGGGCTTCCGGATCGGCTGCACGGCGGACGGCCCAGTCGGGCCCGTCCGCCTCGACCTCGCCGTCCAGGCCGAGCCGGAACTGCGCATCGTCGGGGAACGCCTGAGCGGCGAGGGCATCACCTATCTCGAAACCGCGCTGCGCGACCCCGGACGGCCCTCCGTGCAGGCCGCCTGGCACACCGCCGGTTCCACCCCCGTCACCCGGGCCCCGCTGCCCGACGACCAACTCGGCACCGCCCTGCTCCCGCTGCGGGTCTCCGGCCGGACGGAAGGACAGCGTCAGGTCCTGGCCGCCGCCGAACAGATGGTGCTCGCCCTGCGCTCCACCTTCCGTTGCGATCCCGACCCGTCCGCCATGCGGCCCCCGGCCACCCCCCGGGGCGGCCGGCTGCTCAGCGGCTGCGACAACCTCGCCGAGATCGTGCTGCGCGCCGCCTCGGAATGCCCGCACCGCTACGGCCTGCTGGAGGCCGCGGCCCGCGAGGGCTGCGCGGGGCCGGTCAACGCCCTCGGCGCCCGGCGCCTGGAGGACGGCAGGGTCCTCGCCCACCTGGAACGCGAGGAAGGACGGACCACTCCGCTCAGCCGCCTCGCCGACGGCGAACTGCGCCACCTGGCGCTCTGCCTGGTCCTGCTCACCGGCCCCGGCATCCTCGACGTGGACCCGGTTGTCGAAGTCCCCGGCGCCCTCCAGGCGCTCACTGTCCTCGCCGACGGAATCGACCGCGGCCTCGACACCCACCAGAGCCGGCACCTGCTGTCCCTGGCCGCCCGCATGTGCGCCCGCGGGCACGTCCGCGTGCTCGCGACGGCGAGCGACGCGCAGTGGGCCTCGGCCGTCGACGGCCTCACGGTCGTGGACCTCGGCCTCAACGGGACCGGGCCCGGCGATCCCGCCGATGCCGGCCAGACGAGGCACACGACTCCGGCGTACGGACCGGGACCGGGGCCGGTGCCGGCGACTGGTTCCGAGGAAGGAGCGGATACGGCGGTACGGCCAGGGCCTGACGTACCGCCGGGTCCCGAGGCGCGCACGGGCGCCCCGGAGCGGCCGGCCCCTGAGGGCCGGTCACGCCCTGGAGGGCGGACGGGTTCGGCGGAGGCGGCCCAGCGGTCCGGGCCCGACCGGCGCGACGCAGCCCCGGGTACCGAGTGCGAACGCGTGCCGGCGCCTCGTCCGAGCGCGGACAGCGAGTCCTTGGGACGGCGTGGTGGCGAGGGCGGGCCGGGCGGGAGACCGAGCCGTGATCCTGGTTCCTTCGGGTGCGCTGAGCGGTGAGGGGTGTCGCGTCCGTCCTCGCGCACGGTGATAGACCTGCCGGGTGACTGACGCGAACGAAGCCGCATCCACGACGCCCGCAGCCCCTTCCGGACCGTCCGGGGGCGGTGGAGCGGCGCCGGAAGCGGCTTCGGTCCCGGAGGGGCCCGCCGCTCCCGGCCTCGACGAGCTGCGGGAGCGGCTCGTGGACTTCGCGGCGGCCCGGGACTGGGGCCGGTTCCACACCCCGAAGAACCTGGCCGCCGCGCTCAGTGTCGAGGCGTCGGAGTTGCTGGAGATCTTCCAGTGGCTGACACCCGAGCAGTCCACCGACGTCATGACCTCCCCGGAGTCCGCCCACCGGGTGCGCGACGAGGTGGCCGACGTCCTCGCCTATCTCCTCCAGTTCTGCGCGGTCCTCGGCATCGACCCGCTGGCCGCGCTCAGCGCCAAGATCGACCGCAACGAACGACGATTCCCCGCGAACCCTCCCGACCCGGCTGGCAAGGACGACTCTGCGTGACGGGGGCCGGTTTTGGCGAGGACGGACGGAGTACGGGTGGGCGAGGTACCCGGACGCCCGGGGGCAAGGGCCGTACTGGTGGCCGGCTGGGTCGGCCACCACGCCCTCGCACGAGCGAGGAGAACCGCCCCTCGCGTCATCTCGCGGTGCCGCCTGACGGCGCACTTCGCCCCGCGCGGCCGAACGCTTGATCAGGCGTCGTTCAGCCACTGTCAGCCACTGAAGGATTTTGGGGAACTCCTGTCCTCCACCGGTCCGGTGCGGGTGTCGCCGGTCGGCACTTGGTTTCAACCGAGATCCTCCGAGATCCTCAGCCGTGCTGCCGTGCTGCCGTGCTGCCGTGCTGCCGTGCTGCCGTGCTGCCGTGCTGCCGTGCTGCCGTGCTGCCGTGCTGCCGTGCTGGCCGTCGCTGGGGTCAGGGCCGGGCGGCTGTAGTCGCGGGAGCCAGGACCGAGAATCCGCCCACCGCGTTCCGCTCCACCCCTAGAAGTCACTCTATGGAGTGGCGTGCGTGGGTAACTTCTCCGGGTTATCCACAGATTTGCCGGTCCCTCTGGTCATCTCCCGACGATTCGGTCACTCTGAGTATCGGGACGCAGGGTGCGTGAACGACGAGGCCGACGGGGTGGGAGAGATGAACGGAAGCGGGAACGGGGGCGGGGGCGATGGAGGCGGTGCGGCTCATCGAGCTGACGGCGCGGGCGCTCTCCCGGGCCGAGGACGAGACACGCATCATGACCGAGTCCTGGCAGGCGCAGACGCTCGCCCGTGCCATCGGGGGAAGGCTGACGGCACACGGACCTCCGGGCCTGCGCGGGGAGACGCTGCCCTGGTCCGAAGCCGCCGCCGGTGGGGACGACGGGGCACCGCCGGGCCCGCCCGGGGTGCCCGAGGGGGTGCGGGCGGCGCGCCTGACGACGGTCACCGATCCGTCCGCCGCACTCGAAGCGCTGGAGCGACTCCTGGATCAGGTCGCGGCCGCCCTGGTGGCGGTGGCCTCCTCGGCGCAGGAAGGGACCGCCTACGGGCAGTGCATGGAGATGGTCGACGCGACGGACGAACTGCGCGACCGGGTGCTGGACCTGCGGCGGACACTGCGCGGGCCGACCGCGGGGGAAGAGGCGGGCCCCCCGCCCGGGTCCCGGGCGGGGCAGTCGTGAGACCGGCGCGGCCGCCCCTCGCGCCCCCGGCCGGACGGGGGCAGGCCGGCCCTGGTGTTCCGGAGTGGGTGCGGGTGCGTGCGCGGGCCACCGTCCGGGTGCGCGAGATCCCACCGGGCCGGGGCGGCGACACCGCGCGGCGAGCGATGCGGGCCGTGGCGGTACGACCGTGCAGGATGGACCCATGGATCTTCGCATCTTCACAGAGCCCCAGCAGGGGGCCACCTATGACACGCTGCTGACCGTCGCCAAGGCAACGGAGGACCTCGGCTTCGACGCCTTCTTCCGCTCCGATCATTACCTGAAGATGGGATCGGTGGACGGACTGCCCGGCCCCACCGACGCCTGGATCACCCTGGCGGGACTGGCCCGCGAGACGAAGCGCATCCGTCTCGGCACCCTGATGACGGCCGGGACCTTCCGGCTGCCCGGTGTGCTCGCCATCGAGGTCGCGCAGGTGGACCAGATGTCCGGAGGGCGGGTCGAACTCGGCCTCGGGGCGGGCTGGTTCGAGGAGGAGCACAAGGCGTACGGCATCCCCTTCCCGAAGGAGAAGTTCGGGCGTCTGGAGGAGCAGCTCGCCATCGTCACCGGCCTGTGGAAGACGGAGGTCGGCAAGACCTTCGACTTCGACGGCACCTACTACCAGCTGTCCGACTCGCCGGCCCTGCCGAAGCCCGCCCAGTCCCGGGTGCCGATCCTCGTCGGCGGACACGGCGCGACCAGGACGCCGAGGATGGCCGCCCGCTACGCCGACGAGTTCAACATCCCCTTCGCCTCGATCGAGGACAGCGAGCGGCAGTTCGCCCGCGTCAAGGCGGCAGCGGTGGAGGCCGGACGCAAGGCGGACGATCTGGTGTACTCCAACGCCCTGGTCGTGTGCGTGGGGAAGGACGACGCGGAGGTCGCCCGCAGGGCCGCCGTGATCGGACGCGACGCCGAGGAGCTGAAGGCCAACGGCCTGGCCGGCACCCCGGCCGAGGTCGTCGACCGCATCGGCCAGTTCGCCGCGGTCGGGTCCCAGCGGATCTACCTGCAAGTGCTCGACCTGGACGACCTCGATCACCTGGAGCTGATCTCCTCCCAGGTGCAGTCCCAGCTGTCCTGAGCGGAGGCCCCGCGGGCCCTGAGAGGGGCCGGCCGTTCGTCTCGCGCGGTCCCTTCGCGAGTCCGGCCGCCGCCGTCCCGCTTCGGTCGTCCGGGTGGGAAAACGGGTGAAGGTGCGGCCGTCCGGAGAAGATGGTCGACATGGGCTTCCATGTCGACTCCGAGACCGGGCGGCTGCGCCGCGTCATACTCCACCGACCCGGGCTGGAACTGAAGCGGCTCACGCCGAGCAACAAGGACGCGCTCCTCTTCGACGACGTGCTGTGGGTGCGCCGCGCGAAGCAGGAACACGACGGCTTCGCCGACGTGCTGCGCGGGCGCGGCGTGGCCGTCCACCTCTTCGACGAACTGCTGCGGGAGACGCTGGAGCTGCCCGTGGCGCGCGGGCTGGTGCTCGACCGGGTCTTCGACGAGAAGGAGTACGGTCCGCTCGCCACCGACGGGCTGCGCGCGGTCTTCGACGAGCTGAGCGCGGCGGAGCTGGCCGAGGCGCTCATCGGGGGCATGACGAAACGCGAGTACCTGGAGCGCGGCCCGGAACCGGTCTCGGTGCGCTTCCACGTCATGGAGCCCGACGACTTCCTGCTCGGTCCGCTGCCCAACCACCTGTTCACCCGGGACACCTCGGCGTGGATCTACGACGGGGTGTCGATCAACGCGATGCGCTGGCCTGCCCGGCAGCGCGAGACCGTCCACTTCGAGGCGATCTACCGCCACCATCCGCTGTTCCACGGCGAGCCCGCCGAGCCCTTCCACATCTGGTCGGAGGGGCAGGACGACTACCCGTCGACGATCGAGGGCGGCGACGTCCTGGTCCTCGGCAACGGGGCGGTCCTCATCGGGATGAGCGAGCGCACCACTCCGCAGGCTGTGGAGATGCTGGCCACGAAACTGTTCGCGGCCGGCTCGGCGCGCACCATCGTCGCGCTCGACATGCCCAAGCGCCGCGCCTTCATGCACCTCGACACGGTGATGACCATGGTCGACGGGGACGCGTTCACGCAGTACGCGGGCCTTGGCATGCTCCGCTCCTACACCATCGAACCGGGGGCGGGGGTGCGCGACCTGAAGGTGACCGATCACCCGCCGGAGCACATGCACCGGGCAATCGCCGCGGCGCTCGGCCTGGACTCGGTCCGGGTGCTCACCGCGACGCAGGACGTGCACGCCGCCGAACGGGAGCAGTGGGACGACGGCTGCAACGTACTGGCCGTCGAACCGGGGGTCGTGATCGCCTACGAACGCAACGCCACGACCAACGCGTACTTGCGCCGACAGGGCATCGAGGTCATCGAGATCCGCGGCAGCGAACTCGGCCGGGGACGCGGCGGACCGCGCTGCATGAGCTGCCCCGTCGAACGCGACCCGGTCTGAGGACGACCTCACGCGCCCCGGGGGCCGGGGCTCGGGACCCGGAGCTCCCGCGGCCCCGGCCCCGGCCCGGCCCCGGGCCCCCAGCAGTGGCCCCCCAGTACTGGTCCTCTCGGCGGCTCGTGCCGTCGTGTCCCCCAGGCCCGGCACAGGCGGCGGTTCCCGGTGGGGTGGACGGGAACTCACCCGGCGGGCCCTCGCCTCATCCGTGAAAGATCACCCTGTGGGCGTATAGAAATTCCTGATACCGTATACACTTCCATTCTTCTTGGATGACCGTATCCGTACCAGGAGCCCAGGAGCGCCCTCATGGCGACAGACGCGACAGACCTCACCGGCCGCCACTTCCTCAAGGAGCTGGACTTCAGCGCGGACGAGTTCCGCGCGCTGGTCGATCTGGCCGCGCGCCTCAAGGCCGCGAAGCGCGCCGGTACCGAGGTGCCGCGTCTCAAGGGCCGCAACATCGCCCTGATCTTCGAGAAGACCTCGACCCGGACCCGCTGCGCCTTCGAGGTGGCCGCCGCCGACCAGGGCGCCGCGACGACCTACCTCGACCCCTCGGGCTCCCAGATCGGGCACAAGGAGTCGCCGCGCGACACCGCGCGCGTCCTCGGCCGCATGTTCGACGCCATCGAGTACCGGGGCGACGCCCAGTCCACCGTCGAGGAGCTGGCCCGCTACGGCGGTGTGCCCGTCTACAACGGGCTGACGGACGACTGGCACCCCACGCAGATGCTCGCCGACGTGCTCACGATGACGGAGCACAGCGCGAAGCCGCTCACCGGTATCGCCTTCGCCTACCTCGGCGACGCCCGCTTCAACATGGGCAACTCCTATCTGGTCACCGGAGCGCTGCTCGGTATGGACGTACGCATCGTCGCCCCCAAGGCGTACTGGCCGGCCGAGGAGATCGTGAGCCGCGCCAGGGAGCTGGCCGCCGTCAGTGGTGCGCGTGTCACCCTCACCGAGGACGTCGCGGAGGGCGTCCGGGACGCCGACTTCGTCGCGACCGACGTATGGGTGTCGATGGGGGAGCCGAAGGAGATCTGGGGCGAGCGCATCCAGGCGCTCACGCCGTACGCGGTCACGATGGACGTCCTGCGCGCCACCGGGAACCCTGAGGTCAGGTTCCTGCACTGCCTGCCGGCCTTCCACGACCTGGGCACCGCCGTGGGCCGGCAGATCCACGACCAGTACGGGCTCAGCTCGCTGGAGGTCACCGACGAGGTGTTCGAGTCCGCCTACTCCGTGGTCTTCGACGAGGCGGAGAACCGGCTGCACACCATCAAGGCGGTCCTCGTCGCGACCCTCGCCGGTCCGGGCCGCGTCGCCGCCGACGAACCGCGCGACTGAACCCAGCGCTCCGCGCGCGACCGGACGCACCAGCCTCCACGACCCGGTGGCCTCACCCAGTGGTCGCCGCGCGCCTGGGCCCAGTCGGCCTCCGTCGAGGGCCGGTCCTGGGCGGGCGGCGGCCCGGAATCTCTCAGACCTCCGGGTCGGCCCCCGCGCGGCGCCGCGCGGGGAGGGTGAACCACACGGCCTTGCCCGAGTCGGTCGTACGGTGCCCGCAGTCGGCGCTCAGCGCGCGGATCAGCAGGAGCCCCCGGCCACCCTCGTCGAGCGGGTCGGGCGGGGTGATCGGGCCGGGTTCGCTCAGCCCGCCGGGCGGGGCCGGATCGCTGTCGCGCACCTCGACCTGGCAGTACGAGGGCAGCAGCTCCACCACGAGCTCTATGGGGTCGCCGCCGGTCGTGTGCTCGACGGCGTTGGCGACGAGTTCCGCGGTGAGCAGTTCCGCCGTGTCGCCGTCGGTTCCCGAACCGATGCCGGCCAGGGCGTCGCGCACCATGGCGCGGGCGATCGGTACGGCGTGGACACTGTGCGGCAGCGTGAGCCGTCGGCTGCAACCGAGGGGGACGGGGGATTCGAGCACGGGGCGGATCCGTTCGAACGGCAAGGGGACTTCCCCCAGCCTACGGAGCCGCGCGGCGAACCCTTGGGGGCGCGTGATCCGCCCCCGCCGTCCGTCCGGCCCGCGCACGCTGGGCACTTCGCCCCGGTCCACCCCGGAACGCTCCGGCCTCCCCGCCCCCGCGAGTGACACGACTCACACCGGCCGTCGGCACGGTACGGGACCGGTCACCGGTGGTGCCCCGGTCACCCGGAGGTGCCGGCGGGAAGCGGCTCGCGCACCTCGTGCGGACGCCGGGCACCGCTGTCGGTCCCGTTCGGGGAGGTGTGCGTCGAGCCGGTGCCCCCGCTGAACAGGCCGATGACCAGGAACAGCACCAGCAGCACCTTGCCGCCGGTGCCGACCACGAGGGGCCGGCTCGCGGAGTGCCGCACGCCGTCACCGTCCTCCGGCTCGTCGCCGAAGAAGCGCTTCGGGTACTCCGGGGTGAGCAGCAGCCAGTAGGCGTGCGTCCGCAGCGCGTACCGCAGCGTCGCGGCCGTCGCCTCGAACAGGGGACGCGGCATCCGGCCGAGGACCAGCGTGACCAGCCACCACACGAGGCTCAGCGCCCACCAGCCCGCCGTCGCGAGCGACTCGACGATCGCCGCCGGGATCACCAGGACGACGCGGAACAGGACGGCGAGCCGGTTGAGGTGGGTGGGCCGTGTCGCGAAGCGCACCGGGTACTCCACGGGCCGCCACGCGAAGGGCGGGTAGCGGTCCACGAGCAGCATGGCGCTCGCCCGCACCCGCGCCTCGTAGGAGAGGTAAGCGGCCAGGTAGGCGTAGCAGCCGCGCGGGAGCCGGCCCAGCACGAGCGCCGCGCACCAGCCGGCCAGTACGACGAAGAACGCCCCGACGGACAGGAACACCAGGATCACGGCGTGCGGGACGAGCAGCGGCAGGCGCAGCAGCACGGTCAGCCGGCGCTGCCGCCCCGGCCCGGGTACGTCGAGCGCGGGCGGCCACTTCCGCTCGCCGGGCGGCGAGGCCGAGACGTCCGGCGGTACTCCTCGCGCCTCAGCCATGGTCGCCTCCTCGCCCGGGACCGGCCCGCGGTACCCGCGGACCGCCCACCGCGGCCCCGGTCCCCCCACGCTCGGCGCGCACCCGGACACCCGCAAACGCGACGGCGCATACGGGTGGGGCGGGGCGGCCGGGGGCCGTCCCGCCCCTACACGCTCACCCCTGCCGCTCGGGCGGTCCCGCGTGCGCGTCGAGGGCCGGACGCAGGTGTGCGTACGCCCAGCCGGCGAGCGTGCCGGGTGTCGTGGTGATCAGGTCGCGCGGCGGATCAGGCGCGAGGCCGCGCGTACCGGCCGTCATACCGGCGATGCCCTCCACGGCGCCGGGCGGCAGTCCCGCCGCGCGCAGGGTCCCGCGCACGTCGTCGTCGCTCACCGTCTCCAGCCGCACCGTCCGGCCCAGCGCGGCCGTCAGGAGCGTGGCGGCCTCCCGGAAGGACAGGTCCTCGGGACCGTGCACCCCCTGCACCGTGCGCCCGGCGCCGCGCCACGACCCGCTCAGCAGCCGGGCGGCGACGACCTCGCCGATATCGCGCGGATCGACCCACGGTATGGGCTGGTCCGGGTCGGCCGAGGTGGTCAGGACGCCCCGGGCCAGCCCGTCCAGGTCGAGCAGGAGGTTGGTGAAGAAGTAACCGGCCCGCAGATGCAGCACGTCCGCGCCGCTCGCGTCGAGCGCCTCCTCGATCCGGGCGAGACCGTCGATGTGCCCGACGCCGTTCCGTCGTTCCGCCCCGACGCTGCTCAGCAGGAGGACCCGGGCCACGTCGCCCGCGCGTGCCGCCTCCGCGACGGCCGCCCCGGTGCGTTCCGAGTCGCCGACCGGGTCCGCCGAGGTGTGCGGTGTCGGGTCGACCCAGAAGACGGAGTCCGCCCCGGCCGTCGCCTCCCGTACGAAAGCGGCGTCCGTCAGATCGCCCCGGCGCACGTCCACCCGGTCCCGGGTCGCGGCGTCCAGCCGCGCGGGGTCACGGACGAGCACCCGGGGGCGTACCCCCGCCTGAAGCAGCAGACGGACCACTCGCGATCCGACATGCCCGGTCGGTGTGGTGACGACCACGGTCATGACTCGCTCCTCTCCTCGGGAGTACGCGTACCCGTCGCACGTTCCGTCCTCCCCGGGCGGGGACACCGTTTCCGCCGCCCGGGGGAGACCCGGCCGCCCGGCGGCGGCCGGCGCCCCCGCTCACCGCGCCGTCACATGGGCCCGCTCACCGCCGAGCCGCGCGTACAGGTCCGTCCATTCGCGGTCGGTGGCGGTCGGCCCCCTGCCGTCGCAGAAGCGCTTCGTCCCGTGGGCGGTGTAGTAGCGCATCATCTCCAGCACCGCGCCGGTGTCGGCCCGCGGTCCGCCGGTGTACCGCCGGCCCGGCTCCGTCTTCTGGTGGACCCGGCAGGTCGGCGAGGGCGAGGCGCTCTGCGCGTCGAACCGGCCGTCATCGGACGGCGCCGAGCAGCCGGCCATCGCGAGCGCGGACAGCAGGACGAGGACGGCACCGGGAGAGGGGGTGCGCAGGCGGCGGCGGATGGCAGGGGACACGGGGGCTCCTTGGGAGGTCGGGGACGTCATCACAGGACGGAGGGCAGGCCGCGGGCCATCAGGCCGAGGCCCACGAGCAGGACGAGCAGCGCCGTCAGCAGCGCGGTGTAGGGGGCGCAGCGGCCCAGCAGGGCGAAGCCGGGCCGGGCGGCGAGCTTCCCGGCGCGGTCGCCGAGGCGGACGAGCAACAGGCCCACGGCGGTGAGCGTTCCGGCCATCCCGACGCCGTACGCGACGACGAGCCCCGCCCCGAAGGCGGTACGGCCCAGGGCCACCGCCCCCAGCAGCACCACGAGCGCGGAGGGGCTCGGCACCAGACCGCCTGCGATCCCCAGCCCGATCAGCCCCCGCTTCGAGAACGGCGCGGGACCGCCCTCCTCCGCCGGGTCCTGACCGCCCCGACCCGGGGCGTGCGCATGCCCGTGCCCGTGCGAGTGGCCGTGGTCGTGCGAGTGCCCGTGGCCGTGCTCGTGCGAGTGCCCGTGGCTGTGGGCGGGCCCGTGGTGGTGGTGACCGAACAGGCCGTGCCGGTGGGGCCGGTGAGGGTGCGTGTGCGCGGGGGAGTGCGCGTGCGGAACGGCTTCCCCCACGCCCGTGCCCGGCCCGGGGTCCTCGCCCGCAGCCGCGCCGCTGTCACCGCCCACCCCCACCAGGACGCCGTCAGCGGCCGGAGCGGGGACGGGAACGCGCCCCGTGGACCGCCGCGCGCGGCGTACCGCGTCGGTGAGCAGGCCCGCGCCGACCAGGGCCACGAGGGCGCCGCTGACGACGCCGAGCGTGTTCAGCACCGTGTCGCCGGCGAGGGAGGAGAACGCCGTGAGACACAACCCGACGACCATCACCCCGGCGGTGTGCGTCACCGTCACCGTGGCGCCGACCGTGACCGCGTCGCGCACACTGCCGCGCCGGCCCGCGAGGTAGGCCGCCATGACCGTCTTCCCGTGTCCGGGCAGCAGCGCGTGGCCCGCGCCCAGGACCAGGGAGAGCGCCACGGCCAGCAGCCCGATCGGCAGCGTCAGGTCCTTGGTCCCGGTGAGCGAGGTCAGCCGCTGGGAGAGCGCCTCGACGCGGGCGGTCACGCCCCCGCCGTCCGCCGTGCCGGGCGCCGCGCCCGCCGCTCCGGACGCCGCCGCGCCCCGGCTCGCGGTGAAGGTGGCCCCGGTGTCCCCCCGCGGCGTGGCCAGCAGGTCCCGGGGATAGTCGCGCAGTTCGCGGCTCGGGGAGACGGCGGGGGCGGTGGAGTCGTCCAGGCGCGCGCCGTCCGTGCCCTTCACGGTGATCTCGCGCCACCCGACGCGGTGCGGATCGGCGCCGGTGTCCACGCGCACGGCGACGGGGCCGTGCGTCAGGTCGAGCGGAGCCCGCAGCCGGCACTCCAGCCGCGAGGTGCGCAGGCCCCCCTGGCCGGGCCGGTACGCGAACGAGGAGGAGGCCACCGTCCACGACAGCCGGCGGGGCGCGGTGACGGCGAGCCGGCCCGCCGTGCGGGCGCACGCGGAGCCGGCCCACGCGGCGCGTTCCCCGTCGTTCGCGGTGCCGTCCCCGTCCCGGTCCACGGAGGGGGCGGCCTGGAGGGTGGGGATCTCCGCCCGGTCCGTGACCGCGAGGACCTCCACCCGGTCGGGGCGGACCACGAGGCCCGCGTACTCGTTGACCGAGAAGTTGCCGAGCGGATGCGCGTGCGCCGCGGGCACCGCCGTACCGCCCAGCCACAGCAGCGCGCCCGCCACGAAGGCCAGGCGCCGCAGGGTGGGCGGCGCCGCGAGCGCGCGGTGCCCGAGAGGGGTGTTCATCCTGTTCGCCTCCGGCGAGGACAGCGGCGCCGCCCGGGTGTCGGCGCGGCGCCCGGTGAGCAGAGCGACCTGCGCCCACGGCGGGGGAGGGGGTGGCCGCGAGGACACGGCCTCCGGGGCGGTGGCAGGTGACCTGAGCCGTACCCGCTCCCGCCCGCCGCGCCCCGCGGCCGGCGCCGCGTCACCCGCACGGGCCTGGGGCCGCGCGAGAGGAACGATCCGCGCGCCGACCGGTGTGGAGGCCACGCAGTGTCCGTTCGGCGCACCACCCTTGCGGGCCCCGGCAGCCCGTGGTGCTCTGGCGTTGGCTCAAAGTCACATACCGGACAAAACGCACGTCGCATCCCTCGTTGAGAGCGGGGAGCCCTTGTCCGGCATGGGCGCCCAGAGCTTCGCAGTCCCCCAGCCGCCCGCCTTCACGTCAGGAGGGCTGCGGCTCTCACCCGGAACGGATGGCCCATGCAGTCCTCCCCCCAGCCCCGCCCCCCGCACCGGCCACGGCGCTCCCCCGCCGCCCGGCGCACGGAGCGCGGGCTCGCCGTGCTCGGCACGCTGTCCCTCGCGACGGCCGCCGCCCTCACCGGGCTCGCGCCCACCGACAGTGCCGCCTCCAGCCACCGCGAGGCGCCCCTGACCGCGGGCGACCCGAAGGCCGACAACACCGACGTGTACGCCTTCACCAGCCCGGACAAGCCGGACACCGTGACCCTGGTGTCGAACTGGATTCCCTTCCAGGAGCCGAACGGCGGACCGAACTTCTACCCGTTCGCCAACGACGCCAAGTACCACATCAAGATCGACGCCAACGGCGACGGCAAGCCCGACACCACGTACACGTGGAAGTTCACCGACCACGTCCGGGACTCCGCGAACCAGTTCCTGTACAACACGGGCGTCGTGAAGAACCTCGACGACGAGACGCTGAACTTCCGTCAGACCTACGACCTGACGGTCACCGACGCGCAGGGGAAGACCCGGACCCTGCTCGACGACGCCCCCGCGGCGCCCTCCAACGTCGGCAAGGCGTCCATGCCCGACTACGCCTCGCTGCGCCGGCAGGCCGTCCGCCCCCTCCCCGAGGACGGCGGCCAGACCTACGCGGGCCAGGCGGCCGACCCCTTCTTCCTCGACCTGCGCATCTTCGACCTCCTCTACGGGGGCAACCTGAAGGAGCGCGGCAACAACACGCTGGCCGGCTACAACATCAACACCCTCGCCATCCAGGTGCCCAAGAAGTCCGTGGCCCTCCACCACGACGCGGGCCGCAACCCGGTCATCGGCGTGTGGTCCACGACCGAGCGCAAGGGCGTCGAGGTCGCCGGCTCCACCGGCAAGGGCAGCCTCGGCAAGCCCGCCGGCAAGGGCGCCGCCGAGGACGGCAAGGGCGCACCCGCGAAGGAGGCGCCCGCCGGGGTCGAGGACCGCAAGGACGGCATGGGCCACCACGGCGACACCGGCTGGCGCCAGGTCTCGCGCCTCGGCAACCCGCTGGTCAACGAGGTCGTCGTCCCGCTCAAGTACAAGGACGCCTTCAACTCCATCAGCCCCGACAAGGACCACGACGTCACCCCGGTCGTGGACAAGGTCAAGGACCCGATCGTCCCCAAGCTGATCGAGAGCGTCTACGGGGTCCCCGCCCCGGCGACGCCCCGCAACGACCTCGTCGAGATCTTCCTGACCGGCATCTGCAAGGCGTGCGGACCGATCAAGGCCGACCTCAACTCGCAGCTGCTCAACGCCGACACCGACAAGACGGCGTTCCTGCCCGCCGAGGAACTGCGCCTCAACATGTCGGTACCGCCGAGCAAGAACCCCAACCGCCTCGGCGTGCTCGCCAACGACCTCGCCGGGTTCCCCAACGGCCGCCGGCTCAACGACGACGTCGTCGACATCGAGCTCCAGGCCCTCGAAGGCGCGGCCCAGACCGGCAAGATCGTGCCCGCCCTCGCCGCCGGTGACGCGGTGGACACCCCCTACCGCCAGCCCGGTTCCACCTTCCCGTACGTCGCGCTGCCCAACACGGCCGCCGTCAACCAGGCGTACCGGGAGCACCCCGAGGGCGGCGTCGGCGCCGGCCTCGGCGGCACCTCGCTGAGCGAAGGCTTCCCCGTCGTCCCCGTCACCGCCGTCGGCGGCGGAGCGCTGCTGGCCTGCGCCGGCGTCCTCGTCCTGCGCCGTCGTCGCGCCGAGCGGGCATGACCGACCTCCCCGGCACCGGGCGCCCGTCCCCCCTACCGGAGGACGGGCGCCCCGGGCAGCAAGCACCCGCGCCGCGCCCCGCGAACCGTGCGGGGCGCGGCGGGCGCCGTGTCCGGCGCCCCCGGCGCCCCGGCGCGCGGCTGCACGTGGCCGCCACCCTCGCCCTGTGCCTCGGCTTCTCGCTGAGCGCGGCGGCCCTCGCGGCGACGCTGCTGCCGCCGGAACGGGTGCCCAGGCCGGCCGTCAACCGCGGCGCCCTCCCGGTCGCCCCCGCCCGCGCCCCCGACCACCACGCGCCCCCCGCGGCGGCGCCGACCCGGCTGCGCGTGCCCGCCATCGGCCTCGACAAGTCGCTGTCGGGACTGAGCGTCCAGCAGGACGGCCGCCTCGCCGTGCCCGCCGACCCCGCCGACGTCGGCTGGTGGCGCGAGGGCCCCGCGCCCGGCGATCCCGGCGCCGCGATCCTGGTCGGCCACGTCGACTCGGCCACCGGGCCCGGCGCCTTCTACGGGCTGTCCGCCCTGCGCCCCGGCGACGTCGTCACCCTCGACCGCGAGGACGGCAGCAGCGCCCGGTTCACCGTCCAGGCGCTGCGCCAGTACGAGAAGGACGCCGTGCCCGACCATCAGGTCTACGCGAGCGGCGGGCCCCCGGCGCTGCGCCTGATCACCTGCGGCGGCGCCTTCGACGAGAAGAGCGGGTACCACGACAACCTCGTCGTCTACGCGGGCCTGGCACCGCCCCCCACCCGCACACCCCCCACGGGACACCCGCCGACCCGCTGACCCGGCCCCCCACGACAGGCCCCGTCCTCATCCACACCACCTCTCACTGGAGCGGGAATTGAGCACGCCAGCCCACCGGAGCGCCCCGCGCCGGCGCACCCTGCTGTCCGCCGCCGTCGCCACCGTCCTCGGCGTCGGGCTCTTCGCCGCCGGCGGGATCGGTCTCGCCCCCTGGTCCGCCTCCCACGGCGACGACGGGGCCGCGAGCAGCACAGCGGTGGCCGGGGCACCGCCGGCCGTGGACCCGGCCGCGGCCGGCGGCGTCACGGCGCTCCAGCAGCGGCTGCGCGCCAACCCCCGCGACCCCCTCGCGCTCGGCACGCTCGGGCTCGCCTACGTCCAGCAGGCCCGCACCAGCGGCGACCCGACGTACTACCCCAAGGCCGAGGCCGTACTGAAGAGGTCCCTGGCCCTGGAGAAGAAGGACAACTACACCGCGCTGGGCGGCATGGCCGCGCTGGAGGCGGCCCGCCACAACTTCTCCCGGGCCCTGGACTGGGCGCGCCGCGCCACCGCCGCCAACCCCTACAACGCGACCCTGCAAGGCACCCTCGCCGACGCCTGCACCCAGCTCGGCCGCTACACCGAGGCCGCCGACGCGACCCAGCGCATGGTCGACCTCAAACCCGGCACCCCCTCCTTCGCACGCGCCTCCTACGCGGCCGAACTGCGCGGCGACACCACGGCCGCCCGCGCCGACATGCGGCGCGCCCTGCGGGCGGCGGCCGGCCCCGAGGACCGCGCCTTCGCCCGCTACTACCTCAGCGAACTCGCCTTCGACAGCGGCGACGCGGCCACCGCGCTGACCGAGGCGGAGGCCGGACTGCGCGCCGCCCCCTCGTACACCGCCCTGCTCCAGGCCAAGGCCAGGGCCGAGGCGGCGCTCGGCCGCGACCGGGCCGCGCTCACCGACCTCGGCCGCGCCGTCGAACGCCTGCCGCTGCCCGAGTACGTCCTCCAGCTCGGTGAACTGCACGCCTCCCTCGGCCACCGCGAGGAGGCCCGGAGGCAGTACGAGGTCTTCCGCGCCGAGCAGCGCGTCTTCGCCGCCAACGGCGTCGCCCTCGACTCCGACGCCGCCCTGTACGAGGCCGACCACGGCACCCCCGCCCGCGCCGTCACGATCGCCCGCAAGGGCCTGGCCTCACGGCCCTTCCTCGACTCGCACGACGCCCTCGCCTGGGCCCTGCACGCCGCGGGCCGCGACCGGGAGGCACTCGCCGAGTCCGACTTGGCCCTCTCCCTGGGCACCCGCAACGCCCTCTTCCACTACCACCGCGCGATGATCCAGCGCTCCCTCGGCGACCACGCGAAGGCCCGCGCCGGCCTCCGCCGGGCCCTGGAGATCAACCCGCACTTCCACCCGCTGCACGCCGCCGAGGCGAGGAAGGCGCTCGCCGCCCTGAGCTGAGCCCCGGCCGCCCGGTAGAGTTCCGCGCGTCCGCGGACGACCGAGGACGAGGGGGAGGGCGCGCGTGGGCACGGTGCGACTGGAGTGGACCGGGCACAAGGACCCGGACGGCGAACCGCCCTACGGCGTGCGGACCGGACCCCCGGGCCCCTGGGACGCCAAGGAGCCCCCCGACGCCCGCCTGGAGCGGCACCTCGAACCCGGGCAGAGCCCCGAGGAGTACGGGAAGGCCCGCTCCACGGGGTACCGCTCCTTCGACCTGTGGGCCGACCCGGACCGCGAAGAACCGCTGGCCCGGGTGCGCACCGTGCGCACCGACCGCTACGAGGCCCGCTACGAGGTGCGGGACGCCGACGACGAACTGCTCGCGCTCGTCGTACGCCGTCCGAGGATGCGCGGCGGCAACGTCCGCACCCGCTGGGACGTCGAACAGACCGGCCGGCCGGCGGCCGTCGGCTACCGGGGTGCCGTCCCCGCCTGGCTGCTGTGGTGGCTGACCTGCCCGCTCTACGTGGTCTGGGCCGTGTTCCTCGTCGCCGCGGCGGTTCTCGGAGACGGTGGCGCCGACGTTCCGCGCCCGCCCCGGCGCATCACCTGGCGCCTCCACCGCCGCAAGGTCCTGGAGGCCAGGACCTCCGGGCCCGGCGAGTACGCCCTACGGCCGCGCGCCGACTGGTGGGACGAGCGGGTACTCATGGCCACCGCCGCCCTGGTGAGCAGCTGGGGAGGCGGGCTCGGCCACAGCTGGGACGAGCCCCGCTGAGCCCGCCCCCTCACCCGCGGCGCGCCCGCCCGCGGCCGGGCGACCGGAGTGCGGTGAGGTGATCGTCAGGAAGGCGGCCCCCGGGTACGGTGGCGGCAGCCGACTCGCACCCACCCGGTCCCGTCGGCCCCATCCGTTCCCGCCGGCCGGGCCGGTTCCGCGCACGAGGTGACCGCACATGAACGACCGCTTCCCGCCCGCCACGGCCCCCGCGACCGCGCACCCCGCGCGCGTCTACAACGTGTGGCTGGGCGGCAAGGACCACTACCCCGTCGACCAGGAGGCCGCCGAACTCGCGGCCGAAGCCAACCCGGCGATCGTCGCCTCGGTCCGCGCGAACCGGGCCTTCCTCGGCCGCGCCGTCACCCACCTGTCCGCCGCCGGAGTGCGCCAGTTCCTCGACATCGGCACCGGCATACCCGCCGCGGACAACACGCACGAGGTGGCGCAGCGGGCGGCCCCCGACTCGCGGATCGTGTACGTCGACAACGACCCGATCGTCCTCGCCCACGCCCGCGCCCTCCTCGTCAGCAGCCCCGAAGGCCGTACCGACTACGTGCAGGCCGACGCCCGCGAGGTCGACGCCATCCTCGACGAGGCCGCCCGCACCCTGGACCTGTCCCGGCCGGTGGGCCTGATGCTGGTCGCCGTACTCCAGTACATCCGCGACGAGGAGGACCCCTGGGACCTGACCCGGCGTCTGCTGGAGCGCCTCGCCCCGGGCAGCTTCCTCGTCCTGTCGCACCCCGCCAGTGACATCGCCGCCACCGAGGTCGCCGAGTCGATGCGCATCTACAACGAGCGCGCGGCCGAACACGCCTCCGCGACCCCCCGCACCCAGGACCGCGTCCGCGCCTTCTGCGAGGGTCTCGACATCCTGGAGCCCGGCGTCGTCCCCCTGACCCGCTGGCGCCCCCGCCCCGAGGACACCCCCGACGACACCCTGCCCATGTGGTGCGTGGTGGCCCGCAAGCCCTGAGACGACGGACCGGGACGCCCCGGCGCCCGCCCGGGTGCCGGGGCGTCCCGGTCCGCCGGCGGCGTCCTCGTCAGCCGCCCGCCGGGGCCCTGAACCTGCGGCGGTAGTCCGTCGGTGTCGTGTCCAGCCGTCGGCGGAAGGCCCGTACGAGGGTGTCCGTCGTGCCGAACCCGCAGGCCGAGGCGATGCGTTCGAGAGTGGCGTCGGAGGTCTCCAGCGCGTGGCGGGCCTGCTCGACGCGCAGGGACTCGACGTAGGCGTGCGGGGTCATGCCGAGTTCGGCCCTGAACAGCCGGGTCAGATGCCGCTCGCTGACGTGGGCGTACTCCGCGAGTGCGGCGATCGTCAGCGGCCGGGCGATCTGGCGCAGTATGTGGTGGCGCAGGTCCTCGATCCGCCGGGTCGTGGCGACCTGCTCCAGGGGGACGCTGAACTGGCTCTGCCCGCCCGGCCGTTTCAGGTACATCACCAGCTCCCGCGCGACGCGCAGCGCGAGAGCCTCGCCGAGGTCGTCGGCGACCAGGGCCAGCGACAGGTCCAGGCAGGCGCTGATACCGGCGCCCGTCCACACCTCGCCCTGGCGGATGAAGACCGGATCGGCGTCGACCTCCACGGCCGGGTGCTGAGCGGCCAGTTGGGCCGCCGTCGACCAGTGGGTGGTGGCCCGCTTGCCGTCCAGGAGACCGGCTGCGGCCAGGATGTGGGCCCCGACGCACACGGAGGCGACCCGGCGGGCGCGGGCGGCGAGGGCCTTCACCCAGTCCACCAGCACCGGATCGGCGAGCGCGTACGCGCGGCGCTCCGCGTCGAGTTCGACCGAACCGGGCACGACGAGGGTGTCGATCCCGCCCGCGGCGACGGCCTCCGGGAAGGTCAGGTCCGGCAGGACGCGGACCCCGGCCGCGGTAGTGACGGGGTCCGTGGTCTCGGCGGCGAGCACGACGCGGTAGCCCGCCGCGCCGTCGCTCTGACGCTGGGCCAGCGAGAACACCTCGGGCGGCCCGGTGACGTCGAGCAGGTCGACTCCTTCGAACAGGACGATGACGACGAGTCGTCGGACGGTGTCCGGCACGGGCCTCTCCCAGGGGTGAAGGGCATGTCTGGAACTGCGGGTCAGGTGTCATTGTGGCCATGACGGCGGCGGCATAGCGTTCTGGACACAGCCCGCCGCGCACGCGGCGGACGGCTCTCCCCCCTCCCACCGGAAGGCGGCACCACCATGTCCAGAACGACGCTGCGCGAACTCAACGGCCTCGACCAGACCCCCGCGAAGCTCGCCTCGTCCACGCTCGTCCTGATCGACTTCCAGAACACCTACACGCGGGGGGTGATGGAACTCGACGGCTGGGAGGACTCGTTGGACGCCGCCGTTCACCTGCTGGCGCGCGCCCGGCGGGAGGGCACGAGGATCGTGCACGTCATCCACGACGGCGGGGCGGGCACACCGTACGACATCCGCGAGGAGACCGGGCGGATACACCCCCGTCTCGCCCCGCTCGACGGCGAGCCCGTCGTCGTGAAGGAGGCCCCGGACTCCTTTCACGGCACGGACCTCGGCACGCACGTCCCGGAAGGCCAGGACGTGGTGCTCGCCGGATGGATGACCCACATGTGCGTGGCCTTCACGGCGCAGGGCGCCTTCCTGCGCGGCAACCGTCCCACGGTCGTCGCCGAAGCCACCGCGACCCGCTCGCTCCCGGTGGCGGGCACCGACCTCGACGCCCGCCAGGTGCACCTCGGCGCCCTCGCGACCATCGCCGATCTCTACGGGGTCGTCGTCGCCACACACGAGGACCTGCTCTGAGAGGTACGGGGGCGGGACGGCGGCGGCCCCGGGTGCCGGAAACGGACACGGTCCGCTCCTCGCCGCCCCAGCTCATCGGGACACTGTGCGGTGCGGGTGCCGACCGTGTGCACCTCGTGTCAGCGGGAACCGGGGCCGGCGTCACGCGCGGGCGGTGCCCCGCGTGGTGAGGTCACCGGAGTGCCCACGGGCCGGACGGCGGCCGGCGCCACCCACTCTCAGGACCGGCGGGTGAACTTCACGTCCAGGGCGCACGGGAAGTCCAGATCGTCCGAGGCGCAGAGGCCCTTGCCGCCGTCGACCACGGACAGTTCGAGGTGGCAGTTCTCGGCGGGGCCGTGAAAGGCGAAGGAGAGAGCGATCCACGAGCCGGAGCGGGCGCTCTCGTCCGACTCCAGGGCCCCCCCGCCCTTCGCGGCCAAGAAGGACCAACTGCCTTTGGACGGGCGGTCGACGCAGTCGGTCGCGGCGAGTTTCTCCGTACCGAGCCCCGCTGTGGCGACAGTCCGGTCGGCGCCGAGAGTGACCCTCTCCCCGTCCGGCCCCACCCAGGTGCCGGTCAGGCGGCCGGCCGTGACCTCGGTGGTCGGCACGCTGCCCGCGCAGGCGGTGAGCAGGAGGAACGGCGTTATGACCGCGAGGGTTCTGAGAGTCGACCGGTGCACGGCCTCATCATAGCGAGGGGGTGCGGAGCCAGAACCGGCTCCGCACCCCCTCAGGTCAGCGGCTGGTCACTACTCCAGCCACTCCGATGTGTTGACGCACTGACCCACCGGCCACTTCTCCTCCCAGTTGAAGTCCTCCCGTACCGCGGCTCCGAAGGTGTCCGCGAACCTCGGGTTCCAGGAGCGCGGGACCGCGTGGGTGGCGGACTGCCAGTCGGAGGTGTTGTACGCGTGGAACTTCAGCGTCACCGTGCCGGTCTTCTTGTTGATCGACTTGATGCCGGCGGTACCGGACCACGTGCCCAGGAACGCGTCGGCCCGGTTCTTCGTACCGATGGCGCCGTTGGTGGCGATGCCGGCCACGTCGTTGAAGATGCCGCGCGCCGTGTTCATGTGCCAGAAGGACGAGCCCGGGTCCGGGCCCCTGTCCTGATAGCCCATGAACAGCGAGTGCTTGGCCGCCGGGGCGTCCATGCCCTGTTCCATGGCCTGACCGAGCAGCTTGGCACGCATCTTGCTCACCGACCCGTCGACCGCCAGCACGGAGGTGAACGCGTCCCCGCCCCGGAACTGCTGGTGCTCGCCGAGCGGGTAGCCGCCGCCCCACAGCCAGCCGATGAACAACGAGCGGTTCTCCCAGCCGTTGTCCGCCTTGTCGTCGTGGACGATGCCCCAGTCCGGCATGGCCGCGATCATCTCCTGGAGCGACATGCCGCCCCGGTTCATGAACGGGGTGTCCCACGACTTCGTGATGAAGTTGTAGGTCGCGCCCGGCTGCCAGCGGTTGGTGGAGCCTCCGGTGGTCCCGAAGCTGCTGGTGGCGGCGGTCCCTCCGGTGTTTCCGGTGCTGCTGCCCGAGCCAGTGCCGACCGCGTCGAGGACGGCCCCGACCATGGTGATCACCGCACCGATCACTCCACCGATGAGCGCCCCGATCGCCGAGAAGATGTCGCTGTAGGACAGGCCGGTCGGGTCGGTGAAGGTCGCCGGGTTGTTGTTGGCGTAGGCGTACCCGTTGAGCGACTGCGGCTTCTGTGCCTCAAGGACCGGGTCGCTGCTCAGGAAGCGCGCGGTGACCGGGTCGTACTGCCGGGCCCCCAGCTGGGTCAGGCCGGTGGTGTCGTCGGCAGGCTTGCCGAGGAACCCCTTGTCGTCCGGCCAGCTGGTCACCTTGGTACCGCGCGGGGCACCGAACGGCGACGTGTAGCGCTTGGTGCACGCCAGGGTCGTGGCGTCGAACACGAGGCTGGAGGTGCCGTGGTGGTCGCCCGCGAGGAAGAACAGCTTGCTGCCGGAAATTCCGGCGGTGGCCGTGCGCACCGCGACGGTCTGGTCGCCCGCCTTGTAGGAGCGCGAGCCCGACAGCGTCTTGGTGCCGCCGGCCGTCTTCAGGTGCACCTCGGTGGCGCCGAGGTACAGCACCGTCTCCCCGTTGGCCGTGGTGTTGCGGCGGATCAGGAGCTCACCACTGGCGTCGTAGACGTAGCCGGTCCCGGTGGCCGCACGGCCGTCGGCCGCCGGCTCGCTCGCCGTCGCCAGCGCGCCCTCGGCGTCCCAGGTCAGCGTCTGCGCGGCCTGGGTGCCCGGACGGGTGGTGGTGTTACCGGTGTTGTCGTAGCCGTAGTCGCTGGTCTTGCCTCCCGTGACGGTCGAGGACAGCGCGTGCGGCTGGCCCTTGGCCGTGCCGTACTTGTAGTCGGTGACGGTGTCACCACCGGCGGCGTGCTCGGTCTGCTGGGTGCGCAGACCGCCGTCGTTGTACTGGTAGCTGGTCCAGTACGGGGCGGCTCCGCCCAGGTTCGCCGTGGTCCGTCCGGAAGCGGCACAGTCGGCGGTCTTGGGCGTCCACGCCTGGCTCAGCCGGCGCTGACCGTCGTAGACGAAGCACTGGTTGTCGGCCTTGCCGGTGCCGCCCATCGTGGTGGCGTCGAAGATCGACGTGATGTTGCCGGCGTCGTCCTGCGCGAACTTCAGCTCCTGGAGCATGTAGCCGTGGACGTCGTCGGTGACGTACGACCGGGTGAGGCGGCGCGTGCCCGCCTCGTAGTCGTGGTTCACGTAGATCTTCTTGGCGGCCGTCGGGTCGGTGGCCAGCGTCAGCTGGCGGGCGTCGCCGAGAGGCGAGTACGCGGCCGCCTGGAGGTAGCCGGTGGTGCCCTTGGAGGTCAGCACCTGCCCCAGGTCGTCGTAGGTGTACGAGACGGTCTCCGCCGAGAGCCCGGCCACCGCGGGAGCGGACGCCTGCTTGACCGTGCCGTCCAGGTTGTACCCCGTGGAGTAGGACAGGGTGCTCGGCACCCCCGCGGCGACCAGAGGGTCGTCGGCGGGCAGGATCAGCTGACTCCCGGTGGCCTTGTACAGCGCGTCGTACGCGGTGACCTTCTGGGTGTACGCCTTTCCGGTCGTCCCGCCGACATAGCGGACGGCGGTGTCCTGCTGGCCCTTGGCCAGCGAGTCGAAGGTCCAGGCGGCCAGCTTGTTGGCGTCCGTCTTCGACGTCTGCCACTCGCCGGTCTTGCGGGACAGCTCGTCGTAGGAGAACAGGAGCACCTGATTGCGGCTGTCGGTGGACTTCACGGCCTGGTCGAGTTCGTCGAACGCCGTCACCGTGGCGCCCTTGTCGGGATCGGTCGCCTTCACCTGCCGCCCGAACAGGTCGTAGTCGTAGCTCCACACCGCCTTGTCCGGGCCGGTCACCGTCTTCTGCTGCTCGCCCGGGGCGTACGTGAACTTGGTGCTGGTGTACGTACCGGTCGGCTGCGTCCCGTCGTAGTCGCGGCGCTCGACGGTCTGGCCGAGGGCGTTGGTGACCTCCGCCGTGGCCTGTCCGCCCGCCGGGGCACTGGTGCTGGTCATGTCGCCCTGGTAAGTGGTGTTCACCGTCCAGCGCGCCACCCCGTAGTTCTTGGTGACCGCCTTGACCGCCCGTCCCGCGCCGTCGAACGTGGTGTCCGTCTGCATCGGGGCCTGGCCGCCGTCGATCTGCACCAGAGTGCCGTTCGGCGCCGAGGTGTTGTCCCAGATGTCGGACTGCGCGGTGACCGCCATCCCCCGTGAGTCGTACAGGGTCTGGGCGATGATCCGCCCCCCGGCCGACGAGGGTGCCTGCACCTGACGGGTGCGCAGCAGCGAGTCGAAGATCTCGAAGCTGGTGTTGTAACCCGAGCCGTCGCCCTTGAGCGTGGCGCTCGACGTCCACGGCAGGGTCGAGGCCGTCATGCTGTACGCGTAGACGTAGTTGGGCGTCTTGCCCAGCGCCTTGGAACGGTTGGGCAGCCACACCTTCGTGATCCGGCCGAGGCTGTCGTACTCGGTCTCGGTGATCTTGCCGTTCGGGTCGGTGATCTTCAGGTCCGCACCGCGTGCGAAGTCCTTCACCGTGACCGTCTTCGACTTCTTGGCGTCCGTCACGGTCAGGGAGGTCAGCGGCCCGGCAGCCTTCGGGACGTAGTCGGTCGTGGAGGTGACCAGTCCGTTGGTGTTGGCCAGGACGGTGGGCCGGCCCAGGGTGTCGAACTCCGAGGTGCCGGTCTTCTGCCAGACGGGGCTGCCGTCACTGCCGTACCCCTTGGCGCGCCCGGTCCAGCGGGCGTCGCCCTTGGTGGGCGTCTGCGTGGCGGACCAGATGGTGGTGTCGAAGGCGGTCGCCTTGTCCGAGATCACGTCGCCGGGACGGGTCGAGTCGGCGGGCAGGTCGAGGTCCGCGTCCTTGACCGAGCAGGCCCTGGCGACGATGCGGGTACGCGAGACCGGCGCGCTGATGCCGGCCGCGGCGTTGCGGGCGTACCACGTGCGGGTGCACTTCTCGTCGCCGCTGACCGCGTCGTCGCCCCGGTCCTCGACGGTCACGGGCATGCCGAGGTCGTCGAAGGTGGTGGCGGTCGTGCGGACCCGGTCGGAGGGGGCGCCCTTGCTGGTCACGACGGTGTACGCGTGCGAGGCGCCGGTACGGGTGAAGTACGCCTCGGTGTCCGCGTACGACTTGTGCTGCGTGGCGGTCCTGAGCGACCAGGGGTCGTTGACGGTGCTGGACACCTCGCTGGTCCCGTCGTACGTGACGACCTCGCGGGTGAATCCGGCGTACACCTCGGAGTCGGTGATCTCCGCGGCCTTGACGCCGGTCACCTTGGCCGTCCTGCGGGCGTCCGGCGCCGGGGTCTTGCCGTCCGGGCCGAGTACCCGGTCGCCGTTCATGCCGCGCAGGAAGACGCTGACCGTCTTGGACCGCGTGTGGTCCGAGGCGCCGACCAGATGGGTGACCCGCTCGTAACCGCGCCAGATCGACCACGTGCGCTCCTTGGTGGGAGTCATCGGGTCGTCGTTGTAGGCCCAGGCGCCGCCTCCGGAGTAGCTGTAGGTGTGCTGGACCGCCTCCGAGCCGCCGTAGGGGTCGGTGGTGCGCACGGCGCTGACCGGGTACTTCTGGAACCAGTCCAGGACGGGCGTCTTCTCACCGTTCGGCGACCGGTACACGGGATAGCAGCGGCCGGTGTTCTTGTCCACGGCCGGCCTCGGCCGGCCGGCCACGCAGTCCGCCGGCAGGTAGTCGACGACGGTCTGCGCGCCGGTCTCCGAGGTGATCGTCTTCAGCCGGGGACGGTTGAACGGGAGGATGTCGTCGGCGCCGCCGTCCACCCGGTTGGGGAGGAACTCGTGCGCGAACTTCACCGGGTCCAGGGAGAGATCGGCGCCCCGCTTGCCGGTGTGCTTGATCTCGGCCAGCCACAGCGACTGGTCACCCGTGTCACCCGTGTCACCGGGATCGAGGTACTGCTGCTTCAGCGTCCAGCCGTCGACCGCGGCGAACCCGGGCGTGGCCGCGGCGGCGTCCCAGGCGTAGGAGGTGACGCCGGTCAGCCGCTTGCGCGTGAAGAACGAGGGACTGACGTTGTAGGTGCACTTGTCGCCCTCCTTGCAGACCGCGTCGAAGGGCACGTCCGGCCAGTTGTCCCGGTGGTTCTTGTCCAGGCTGTCGCAGCCCGTGCCGGTCGCGGTGCAGCGCTCCGCGTACGAGAGGACCAGCTTGTCGGAGGCCGCGGGAGAGGCGGAGAAGAGGGCCCCGGCGCGCTGGCCGTAGCGGATCTCCTTGAGGTAGCCGCCGCGGGTGTAGCCGGTGCCGGTGTTGTCGTCGCCGAGCTTGTCGTAGTGGTTGGTCTCGGCGGCGTACCAGTAGCTCATGGCGTTCTTGTGCAGGTCCTCGACGTAGTCGAGGTTCCAGCGCCACGCCTGCTTCCTGTCACGGCCGGAGAAGGAACTGCCGTCCGTGTAGCCCGGTTCGCCCTCGTCGTCACCGAAGACGGGGACGGTCCACACCGAGTCGGTGCGGTCGTCGGCGCCGGCTCCGTCGAGCTTGTTGAGGCCGAAGACGTACGTGGCGCCGTCACCGGTCACGACGGTCCAGTACTCACCGTTGTCGTCGCCGTTCTCCGCGCCCGTGGAGTGGGTGACGGTGGAGGCGTCGTCGTTCTTCAGGTGCCAGGTGCCGGTGGTGTCGTCCTTGACCAGCTCGGTGGCCTTGCCGTTGAGCACCAGAGAGGCGTTGTCGTACTTCCAGCACAGGTCGTACTTGCCGTCCTGGCCGTCGTCGTCGCAGGAACCGTACTTGCGCTCGATGTACGACTCGGTGAGGTCGAAGCCGTCACCGATCAGGGAGCCCTGGTTGTTGGTGGTGGCGGTGCGGCCGTCCACCGCCCCGGAGTCGTAGGAGATCTTGAGATCGGGTTTGGGGCCCGCGGCGGGCGCGGGGGTGTTCAGCGGGTACGACCACGTGAAGGTGCCCGCGGAGCTGCCCGCCTCCCACGTGGAGGAGGCGGCCAGCGGGGTCGCCTTGTAGTCGCCCCCACTGGACTGGGTGCCCGCGGCGAGGGCCAGCACCATCGTCCGGCCGGCTGCCGCGCCCGTCGTGGTGGGCGCGGCCCCGCCGAAGGAGAGCGGTGCCGTCAGCTTCTGGTCACGGCGCTCGTTGGTGCTGTCGAGCGGGGTCGCCCGGTGGCACTCGGCGGCCTCCGGCGTCCTCAGCGCGCAGTCCGGGAGCCGGAGAAGCTGGAGCCTGCCGGCCCAGTCGCCACCGTAGGCCGAGGCGAAGGTGCCGTAGTCGACGGTGAGTTGAGCGTCCCCGCCGTCGCGCGGTCCGGTCACGGTCAGGGCGACGCCCTTGACGCCCAGCCGGCTCGTCGCCTTCTGGTCGAGGACCTTCACCTCGACCGAGCCGGCCGCCCTCGCCGCCTTGCGGCCCTTGGCCGCCTTCGGCGCGCCGAGCGTCACCGGCAGCGCACCGGGCGCCGCTGACCCGGTCAGGTCCACGGTGGCGGATCCGGCCCCGGGCCAGCGGACGCCGGCCGCACGGTCGTGCTGGGCGCGGAGTGTCGCGTCGCGGCCGGCCGCCGCGGCCTCACGCATCGCCGCCCGGGTCTTCGGGTCGGACTTCCCCGTGAACGGGGAGACGTGCTGCGGCTTCTCGGCCCGCAGCTTCGGCCTGCCCAGCCCGTGGTCGTCGGCGGCGAAGGAGACCGGGGTCAACAGCCCCGGCACCAGGGTGAAGCCGACGACCGCGGCGACCCGGCGCAGTGTCCTCGTCCGTGATCTTCGTGTCCTGCCCGGCAGCAGCCGGACGGAGCGTATGTGTCTCATCGATTCCTCGGAATACGTGCATGAAGGACTGCATGAAGGACTGGTGGCCCGGACGGACGCGCTGCCGTCCGGGCCACCAGAGGAAAGGGGGAATTACAGGGCGTCGGCGGCGAGGATCTGCGAGCGGACCTGATCGGCGCTCATCGCACCCGTCCAGATCCTCAGGTTCTCGACCGAACCGGGCAGATAGTTACCGGTCGTGCCGCCCTTGGTGCCACGGCCGACGGCCAGCTCGCCGCTGCCGGTCTGGCTTGCCGTGAAGCCGGACCTGTCCTCGGACGGCTGGTCGAACTCACCGACGTACAGGTGGAGTTTGCCGTAGCGGTTCTCGGTCCTGGAGGCGTCGGCCGGGTCGGTCCACTCCCAGCCCTCCTGGGCGTCGAACACACCGGTCACCTGCACCAGGGTGTCGGTCTCGGCGACTTCGCCGCCCGGCACCTCGGCGCTCTGGGTGACCTTTCCGTCGCTGCCGACGGCGGTACGCGTGAACTTCCACTGGTACACACCGGCGGACGGCTTGGTGATCCACAGCGCCCAGGAGGACTCACCGCCGGCCTTCTGGCCCGCGACCTGTGCGGCATAGCCCACCGGTTTGGTCTCCAGCTTCGCCGAGTCGACCTGCACCCGGGCGGACACGGTGAACGAGCCGCTCTCGTCGACCACCGGCCCGGTGGAGGCCGCGTATCCCGAAGTGCCGTTCAGCACCAGGAGGTTGTTCTCCGTGTCCAGGGAGGCACCGGAGGCCGACAGGTTCATCGAGGCGACCGGGTAGGAGGACAGCTCCTTCAGCGTGGTGCCGCTGGAGGCGGCGGCGTCCCAGGAGGCCACCAGCTCGTTGGCCGCGACGCCGTCCTGGAGGACCTGGCCCTCCTGGACGATCTCGTCCGTAGTCAGGACACGCTGCCACACCGCGACCTCGTCGAGCCGCCCGCGGAAGTTCTCCCCGAGGACACCGCCGACGAGCGAGCGGCCGAACTGGAGTCCCCCGCTGGACACCCACGGGGTGTACGTGGCCGACAGGGTGCTGAGCACCACGGGCGCGCCCTGCGCCCGGCCGTTGACGTACAGCTGAATGGTGTCGTTCGACTTGTCGGTGTCGCCCTTGGTGTCGAACACGCCGGTCAGGTGGGTCCACACCTTGAGCTGCGCGGGCCCGTCCGACAGCGACCGCAGGTACACCGGACCGGTCTTGGTGTCCGTGGCGGTCCGGTTGAACACCCACTTCTTGTACGACGCGGAGTAGTACAGCGTGAACGCCGAACCGTAGGTGCCGGGGGCGGCCAGGGCCACGAGGTTGCTGCTGTCGTTGGTGAGGTAGGCCCAGGCCGAGACGGTGAACGAGTCCTTGGTGTTGACCGCGGGCGCGGCGGTGGCGGCGTAGCCGTCCCGGACGTTGTCGGTGGCGCTGTCGTTCAGGTACAGCGAGTAGTCCGCGTCACCGCGGCGGGCCAGCGTCGACCAGCCGGTGTGCGAGGACGTCTGGAGGGTGGCGTCGTGCCGGGTCCCCTCGGTGGCCGAGTCCTTCGCGGTCACCGCCCCCGTGTTGGGAGCGGAGTCGTCGAAGTGCCAGCGGCCCACCGCGCCGGCGGCCGGGGCCACCTTGAAGGAGAACTCCTTCGGGGTGCCCCACCGGCTGCGGACGTCCTTGGCCTCGACGGACAGCACCTGCGTCCCGGCCAGCGACGGTGTGACGTTGGGGACGGTCACCGTCGAGCCGGTGACCGTCTTGGTGTTGGCCGCGGAAGTGGTCAGCAGCCGCCAGCGGTAACCGGTGATGTCCTTGTCGGCGGCGTTGGGCTTGAAGGTGAAGCTGCCCGGCACACCGGGGCCGCCCTTGCCCTCGCAGAGGTTGGCGGTGCACTCGCTGTACGGTGCGCCCACGGTGATCACCGGCGCCTTGGGGGCCGTGGAGTCGATTTTGAAGTAGCACCAGGAGGAGTACGAGGAGAACAGGTCGCCGGACTTGCCGCCGTGCGACCAGTGCGACTGCGTACGGGACTTGAGGCGGTACAGGCCACCGTCCGCACGGTTGGAGGTGCGCAGCTTCTCCAGCGTTCCGTCCGGGTCCCATCCGCTGTCCGGCCGGTACCCGGACCACACCGAGTGCCAGGCGGCGTCGTCGCCGCGCTCCACGACGAACTCGGACTGCAGGGAGCCCTTCCCCTCACCGCTCTTGGGCTGCACCTTGGTCTCGACGCGGGACTGGACCATCGGGTCGAGGCGGGTGACGATCAGCGGGTCCGACGAGGAGGTCTTGCAGTACGCCGTGGTGCCGTCGCCGGGGATGACGCCGACGCTCGACGGGACGCCGGGCCGGGGAACGTAGGTGACCTGGAGTTCGGCGTTGTCGTCGAAGCGCTTCCAGGCGCTCGCGTCGCCCTCGTCCTTGGCGCGCAGCATCAGGGTCAGCCGTGAGAACTTGCCGTCGGCGAAGGAGCGTACGGTCGAGGCGAGGTTCTCGTCCGACTCGTCCGGGTTGTCGTTGAACTCGATCCAGGCGTCCGGCTGGTCGGGGCTGCACTGATCACCCCGGCCCGCCGACACATAACGGTCGCCCATCTGGTCGAGGTCGGTCGGACCGGGCCACCGGGTGCCGGAGGAGATGTTGTTGGTGCGCTCCAGGTCGACCCAGTGCGGACTGCAGTCGAAGGACCAAGTCTCCTTCGCGCGGAAGGTGGCGTCCAGCACGTACTTGCCGGACAACTGCGTGGGGGAGAACTCGAAGTACATCCGGTTGGTGTAGTTGCTGCCGCAGTAGTACGGGCCCACGGTGGCGCACTTGCCCACCCCGTAGTCACCCTTGAACTGCCAGAAGTGGTCCCCGTCGGAGGACAGGACGGTCCGCTCGGAGACGCCGAGGCCGACCGGCGGGTCGATGAAGACCGGGTACACGGTGTCCTTGCCGCGCAGCAGGCCGAGGTCCGGCTTGACGGTCACGGAGTCCTGGCCCACCAGGACCGGCAGCTCCGCGTCCGTGTCACCGGGGTCGGGCTGGGACGGGTCGGTCCGGGCGTCGGGCGCGCTCTCGTCCGTGGTCGTGCGGGCCAGGGACCGCGCACCGGCCGTGCCACTACTCGGCGCGTCCCCGGCGGAGTCCCACATCAGCCCGGCCGGGCCGTGGAAGATGGCGTTCCCGTCCTCGTCCACCGCGCTCAGGCCGCCGCCGGCCCCGGACACGATCCGCAGCCCCTCGCCGGAGGCGGTCAGGCTGACCTCTTCCAGCTCCGGACTGGCCGCCGCCTCGGCCGACTTGACCACCAGCACCTCGCGGTAGCCCTCGGCCGTCGCGGTCAGCCGCAGATCGACGCCCTCGAAGACCTCGGGGTACGTGGCGGTCGCGCCGTCCAGCTCGGGCTCGGGCAGGCTGCCCGGCCAGCCCAGTGTCATGGAGCCCTGCCGGGCGCTCATCCTGATCAGGTCGGCCCGGCTGCCGCCGGAGAAGGACAGGTCCACGACGGAGGCCCGCGGGCCGACGGTGCCGTCCGCACGGCGTACGAGCGTCGGGTCGACGTCCGTCCACGTACCGTCAGGGGCCTTGGCCCGCTGCGGAGTCGTGGAATGGACGAGAGTGAACGTTCCGTCCGGGTTCGCGGTGGTCCGCGAGTACTCGGTGCGCTCTGCGGTCACCTCGACGGGCTCGCCCGTGGCCGCCGCCCGCGCCGCGGCCGACTGCTCGCCGCGGCCGGCCGGCGGCTGGGCCCGTGCGGTCGGCGCGTCGAGCACCAGAGCCGACATCGAGGCGAGCAGAGCGACCGAGGTGACGCCCGCTATCAAGCCGTGCGGTCTTCGCACAATCCCCACCCTATTTTAACGAAACTCTTAACTTGCGGGGAGAGTAAACCCGGTGGCCTTTCGTCAGGTCAACCACCGATGTGGCGGCCGGGGGTGGTGTGCGGGGGCTGCCCGTGTCGTGATCGCCGCTCCGGGGGCGTTCCGAGGTGCCCCGGGCGAGCGTCGGCCCGGGGCGTCGCCGACCGGACCCCGGCCGGCGCGGAGAGCCTCCGGCGGAGGTCCGGAGACGCGAAAGCACCCCGCACGATCCGCGTGCGCGCGGATCGTGCGGGGTGCTTCGGTGGTGCCGTGGCCTGTCTCGGATGTCGCGGAAGAGACCAGTCGCTCAGCTGAACCGCGGGAACGAGCGATCACCGGCCCCTGACCCGCGGAAACGGCCTTTCGGTTGTTTCGGGCTCGTCCCCCATGGTGCGGCCGAAAGTCCCAGGGAGAGTCCCGGAGGACTCCTGCGGACGCCGGAGGCTTGTCGGTAAGCACTTGTCTTGGCTCGGGCGCACGGAGTTGTCCTGGCCCCGGCGCCGGGTCGCAGGCGGCGTGTGGCGGTGTGCCGCACGCCCCTGGGGCAAGGTGATTCGGCCCCACTGCGGATGAACACCATGTGGCCGTCACCGGTCGGATGGACCACCTTGCCGGCACGGATAACCTCCACCCGGGACGAGACGTTCGTGGCGAAGGCGTTGGGGCGCGGCGAGGTGCTGGGCAGCCCCGATTCGCTGAGCAACTCCGCAAGGTCCGCGAGGGCCCGGCCGATGAGCGGATAGTCGCTGAGGGGCGTCAAGCGGGCGCCAACCGAGGAGAGCGGCACAATGTGCGGCGGACTGGCGGCGGTGCGGGCGGTGTTGATGACGTTCTGCGTCTGCTGCGTGCCCGCGCCGTAGTGCTTCGGTAAGACGGCGTCGACGCCTTCCGGGGGCCCGGCGAACCCATAGCGCACCATCTGACACGGATGTTCCAGTCGAGGCCGGAACACTCCGGGGCCGGAAGGCTGCGTGAGCCCCGCGCTCGACTCGACGCCGCCGGCCGTGTGGCGCGCCGCGGCCCGGTGCGCGAGGCCGGGTCTTCGGGCTGCCGGCCGCCGGTTGGCTGACTGCGGTTGCCGGCGCCTCGCGCGCTCGGCGCAGCCCAGCGGCGTGTGCGTGAGGACTCTCCGGCGCGAGGCGCGAGGCGCGAGACGCGTGTCGGGGTGGCTGCCGTCGTGCCGTGCGCCGCGTTCCCGGCCGGGTGCTGAACGACGGGGTGAGCTATCGCCGCGCGGAGTCGTAGTGTGCCCACCCCTGATCGAGCAGCCCGAATCCCACCTCTATGGCCGACTCGGGATCGGCCTGGCGGGCCATGAGCGGGATCTGCAGAGCGAACCGCGCGTAGAAGCGGATCTCCGCACTGGGTTCGACGAGCCCGAACTCCTCGGTGAGCACCGCGATGAGGGCGTCCTCGTGACGCAGCCACATCCTCTCGGCGTACTCGATGAGGGACGGGGTGTCCTCCATGAGGGCCATGATCCGGCGCATGGGCTCGGTCTGCAGCAGGGCGATCTCGGCGAGGTAGTGCGCCTTCAGCGCTTCGGAGACCGTCGTTTGCGGGGCGCGGTCCCTGACGGCCGCGACGAGCCGATCCTGCTGCTCGTTCTCCGTGCTGAAGACCAGCGCCTCTTTGCGGGGGAAGTGCGCGAAGACCGTCTTGGGCGTCACGTCCGCCTTGTCCGCGATCTCACGCACCGTGACCGCGTCGAACCCGCGCTCAAGGAACAGGCTCGTCGCCGCCTCCAGGATCGCCGTCCGGGTTGCCGCCTTCTTCCGCTCACGTCGCCCGACGGGCGCGTTGTTCTCCATGCCTCAATTCTAACCCTGAGATAGCCCTACACCGAAACGATAAGTACACTCGGTATAGCAAGAGTCCGAGTGAGGCCGGTGAGGACTCTCGGGGCCCGGTTCGGGCGCCGCCGGCGGACGAATGAACGAAGGACATAGACATGACAAAAGGCGTCGACTTGATCTCGCCTCGCGACCTTGGGCCTGACGCGCCCGCTCAGCGGCGGAGTGCGGGAAGACTGCTGATCGCCGGACCAGTGATCTTCCTGCTCGCGGAGTTCGTCGCCGCGATGGCGTGGACCCACCCCGCCTACAGCTACACCCACCACTTCATCAGCAACCTGGGCGTGCACGGGCCGTCGACTCTGTTCGGGCAGTACATGTACTCGCCGCTGGCGTGGGTGATGAATACGGGCTTCTTCCTGTTCGGCCTGACGATCCTGGCCGGGATCGTCGCGCTGCGGGACCTGGCCGGGCGGGGCCGCTGGGCCATGCTGGTGCCCGCGGCGATGCTGGCCGTCGGCGGTGTCCTGCTGGCCCTGTTTCCCGGGTCCGGCGAGGCGCTTGAGGACGGCTCCGGGCAGTACCACAGCACGGGTGCGTTCCTCGGGTTCATCGGCGGAAACGTGCTGGCCATCGTGCTGGGACGCCGCTGGGAGCGCATCGGGGTCTCCTCGCGCATGGGGCGAGCGCTCGTCACGGTGGGTGTGATCGGCCTGGTGTCGATGACCGCCTACCTCGGCCTGATCGTGAGCGCGGGCGATGACGCCGTCGGCGTCATCGGGCTGATCGAACGCGGAGCCGTCCACCCGTTTCTGATCGGGCTCATCTGCGCCGGCGTGGCGATCAACAAGCGGCGCTCCGCCGAAGGGGCACCGTCCCTTCCCACCGGTGCGCGGGCAGCCGACTGACACCGTCCTGTCGGCTCCGGCTCTGCCGGTACGCCCTCCGAGCAAGCAAAGGACAACGGTCATGGAAAACAGCAACAGCAATGTCCGCGCCGCAGGCGCTCACAGCACGCCGGGCTGGGTACGCACCTGGGGGGCCTCTCCGCAGGCCCCGGACAACACCGTCTCCAGCGTCGATGCCTTCCAGGACGCCACGCTGCGGCAGACCGTGCGGGTGAGCGGCGGCGGCAGCCGCATCCGTATCCGCCTCAGCAACGAATACGGGACCGCTCCCGTGACGATCGGCGCGGCCCGGGTCGCCCTCGCCGCCGACGGCCACCTGATCCGGGACGGCAGCAGCCGTGCGGTGTCCTTCAGCGGCCGGTCAACGGTCACGATCCCCGCGGGGGCGCCGGTACTCAGCGATCCCGTCGATCTGGTGCTGCCCGCGCTGTCGCACCTGGCGATCAGCCTGTACCTGCCCGGCCGGGTCGAATCCGTAACCGGCCACGGCACCTTCCACGCGCTCGGCTGGAGTGTGCCCGGCGACGCGACCGCTTCGAGCGCCCTGAGCGCTGACGCGGCCCCCTTGCCTGCCCAGGCATTCATCTCGGCCGTGGAGGTGCTGCCCGACCGGCCGTCGAACACGATCGCCGTTCTGGGGGATTCCCGGGTGGACGGGATCGGCTCCACGCCCGGCGCCGACCGCCGCTGGACCGACGTCCTGGCCGAGCGGCTCATCGGCCGCGACGCGACGACGCGCTACGTGGTCAGTCAGGGCATCGGTGGCAACCGCCTGCTCAACGACGGCATCGGCGCGTCCGCTCTGGCCCGCTTCGACCGCGACGTCCTCGCCACACCGGGCCTGGGACACGTGGTGATCGCAGTCGGCAACGACCTCGTCTTCTCCTTCGCCCCCGACACCGAGGAGAGCGCCGGCTTCCTCGCCATGTTCAGCGGCGAGCCCGTCACCGTCGAGGACGTCATCGCCGCCCACCTGCAGGCCGTCGCCCGCGCCCGCGCACACGGCGTGCGGGTGCACGCCGCCACCATCGCGCCCTACGGCGGCTCGGACATGTACACGGCCGACGGGGACAAGGCCCGCGAGCAGGTCAACGAGTGGATCCGCTCCAGCGGTGTCTTCGACGGGGTCCTGGACTTCGACGCCGTCTGGCGCGACCCGGCCGACCCCTCCCGTATCCGCGACGACCTCCACATGGGCGATCACCTGCACGGCAACGACGCCGGATACGACGCCCTGGCCCGCTCGATCGACCTCTCCCTCTTCGACTGAAACCCCCGGCCCGGCACCAGCCGGACCCCACCCCTGCTCGCCAAGGAGCTTTGCATGTATGACGTAGTGATCGCCGGTGCGGGCCCTGTCGGCCTGTTCCTGGCGAGCGAACTCGCCCTGGCCGACTGTTCCGTTGTGGTCCTGGAGCGCGAGGCCGACCCGCGTCCGGCACTGAAGGCACTCCCGCTCGGGCTGCGTGGCCTGAACGCCGCCTCCGCCGAGACGTTCTCCCGCCGTGGCCTGCTCCAGCCCCTTCTGCGGGCGTCGGGCATCGACGCCGCCGGCGTCGGCGCCGACCCCGACGCCGAGCGGGCCCCCGCTCCCCGGAGCCTGGGCCACTTCGCCGGGATCATGCTGGAGCCCGCGGACATCGCCCCGGACGCGCTGGCCTACCGACTGCCCGGACCGGCGATGGACGGCTTCATGACCAGCCTGGCGGCGGTCGGCGACGTCCTGGCCGAACGGGCCACGGCGCTGGGTGTGACGATCGTGCGAGACGCCCCCGTCACGGCCCTGGCCCAGGACGAGCAGACGGTCACGGTCACGGCCGGCGGCCGGGACCACACGGCCCGGTGGCTGGTGGGATGCGACGGCGGGCGCAGCACCGTCCGTACCCTGGCGGGCTTCTCCTTCGTCGGCACCGAACCCCTGTTCACCGGCTACGTCGCCAAGGTCACCTTCGACGATCCGCGGGAACTGCCCCTGGGCTTCCAGCTGACCGAGACCGGCATGTACCTGCGCACGCCCCTCGAAGGCCACCTGGGCATGATGGACTTCGACGGCGGCACCTTCGACCGCTCCCGGCCGCTGACCCGCGAGCACCTCCAAGAGGTCCTGCGCCGCGTGTCCGGCACCGAGGTGACCCTCAAGGAAGTGCACCTGGCCTCCAGCTTCACCGACCGCGCGATGCAAGCCACGGCCTACCGCCACGGACGCATCCTGCTCGCCGGCGACGCCGCCCACATCCACTCACCGCTGGGCGGCCAAGGACTCAACCTCGGCATCGGCGACGCGATGAACCTCGGATGGAAGCTGGCCGCCACCGTACGCGGCAACGCCCCGGAAGACCTCCTCGACACCTACACCACCGAACGCCACCCGGTCGGCGCCGCCGTCCTGGACTGGTCACGCGCCCAGGTCGCCACCATGCACCCCGGCCCCAACGCGCCGGCCCTGCAGCACCTCATAGGCGACCTGATGGCCACCTCCGACGGGACCACCCACGTGTACCGCAGGAGTTCGGGCCTCTTCCACCGCTACGACCTGGGCAGCGAACAGCCGCTCATCGGCCGCACCGCCCCCGACTTCCGCCTCAACGACACAACCAGCCTCAGCGACCTCCTCCAGGACGGCCGCGGCGTGCTGCTCGACTTCAGCCCCCGTCAGAGCCTGAGCGAACAGGCCGCACCGTGGAAGGAACACCTCGCCTACGTCCCCGGCCGCCCCCACAACGACCTGGGCTTCGAGGCCCTCCTCATCCGCCCCGACGGCGTCGTCGCCTGGGCCGACGGTCCCGGCACGCGGGCAGACGCGGAGCTTGAGGACTGCCTGGCGCGCTGGTTCACCCGCTCCTGAACCTGTCCCCGCCCCGGCCGTACGCGCGGACGGCCCCGGGGCAGGGACCCCTGCGGAAAACACGGATTCCGCGTCCGGCCCGCCGCGCACACCACGCCGTACCGGCCGTCCCCAGCTACTGCCACACCGTTATCGACGCGTGCGCGTCGGCCCGTTCAGCGCCGCGCGGCGGGACGGGACTTGAGCTGCAGCGGCGGGGAGACGACGGGCTCAAGCAGCTGGGCCAGTTCCTGGCGCTGCCCGGGTTCGAGTCGTGCGGTGGCCGGCGCGAGAGCGTCCTGGACCTGTGTGTACAGGCGCTGGGTGAGCTGGCGTCCCGCGTCGGTGATGAGGACGACGACGGCGCGTTTGTCGTCGGGGCTGGGGCCGCGAGTGAGGAGTCCACGTCGTTCGGCGCGGTCGACGAGGCCGGACAGGGTCGACTTGTCGAGCCCGAGGAAGGCGGCCAGGTCGCTCATGCGGGGCCGGCGGTCGCGCACGATGCCGAGCACGCGCAGCTGGGTGAGGGACAGGTCGTATTCGGCGCCTATGCGGGTGAGTACACCCATGACCTGGAAGGCGCTGCGGACCAGCCCGTCCACCAGGGCGTCGTCTGTGTTGTCGGTGGCCATGGATCCGACCCTACTTGACTTTGTTTGTAACCCCAATCAACCTGAGGAGAGATTGGTAATGCAAACCAAACCTGTCCGGAGTCAGTCATGCACGCTGCCGTCCTCACCTCGTACGACACCCCGCCCACCTACGGCGAGCACCCCGACCCCGTCGCCCGGCACGACCACGACATGGTCGTGGACGTCCTCGCCGCGGGCCTGCACCACCTGACCCGGTCAAAGGCGAACGGCGGCCACTACTCGGCCACCGGCGTCTTCCCCCTCGTCCCCGGCGTCGACGGCGTCGTCCGCGACGCCGAAGGCCGCCTTCGCTACGTGGCCCTCGACGACACCACGTTCGGCACGTTCGCCGAACGCACCGTCATCGACGTACGCCGCAGCGTCCTGCTGCCCGACGACGCCGACCCGGTCCGCATCGCCGCCGCCATGAACCCCGGCATGTCCTCCTGGGTCGCCCTGCGCCGCCGCATCGCCTTCCAGGAAGGCCAGCGCATCGCGATCCTCGGCGCCACCGGCAACGCGGGACGCATGGCCATCCAGATCGCCAAGCGGTTCGGCGCCTCCCAGGTCGTCGCCGTCGGCCGCGACACCACCCGCTTCAAGGAACTGCTCGCCCTCGGAGCCGACCAGGCGGCCGCCTTCGACGAGATCGGCGCCGCTGCCGCCGACGTCGACGTGGTCCTGGACTTCGTGTGGGGCGCACCGGCCGCCGAGTCGATGCTCCCGATCCTGACCGCCCGTGCCGACCGCTCGATGCCGCTTGACTGGGTGCAGATCGGTTCCATGGCCGGAGCGTCCGCCCCAATCCCGTCCGCGGCGCTGCGCTCGGCCCGGCTGCAGATCGTCGGCAGCGGCATCGGCTCCGTACCCTCACGGGACTTCATCGCCGAGCTGCCCGAGCTGGCCGCCGCCGTCACCGACGGCAGCCTCGACGTGCGGGCCCGCCCCGTACCCCTCGCCGACATCGCCAAGGTGTGGGGCGAGCAGACCAGCGAGCGCCTCGTCTTCGTCCCCTGACCCCCCACCTGCGACTACGCCCCGCCGACCTTGAGGAGGAGCACTTCGCCATTACCAGGCTCCTGCCCGGGGAAGCCCCTCCCACCTGAGACAGAGTTCGAGGGGCTCTCGGCGGATGACATCGACTTCGAGAAGGAAGTCGTCCACGTCCGGCGGCAGGTCAAGACGGTGCGGACGAAGCCGTGTTAGCGCTTCCCAAGAGGCGCAAGGTCTGAGACGTGTCCCTCCCTGACCCGCTGAACAGCGGGTCAGGGAGGGGTGCGGCGGCATCCGCGTATCAGATGTCGCGGAAGGTCTCGATCTGTGCGCCGACCGAGTTGAGGCGTTCGGCCAGTTCCTCGTAACCGCGGTTGATCACGTAGACGTTGCGCAGGACCGAGGTGCCCTCGGCGGCCATCATCGCGAGCAGGACGACCACGGCCGGGCGCAGAGCCGGCGGGCACATCATCTCGGAGGCGCGCCAGCGGGTCGGGCCCTCGACCAGGACGCGGTGCGGGTCGAGCAACTGGAGCCTGCCGCCGAGGCGGTTGAGGTCCGTGAGGTAGACCGCGCGGTTGTCGTAGACCCAGTCGTGGATCAGGGTCTTGCCCTGCGCGACGGCCGCGATGGCCGCGAAGAACGGCACGTTGTCGATGTTGAGGCCGGGGAACGGCATCGGGTGGATCTTGTCGATCGGCGCCTCCAGCTTGGAGGGACGCACCGTGAGGTCGGTGAGCCGGGTGCGGCCGTTGTCCGCGACGTACTCGGCGGAGCGGTCGTGGTCCAGGCCCATCTCCTCCAGGACCGCCAGTTCGATCTCCAGGAACTCGATCGGCACCCGGCGGATCGTCAGCTCCGACTCGGTGACGACGGCCGCGGCCAGCAGGCTCATCGCCTCGACCGGGTCCTCCGACGGCGAGTAGTCGACGTCGACGTCGATGTCCGGCACCCCGTGCACCGTCAGCGTCGTCGTGCCGATGCCCTCGACCCGTACACCCAGCGTCTCCAGGAAGAAGCACAGGTCCTGGACCATGTAGTTCGAGGAGGCGTTGCGGATGACGGTCACTCCGTCGTTGCGCGCGGCGGCCAGCAGCGCGTTCTCGGTGACGGTGTCCCCGCGCTCGGTCAGGACGATGGGGCGCTCGGGGGAGACAGCGCGCTCGACCTCCGCGTGGTACAGGCCCTCCGTCGCCGTGATGTCCAGGCCGAAGCGGCGCAGCGCGATCATGTGCGGCTCGATGGTGCGCGTGCCGAGGTCGCAGCCGCCCGCGTAGGGCAGCTTGAAGTGGTCCATGCGGTGCAGCAGCGGCCCCAGGAACATGATGATGGAGCGGGTGCGGCGCGCCGCGTCCGCGTCGATCGCGGCCATGTCCAGCTCGGCCGGGGGGACCAGTTCCAGGTCCTTGCCGTCGTTGATCCAGCGGGCCTTGACGCCGATCGAGCCGAGGACCTCAAGGAGCCGGTAGACCTCCTCGATCCGCGCGACCCTGCGCAGCGTCGTGCGGCCCTTGTTGAGCAGGGACGCGCACAGCAGGGCCACGCACGCGTTCTTGCTCGTCTTCACGTCGATCGAACCGGAGAGCCGGCGTCCGCCGACCACCCGCAGGTGCATCGGGCCGGAGTAGCCGAGGGAGACGATCTCACTGTCCAGCGCCTCGCCGATCCTTGCGATCATCTCAAGGCTGATGTTCTGATTGCCGCGCTCGATGCGGTTGACGGCACTCTGGCTCGTGGCCAGTGCCTCGGCGAGCTGCGTCTGTGACCAGCCACGATGCTGACGGGCGTCACGGATGAGCTTGCCGATGCGTACGAGGTAGTCATCTGCCATGACGGAAGGCTATCTCACATATGAGATGGGCGCGCTCTGTGGGGGTGGCGTGGCGGTGACTTCAGTGAAGCGCGTGCGGCGGCGGTCCGCGACTCGGCGCCCGCTGGGCACGGGCTCAGCCGCGGCGGCTCTTGCTGCGGGTGGTCCTGCGCCAGCCGAAGGGGCCGGGCAGGTCCATCGAGGTGGTCCGCCGGCCGGTACTGCTCGTCGTGTGCCTGGGTCCCATGCCGCCGCCCGAAGTCACGGACCAGGAGCGCCGGTTGATGTTCAGCCGTACCCCGGGAAGGATGCGGAAGCTCTTGCGGAAGGTCAGGGCCATGATCGCTCCTCGTCTCCTGCGGGGCCGCGCCCCGGTCTCGTCACCGCGTCGCCGGGTCGCTTACCCGCCGCGCGTCGGCTGTTCACCGTGTTGCCCGAACCGGGCCTCGTATGTCCCGGGTGGGGGTCGGCGTGTCCCGGAAGGGGGTCGGTGCGTCCCGGGAGGGGCCGGTCCGGTGCCGCGCCCGTCCCGGGACGACCGGCCCGCACCCGGGGTGGTGCCGCTCCTGTCCGGGACGACCGGCCCGCCCCCGGGGTGGTGCCGCGCCCGCCGTCCCTCACGCTCCGCCGTGCGCGTCCCGGCGCCGCAGCATCAGCGCGGGGATCAGTGAACCCGCGAGTACCAGGCCTGAGTTGACCAGGGCGGCGATCGTCACCCCGGACAGCACCCCGCCCGGACCGCTGTCGCCGAGAGCCGTCGTGCGGGCCGTGGCGACCGCGCTCATGACCGGGATGCCGAGGGTGATGCCGATCTGCTGGGTCATCGTCGCGAGCCCCGTCGCGAGCCCCTGCTCCTCGTCCGGCAGCCCCGAGGTCGCGGTGACCATGAAGCCGACGATGGTCAGCATGTTGCCGACGCCGCCCACGAAGGTCGCCCCGAGCAGCAGCCACAGCCATGAGGAGGAGGTGCCGAGCAGGACCAGGGAGACGGTGGCCGCCGCCTGGAGCAGCCCGCCACCCGCGATGGCGCGCCTGGTGCCGAAGCGGCCGACGACCCGCCCGCCCAGCGTCCCCCCGAGCACGGTGCCCAGCCCGAGCACCCCGAAGGCCAGGCCGGTGGCGAGCGGCGAGTAACCGAGGACCTCCTGGAGGTAGAGCGTGAGCAGGAAGACCAGCGAGGTCTCCGTCGCGAAGGCGAGCAGACCGGCCGTGTTGCCCCACACCACGCTGCGCCGCCGCAGGACGCGCACCGGCACCAGCGGGTGCGCCGAGCGGCGCTCCAGATGCCAGAAGCCGGCCAGCAGCGCGAGCCCGGCGAGCAGGCTGCCGAGCGTCGCCGCGTCCGTCCAGCCGCTCTCTCCGGCCCGCGTCAGCCCGAGGACGAGCAGCAGCAGGCCGCCGGTCACCGTGAGCGCCCCCGGTACGTCGAGCCGTCCGCGTCCGGCCGGCCGCGCGTCCTGGACGACCCGGGGCGCGAGGGCCAGTACGAGCGCGGCGACGGGCACGTTGACGAAGAAGGCCCACCGCCACGACAGCAGATCCGTGAGCAGCCCGCCGAGGATCGCCCCGGCGGTGAAACCGGCGGACATCAGGGCCCCGTTGAGCGCGAGGGCCCTCTCCCGCAGCGGTCCCTCGCGGAAGGAGGTGGTGAGCAGCGCGAGGCCCGCCGGGGTCACGGCCGCCGTGGCGAGTCCCTGGAGGACGCGGGCCAGCAGCAGGACACCGGGGCCGGTCGCGAGGCCGCCGAGCAGCGAGGAGGCGCCGAGTACCGCCATCCCCGCGAGAAAGACGCGCTTGCGGCCCAGCAGGTCGGCGACCCGGCCGAACAGCAGCGTGAAACCGGCGGCCGCGAGCGCGAAGGCGGTGGCGATCCACTGGAGCCGGGCCAGCGGGAAGCCGAGCCCCTCGCCGACGACCGGGAGGGCCACGTTCAGGATCGAGAAGTCCACGGCGATCATGAACTGGGCGCCGAGCAGCAGGAAGAGGACGAGCCGCTGGCGCCCCGTCATCCGGGGCGCCCGGCCGCCGCGGGCCTCGCCGGTAGGGGGTTCGTGCACGGAGGTGGACATGGCGCCCTTTCTGAAGGCTGAGAGCGGAAGGCTGAAAGCTGGGAGTTGAGAGCTGGTAGCTGAGAGCTGAGAACCGGGAGCTGGGACCGGAAAACCGGGAGCCGGGGGCCGGGAGCTGAAAGGTGGGACTGGAGGCAGGACGCACCGAAGGTGCCCGCTTTAATGGGACTGTGATTCCGTTAAGCTGGGGCAACCGTAGCAGCATCAAGGTTCGTAATGGAACTGGAGACCCGTTATGCAGAACGAGGAGCGTCAGGCCGACGCCGCTGTGGCAGGGCCCGGAGGTGACGGGGGCCCCGCGGCCGTCCGCCCCCGCGACCCCGGTGGTCCCGAGGGGGCGGGGGCCGTCCGTCCCGAGGAGCCCGGGACCGTCCGTCCCGGCGGCCGTACCGCCCGGGTACGGGCCGCCGTCCTGGAGGCCGCCGGGGACGCCCTCGCCGAGCACGGCTTCGACGGGCTCGATCTCGCGGAGATCGCCCGCCGCGCCGGGGTCGGCAAGACGACCGTCTACCGCCGCTGGTCGAGCCCGACCGGGCTCATCGCCGACCTCCTGGCGGACATGGCCGAACAGTCCCTGCCACGCAGCGACACCGGCTCCCTGGAGGGCGATCTGCTCGCGAACGCGCGACTGGTCGTCAGAACCCTCTCCGATCCGCGCCAGGGTCCGCTGTTCAAGGCGGTGATCGCCGCCGCCACCTGCGATCCGCGCACCGCCGAGGCGCTGCACCACTTCTACGCCACGCGCGTCGCCGAGTGGGCCCCGTGCGTCCTGGCGGCGCGCGAGCGCGGTGAGGTCCCGGCCGGTACGGACGCCGGCGAGGTGATCCGGGCCGTCTCCGCGCCGCTCTACTACCGCCTGCTCACCACCGGTGACCCGCTCGACGAGGCCGCCGCCCGCCGCGCCGCCCGCTCCGTCGCCCTCGCCGCGCGCTCCGGGCTCTTCGCGCCGGCCGATGGGGGAGCGTCGTAGGTCTCCCCGGTGTCGCGGTGCCGGCGACGGTCTGGAGAATGTAACTACTAGTATGTACAGTACGGTTCATGGACACGGCGGACCGTCTGATCGAGAGCACCCGCGCCCTCCTGTGGGAGCGCGGTTACGTCGGCACCAGCCCGAAGGCCATCCTGGAACGGGCCGGTGCCGGTCAGGGCAGCATGTACCACCACTTCAGCGGCAAACGGGACCTCGCGCTGGCCGCGGTGCGCCGTACCGCCCAGGAGATGCGGGAGTCCGCCGAGGAGCGCCTGAGCGGTCCCGGCACGGCTCTGGAGCGGGTCGCCGCCTATCTCCTGCGCGAACGCGAGGTGTTGAAGGGCTGCCCCGTGGGCGGCCTCACGCAGGACCCGGACCTCATGGCCGACCCGGAGCTGCGTGCCCCCGTCGACGAGACCTTCGCGTGGCTGCGCGAGCGGATCGCCGCGCTCCTGTCCGAGGCCCGTCAGGACGGCGCGCTCGGCCCCGTCCTCGACCCGGCCGACACGGCGGCGGCCGTCGTCGCCGTCCTCCAGGGCGGATACGTCCTGGCCAGGGCGGCGGACTCGGCCGAGCCGTTCCACCGCGCCGTGGGCGGCGTCCTGGACCTGCTCGGCGCCCGTGTGACGGACTGACCCCGCCCTCCCCGCGCGCGACGCTCCCGGCCTGCGCGCACCGCCCCGCCAACCCGCGCGAGCACGCGCCGAAAGGGACCCGATGTACGCGACGCAGTACGAGATCACGCTCCCCGCCGACTACGACATGGAGATCATCCGCAGACGCGTCGCCTCCGGGGGAGCGGTCCTGGACAACCGCGCGGGACTCGGCCTCAAGGCGTACGTGATCAGGGAGCGCGGGGTGGACGGCTCACCCGTCAACGCCTACGCCCCCTTCTATCTGTGGAACGACCCGGCGGCGATGGCCGCGTTCTTCACCGGGGGAGGCGGATTCCACAACATCGTCCGCGACTTCGGGCGTCCTCCCGTGCGGCAGTGGGCCGGACTGGCCTGCGCGGCCGGACCGGCCCGCGTCGTGGCGCCGCGCGCGGCCACCCGCAGCCTCACCGCGCTGCCCCGCGAGGCCGAAGGGGCGCTGGAGGAGCGGATCGCGGCCGCGGCGAACGGCCTCGAAGCCCTCGCCCGCCGCCCCGAGGTGCACACCGCCGCTCTCGCCGTGGATCTCGGACGCTGGCAGCTGCTGCGCTTCGTGCTGTGGAACGAGGCCCCGGCGCCCGGCGCGGACGCCGGGCGCACCGGCAACGACGAGACCGGTGAGGGGGCCGGATCGGTCGAGCGGTACGAGGTGCTGCACCTGTCCGCCCCCGGTCTCTCCGGTCTTCCGGAGGGACGTCTCGGGTAGGGGGCCGGTCCTGGTCCCTGCCCCGTCCGGGGTCTCGCGGCCCGGCCCGCCGCGAAAGCCGTTGCCCACGTCCCGCTCCCGGGGACACGATGCGCGGATGCGCTTCTCCCTCAACGTCCCCAACTTCGGGGACTTCGCCGACGTCCACACCTTCGTGCGACTGGCCGTGACGGCCGAACAGGCGGGCTGGGACGGCCTGTTCGTCTGGGACCACCTCGTGCACGACAAACAGGCCCGCCGGGGCGTGCCCTTCGCCGACCCCTGGATGCTGCTCACGGCGGCGGCCCTCGCGACGTCCACGCTCCGGCTCGGCACCCTCGTCACGCCCGTGGCCCGCCGCCGTCCGCAGCAGCTCGCCCGGCAGGTCGCCACCCTCGACGTCCTGAGCGGCGGCCGCGTGGTCCTCGGCGCGGGCCTGGGCGGACCGGTCGAGGACGAGTACGGCAGCTTCGGCGAGCCCACCGACCCGGTCCTCCTCGCCGGGATGCTGGACGAGGGCCTCGACCTGCTGAACCGGTACTGGTCCGGGGAGCGCGTCGACCACGAGGGGCGCCACTATCTGGTCAAGGACGTGACCCTGCTGCCGGCGCCCGTCCAGCGCCCCCGTCCGCCCGTGTGGATCGGCGGTTTCTGGCCCAACCGGCCCCCGATGCGCCGCGCCGCTCGCTGGGACGGCGCAGTGCCCCTCTTCGAATCCGCCCGGCACGGGGTGGTCCCGGACCTGGGCGAGGTCCGGGAACTCTTCGCCTACCTGCGCCGGCACCGCGAGGCGCCCGCCTCCGCCCCCTTCGATCTGGTACTGGGCGGGGCGAGCCCCGGCGAGGACCCGGCCGCCGCACGCGACCTGATCGGCCCCCTCGCCGATCTGGGCGCCACGTGGTGGGACGAACGGCAGCTCCAGACCGGCGCGGGCCTCGACCGCCTCGCCCCGGTCCTGCGCCGCGCGGAACAGGGACCGCCCACCCTCTGAGCGGCCACGAAGCCCCCCGCGATACATCGCGGGGGGCGTGGACCGGCGGGCGCGGGGCCCGGCCCACACCCCCACCCCGGTGGGGCGCGAGGCGTTCCGGGGCGGGCCGGGGCATGACCGGGCGCGCCGGGTGTACTAGAGTTATCTCGACATCGAGATATCTGCCGAGGCGCACCGCGGCCGCCCACCGGTAAGGGTTCCCTAACTAAGCCTTACCTTAGCTGACGGAGCGGGTGATGTGGCGGCAGCATTGCTGGTAGTACGCGCACCAAAATGAAGGAGACTGTCGTGTCGGCGAACAGCTTCGACGCCCGCAGCACGCTGCGCGTGGGCGACGAGTCGTATGAGATCTTCAGGCTGGACAAGGTCGAGGGCTCTGCTCGCCTTCCCTACAGCCTCAAGGTGCTGCTGGAGAACCTGCTGCGCACCGAGGACGGCGCGAACATCACCGCCGACCACATCCGGTCCGTCGGCGGCTGGGACTCCCAGGCGCAGCCGAGCCAGGAAATCCAGTTCACCCCCGCCCGCGTGATCATGCAGGACTTCACCGGCGTTCCCTGCGTCGTGGACCTCGCCACCATGCGTGAGGCCGTGAAGGAGCTGGGCGGTGACCCGGCGAAGATCAACCCGCTGGCCCCCGCCGAGCTGGTCATCGACCACTCGGTCATCGCCGACAAGTTCGGCACCAACGACGCCTTCGCGCAGAACGTCGAGCTGGAGTACGGCCGCAACCGCGAGCGTTACCAGTTCCTGCGCTGGGGCCAGACCGCCTTCGACGAGTTCAAGGTCGTCCCCCCGGGCACCGGCATCGTCCATCAGGTGAACATCGAGCACCTCGCGCGTACCGTCATGGTCCGGGGCGGCCAGGCCTACCCCGACACCCTCGTCGGCACCGACTCGCACACCACCATGGTCAACGGCCTCGGTGTGCTCGGCTGGGGCGTCGGCGGCATCGAGGCCGAGGCCGCGATGCTGGGCCAGCCGGTCTCGATGCTCATCCCGCGCGTCGTCGGCTTCAAGCTGACCGGTGAGCTGAAGCCCGGCACGACCGCCACCGACCTCGTCCTCACGATCACCGAGATGCTGCGCAAGCACGGCGTCGTCGGCAAGTTCGTCGAGTTCTACGGTGAGGGCGTCGCCGCCACCTCGCTGGCCAACCGCGCCACCATCGGCAACATGTCGCCCGAGTTCGGCTCCACCGCCGCGATCTTCCCGATCGACGAGGAGACCCTCAACTACCTGCGCCTGACGGGCCGCGACGCCCAGCAGGTCGCGCTGGTCGAGGCGTACGCCAAGGAGCAGGGGCTGTGGCTGGACCCGGCCGCCGAGCCGGACTTCTCCGAGAAGCTGGAGCTCGACCTCTCCACGGTCGTCCCCTCCATCGCCGGCCCCAAGCGCCCGCAGGACCGCATCATCCTGGCCGAGGCCAAGGAGAAGTTCGCCTCCGACGTACGCAACTACGTCTCCGAGGTGGGCATCGACGAGGCGGGCGAGGAGTCCTTCCCCGCCTCCGACTCCCCGGCCGTCCACAACGGCGTGCCGACCAAGCCGACCCTGGTCACCGCCGAGGACGGCTCGACGTACGAGATCGACCACGGCGCCGTCACCGTCGCCGCGATCACCTCCTGCACCAACACCTCGAACCCCTACGTCATGGTCGCCGCGGCGCTCGTGGCCAAGAAGGCCGTCGAGAAGGGCCTGACCCGCAAGCCCTGGGTCAAGACCACCCTGGCCCCCGGTTCCAAGGTCGTCACCGACTACTTCGACAAGGCGGGGCTGACCCCCTACCTCGACAAGGTCGGCTTCAATCTGGTCGGTTACGGCTGCACCACCTGCATCGGCAACTCGGGCCCGCTGCCCGAGGAGGTCTCGAAGGCGGTCAACGAGGCCGACCTCGCGGTGACCTCGGTGCTCTCCGGCAACCGCAACTTCGAGGGCCGGATCAACCCCGACGTCAAGATGAACTACCTGGCCTCCCCGCCGCTGGTCGTCGCGTACGCCATCGCGGGCTCCATGAAGGTGGACATCACCAAGGACGCCCTGGGTATCGACCAGGACGGCAAGCCGGTGCACCTCGCCGACATCTGGCCGACCGAGGCCGAGGTGAACGACGTGGTCGCCAACGCCATCGGCGAGGACATGTTCAACAAGTCCTACGCCGACGTCTTCGCGGGCGACGCCCAGTGGCAGGCGCTGCCGATCCCGACCGGCAACACCTTCGAGTGGGACAGCGAGTCCACCTACGTCCGCAAGCCCCCGTACTTCGAGGGCATGGAGATGGAGCCGGCCCCGGTCGAGGACATCACCGGCGCCCGGGTGCTCGCCAAGCTCGGCGACTCGGTCACCACCGACCACATCTCCCCGGCCGGTGCGATCAAGGCCGACACCCCGGCCGGCAAGTACCTCACCGAGCACGGTGTCGAGCGTCGTGACTTCAACTCCTACGGTTCCCGCCGGGGCAACCACGAGGTCATGATCCGCGGCACCTTCGCCAACATCCGCCTGCGCAACCAGATCGCGCCGGGCACCGAGGGCGGCTACACGCGCGACTTCACGCAGGAGGACGCCCCCGTCTCCTTCATCTACGACGCCTCGCGCAACTACATCGAGCAGGGCACCCCGCTCGTCGTCCTCGCGGGCAAGGAGTACGGCTCCGGCTCCTCCCGCGACTGGGCCGCCAAGGGCACCGCGCTGCTCGGCGTCAAGGCCGTCATCGCCGAGTCCTACGAGCGCATCCACCGCTCCAACCTCATCGGCATGGGCGTCCTCCCGCTCCAGTACCCCGAGGGCGCGAGCGCCGAGGCCCTGGGCCTGACCGGCGAGGAGACCTTCTCCTTCACCGGCGTGACGGAGCTGAACAACGGCACCACCCCGCGCACCGTCAAGGTCACCACCGACACGGGCGTCGAGTTCGACGCGGTCGTCCGTATCGACACCCCCGGCGAGGCGGACTACTACCGCAACGGCGGCATCATGCAGTACGTGCTGCGCTCCCTGATCCGCAAGTAGCGGGCAGGCGCACCGCTCCCGCCGGGCCCTCGCGCCCCGGCGGGAGCGGCGCGCCGCACCCCGCGCAGGGCCCCCTTCCGCGTGCGGAAGGGGGCCCTGCGCGCTTGCGCCGGCGCGCGGTACGCCCACCGGCCCCACTGAGCCCCCGGGCCACGTGGGGTCGAGCGTGAACAGCGTCACGAAGTGGTCTTCTTCGCCGGCGGTTCGGAGTAGTGCGGGAACAGGGACGAACGCGGGCGAGTGCGGAAGAGCACGGGGAACAGCGGGCCGCCGCGGGCCGCGTGGTCGCCACCCGTCCCCGTGCCCCGCTCCCTAACCGGCCGCGGGCGGCAGGATCTGCGCGATCTCCCACACGTGCCCCGCCGGATCGGCGAACGCCGCCGTACGCCGTCCCCAGGGCCGGTCGACCGGCCCGTTGAGCAGGGACACGCCGTGCTGCTCCAGCTCCGCGCAGACCGCGTCCGCGTCCTGCACCGCGAAGGTGAACAGGACTCTGGCACCCGCGTCGGGGCCGGCGACCCCGACGGGCCGTACCAGCGTGTCCGCCTCGCCGGACCGGAGCAGGTTGATCATCAGGTTCTCGAAGCCGACCACCGCCGAGGCCGCGTCCTCGTACACGACGGGCAGGCCGAGGACCGTGCTGTAGAACTCCTTCGCCGCGGGCAGGTCCTCCACGAACAGAGTGATGACCTCGATCTTGTCCAGACCTTTGATCATGCCGTTCTCTCCTTTCAGCGCTGTGCGCGACCACGACCGCCAGGGTTCCGGCCGGGCAACGGAGTTCGTCCCGGCCCGGAACAATCTCCTCGGCCCGCATCGCGAAAAACGGCTCTGAGCAGGGGCGTTGGGTGCAAGGGCCGGTTCCTCTCGTTTCCGCGAGGTCTCAACTAGGGAAAGACTGACGGCCGATGGGGCTCTTGATCTTGCCCCTGTGACGGGAAGTGGACTATACCTGTCGGCGTCCGCCCGGCCGGGTTTTCACCACCGGGCGCGACCAGGGGAACGGGGGAGACGACGGGCGCGCGGCGCCGGTCCGGTTCCGCCGCGCCTTCGGCGTACGCGTACGTCCAGTCACGTGTTCCCGCCACGCACGACAGAGCAACTTCAGCACGACCCCAGCTTCACTTCACCGCGGTGCCGGGGAAGGTCCGGTTCACCGCCTGAGTCCTGATGAAGGCGAGGACTTGAGCATGGGATCTTCCGCAGCGCGCCCCCAAGGTGTCGGCCGCCGTGATCTGATCAAGCGTTCCGCGGCACTCGGCATCGTCGCCGTGCCCACCATGAGTTTCCTGGCGTCCTGCGCGAGCAGCGACAGCGGCTCGGAGGACAAGAAGGTCGACAAGGGGGAGAAGAGCGACAAGAACCCGCTCGGCGTCAACGACAGCGCTCCCCTCGACTTCGTCCTGTTCGACGGCGGTTTCGGCACCGAGTACGCCGAGGACGCGGTCAAGCTCTACGAGAAGAACCACCCCAAGGCCAAGGTCAAGTTCACCCCGACGCAGAAGATCCAGTCGGAGCTCCAGCCGCGGTTCAACGGCGGCACCCCGCCCGACCTGATCGACAACTCCGGTGCCGAGCAGATGGACATGGGTGTCCTGATCGGCAAGAAGCAGCTCGCCGACCTCACCGCCCTGCTGGACGCCCCCTCGGCCGACGACCCGAAGAAGAAGGTCCGCGACACCCTGCGGCCCGGCATCGTCGAGATGGGCCAGTACGACGGCGAGGCGTGTTACGTCTTCAACTACGCCTACACGGTCTACGGCGTGTGGTACTCGCAAACCGCCCTGGACAAGCTGGAGGTGGAGTACCCGGAGACCTGGGACGACATGCTCAGCGTGTGCGCCAAGGCGAAGAAGAAGGGCATCGCCGGCTGGACGTACGCGGGCAAGTACCCGTACTACCTCCCCTTCTCGCTGTTCCCCTTCATCGGCAAGATCGGTGGCCGCGCGGTCCTCGACAAGATCGACAACCTGGAGCCGAACGCCTGGAAGGACCCGGCGGTCAAGGCCGGCTTCGAGGCGTACTACGAGCTGTACAAGAAGGGTTACGTCCTCAAGGGCACGCCCGGCCTCGACCACATCCAGTCGCAGACCGAATGGACCAAGGGCAAGGCCCTGTTCCTCCCCAACGGCTCCTGGGTGGAGAACGAGGCGGCGAAGACCACGCCCAAGGACTTCCAGATGAAGGTGGCCGCGCCCTCCAGCCTGGACAGCTCCGACAAGCTGCCCTTCGGGACGCTGTGGGCCTCGGGCGGTGAGCCCTTCATCGTGCCGAAGAACGCGAAGAACCCCGACGGCGGCATGGAGCAGCTGCGCCTGATGCTGTCGGAGGCGTCCTCGAAGAACTTCACCACCAAGGTGAAGTCGCTCTCGGCCTTCAACGGCGGCACCGACGGGCTCGAACTGTCCACCGCCCTCCAGTCCGGGATCGACAGCCTGGCCAAGGCCGGTGACAACGTGCTCAACCCGCGCCTGCAGGACTGGTACGTCGAGCTGAACAAGCAGAAGATCGGCGTCGGCGTGCTCGGCGAGATGATGGCCGGCCGCATGACCCCGGCCGAGGCCGTCAAGAAGTGCCAGCAGTACGCCGACGCGGCTGCCAAGGACAGCTCCCTCACGCACTACAAGCACCGCTAGGGATCGTCCCGTCCGGAGGTCGCCGCCCCCGCGAGGGGCGGCGGCCTCCGGCTCCCGTCGGCAGCAGCACGGCGCAACCCGCCGCAGATTCGGGGTCGGTAGACACATGCAGCACGGCAAGTACCGGTTCATCGCCGGTTTCCTGATCGTCCCACTGGCGATATACGCGGTCTTTGTCATATGGCCGTTCATCCAGGCCATCTACTACTCGTTCACCGACTGGACGGGCCTGAGCCCCGAGTTCAAGATGGTGGGCTTCGACAACTACACCAAGATGTTCGACGACGACACCTTCTGGAAGTCGGCGCAGCACAGCATCACCTACGTGCTCCTGCTGCCCGTGGTCGTCCTCGGCATCGCGCTCTTCCTGGCCTTCATGGTCAACGTGGGCGGCAGGCGCCGCAAGGGCGCCGCCATCGCCGGGGTCCGCGGCTCCGCCTTCTACAAGATCGTCTACTTCTTCCCGCAGGTGCTGTCCATCGCGATCGTGGCGCTGCTCTTCCAGTTCGCGTACAACCCCAAGAGCGGGGCGCTCAACTCGGTGCTGCGCGGGATCGGTCTGGGCAGCGTCCAGCCGAACTGGCTCGGCGACCCGAACCTCGCCCTGTGGTGCATCATGGCCGTCCTCGTATGGACCCAGGTCGGCTTCTTCGTGGTGCTGTTCTCCGCCGGGATGGCCTCCATCCCCAAGGACTACTACGAGGCCGCGCTGCTGGACGGGGCGAGCCGCTTCACCACCTTCTTCCGCATCACCCTGCCGCTGCTGTGGGACACCGTGCAGTCCGGCTGGGTGTACATGGGCATCCTCTCGCTGGGCGCCGAGGCGTTCGCCGTCGTCCAGATCATGTCGGTGGGCCCCGGTGGCCCCGCCGACTCCACCACCGTGCTGCCCCTGCTCGTCTACCAGAAGGCGTTCCGGGACGGGCAGGCGGGCTATGCGACCACCATCGGCGTCGCCCTGCTGATCATCACGCTGATCTTCTCGGCCATCGTGATGCGGCTGGGCCGGCGGGAACGGCTGGAGTTCTGATGAAGACCACTGACACCCCTCCGCCCGCCGACGCGGTCCCCGCCGACAAGGTCCCCGGGCCGCGCGCCCCGCTCACGAAGACCGACGCGAGCGGTCGCCAGGGCAAGTCCGGCGGCGTGCTGAACGTCTTCTCACACGGTGTCCTGATCATCTGGGCGATCCTCGTCGTGATGCCGCTGCTGTGGGCGGTGATGACCTCCTTCAAGGACGACGGGTCGATCTTCAACTCGCCCTGGTCGCTGCCCAAGAAGCTGCACTTCGAGAACTGGTCGCGCGCCTGGACCCAGGCGCACATGAGCGACTACTTCCTGCACACCGTGATCGTGGTGTTCTTCTCCCTGGTGGGCACCCTGCTGTTCGGCTCGATGTGCGCCTACGTGCTGGCCCGCTTCGAGTTCCCCGGCAACCGGTTCATCTACTTCCTGTTCGTCGGCGGGATGAGCTTCCCGATCATCCTGGCGCTGGTCCCGCTGTTCTTCGTCATGAAGAACCTCGGCCTGCTCAACACGACGCACGGGCTGATCCTGGTCTACATCGCGTACTCGCTGCCGTTCACGGTCTTCTTCCTGACCTCCTTCTTCAGGACCCTGCCGACCTCGGTCGCCGAGGCCGCGCTCATCGACGGGGCCTCGCACACCCGGACCTTCTTCCAGGTCATGCTGCCGATGGCCAGGCCCGGACTGATCAGCGTCGGCATCTTCAACTTCCTCGGGCAGTGGAACCAGTACCTGCTGCCCACGGTGCTCAACACCGACCCCGACAAGAAGGTGCTCACCCAGGGGCTGGTGGCCCTCGCCACGAGCCAGGGCTACAAGGGCGACTGGTCCGGACTGTTCGCCGGGCTCGTCATGGCGATGCTCCCCGTGCTCGCGGCCTACATCGTCTTCCAGCGCCAGGTCCAGTCGGGCCTCACTGCGGGGGCGCTCAAGTAGCTTCCGCGGCAACCGCGTTCACCGCGCGCCCCCGACAGCGCCCGGTGCCGTGTCCGGAGAGGACGCGGCACCGGGCGCACTCACGCGCGCTCCGCGGCCCCTGACTTGGCGAATCCTCCCGAGGCGGACTTGGCGAATCCTCCCGACGCGCACCACATCGCCACATACCCACTCGGTTTCGGCCTGGCTCAAGGACTTGACTGCGGTAACCCGGACAGCGGAGTTTGGAGTTCACAACTTGTACGTGGCCGGGGTCACTCCCAGTGACCGGTCGCGGACGGACCGTCAGGGCCGTCCGGTCGAGGGCAGGAGTGGATGGGTCAATGGAGACTCCGGGGTCGCAGTCGTCTCTGCACCGGGCCAATCTGGAACGTGTCGTCCGGGCGGTGCGGCTCGCCGGCTCGCTGACACAGGCGGAGATCGCGAGGACGACCGGCCTGTCCGCCGCCACCGTCTCCAACATCGTCCGCGAGCTGCGGGAGGGCGGCACCGTCGAGGTGACGCCGACCTCGGCGGGCGGCCGGCGCGCGCGCAGCGTCTCGCTCAGCGGCAACGCGGGCATCGTGATCGGCGTCGACTTCGGCCACACGCACCTGCGGGTCGCCCTCGGCAACCTCGCCCATCAGGTGCTCGCCGAGGAGTCCGAGCCGCTGGACGTCGACGCCTCCGCCGCGCAGGGCCTGGACCGCGCCGAGGAGGTCGTCTCCCGGCTGGTGGCCAGGAGCGGGGTCGACGCCTCCAAGATCGCGGGCGTGGGGCTCGGCGTGCCGGGACCGATCGACGTGGAGAGCGGGACCCTCGGCTCCACCGCCATACTGCCCGGCTGGACGGGCACCCGTCCCGCGCAGGAGCTGAGCGGACGGCTCGGCGTCCCCGTGCACGTCGACAACGACGCCAATCTCGGGGCGCTCGGGGAACTCGTGTGGGGCGCCGGCCGCGGCGTCAAGGACCTCGCGTACATCAAGGTGGCCAGCGGCGTCGGCGCCGGTCTGGTGATCGACGGGCGGATCTACCGGGGCCCCGGCGGCACCGCGGGCGAGATCGGGCACATCACCCTCGACGAGTCCGGGCCGGTGTGCCGCTGCGGCAACCGCGGCTGCCTGGAGACCTTCACGGCCGCCCGGTACGTCCTGCCGCTCCTGCACTCCAGCCACGGCACCGACCTCACCCTGGAGCGGATGGTGCGGCTGGCCCGGGACGGGGACCCCGGCTGCCGCCGCGTCGTGGGCGACGTGGGCCGCCACATCGGCAGCGGGGTCGCCAATCTCTGCAATCTCCTCAACCCCCGCCGGGTCGTCCTCGGCGGAGACCTCGCGGAGGCCGGGGAGCTGGTCCTCGGGCCCATCAGGGAGTCCGTGGGGCGCTACGCCATCCCCAGCGCCGGGCGGCAGCTTCGGGTCCTTCCCGGGGCCCTGGGGGGCCGCGCGGAGGTCCTCGGCGCCCTCGCCCTCGCCCTGAGCGAAATGGGCGATTCGGCCCTTTTGGACGAATCCGTGAAGTCCTCTACACCTGCCTTCACTTAGAGAACGCATGACACCGTTGCCATCTCGTTAAGTATTTACTCCTTGACGCCGACCTGTGAGCCGAGTTGACTTCCAGCCACCTCGGCCGCAGCGACGCGGCCTCGTCAGGGAGGTTCCACATGAACACGCGCATGCGTCGTGCCGCCATCGCTTTCGCAGCCACCTCAATGGCCGTCTCTCTCGCCGCCTGTGGCAGCGCCAAGGAGTCGGACGACGGCAAGAAGAGCGACGACAAGGCCTCGGCCCCGGCCAAGAGCAAGGGCGACGCGCTGAAGATAGGTCTGCTCCTTCCGGAGAACCAGACCGCGCGCTACGAGAAGTTCGACAAGCCGCTCATCACCGCCAAGGTCAAGGAACTGACCAACGGCAAGGGGCAGGTCCTCTACAACAACGCGAAGCAGGACGCGAGCGTCCAGGCCCAGCAGGTCGACACCATGATCACCAACAAGGTGGACGTGCTGATCGTCGACGCGGTGGACGCCAAGGCCATCCGCAGCTCCGTGCAGAAGGCCGTGGACGACGGCATCAAGGTCGTCGCGTACGACCGCCTGGCCGAGGGCCCGATCTCCGCCTACACCTCCTTCGACAACAAGGCCGTGGGCGTCGCCCAGGGCGAGGCCCTGCTCAAGGAGCTGGGTGACAAGGCGAAGAAGGGCAAGATCGTCATGATGAACGGGTCGGCCACCGACCCGAACGCCGGCGACTACAAGGCGGGCGCGCACTCCGCGCTCGACGGCAAGGTCAACGTCGGCAAGGAGTACGACACCAAGGAGTGGAAGCCGGAGAACGCCAACTCCAACATGGAGGGCGCCATCTCCGCCCTGGGCAAGAAGAACATCGTGGGTGTCTACTCCGCGAACGACGGCATGGCCGGCGGTATCATCACCGCCCTCAAGGCCGCCGGTATCAGCCCGCTCCCGCCGGTCACCGGCCAGGACGCCGAGCTGGGCGCCGTGCAGCGCATCATCTCCGGCGACCAGTTCATGAGCGTCTACAAGTCCTACCCGCAGGAGGCCAACACGGTCGCCGAGCTGGCCGTCGCGGTCGGCAAGGGTGAGGACCTGGCCTCCATCGCGCCCGACAAGGTCGACAGCGCCACCACGAAGGCCGTCCCGAGCAAGATCATCCCGGTTGTCTCGCTGACCAAGGACAACATCTCGGACACCGTGCTCAAGGAGAAGTTCTACAAGCTCAGCGAGATCTGCACCAAGAACTACAAGGCGGCCTGCGACAAGCTCGGCCTCAAGTAGTCCTTCCGGGCCGGGCCCCCGCAGACCAGCGCCCCCGGCCCGCGCCACCCCGAGACCTGTCCGGCACCTCGCCCCGTCAACTGTCCCGCTACGGGGGCGGGGTGCCGGACGGACCAACGGTGGCCCCCAATCTTTCTGCTCTACCCTTTCCGCGCCCACACCCCCCGGGCGCGGCATCCCCGCCGGTCAGGCGGCGAAGGAGATGGTTCACGTGTCCGCTGCGCCCGTGTTGGCGTTGCGCGGGGTCTCCAAGCGATTCGGTGCCGTCCAGGCGCTCACCGATGTCGAGCTTGAGGTCCACGCCGGTGAAGTGGTCGCCCTGGTGGGCGACAACGGAGCCGGAAAGTCCACCCTGGTCAAGACGATCGCGGGTGTGCACCCCATCGATGACGGAGTCATCGAGTGGGAGGGCAGGCCCGTATCGATCAACAAGCCGCACGACGCCCAGGCCCTCGGTATCGCCACCGTGTACCAGGACCTGTCGCTGTGCGACAACATCGACGTGGTCGGCAACCTCTACCTCGGCCGGGAGCTGCGCAGGCGCGGCGTCCTCGACGAGGTCGAGATGGAGCGTCGCGCGCGCGAGCTGCTCACCACGCTGTCGATCCGCATCCCGAGCGTCCGCATCCCGATCGCCTCGCTCTCCGGCGGTCAGCGCCAGACCGTCGCGATCGCCCGCTCGATGCTCGGCGAGCCCAAGCTCGTCATCCTCGACGAGCCCACCGCCGCCCTCGGCGTCGAGCAGACCGCCCAGGTCCTCGACCTCGTCGAGCGGCTGCGCGAGCGCGGCCACGCGGTCGTGCTCATCAGCCACAACATGGCCGACGTCAAGGCGGTCGCCGACAAGGTCGCCGTCCTGCGCCTCGGCAGCAACAACGGCGTCTTCGACGTGAAGACGACCTCGCAGGAAGAGATCATCTCCGCCATCACCGGAGCCACGGAGAACGCCGTGACCCGCCGCGCGGCCCGTAGCGTGGGAGTGCAGAAGTGAGCACCGACAACACCTCCGTGGACACCTCGAAGAGTGGCGGTGTGAAGGACAGCGTGGGCAACCCCGACGCCGCCGCCGACGCCGTCACCGCCATCGACCCCCGGCTGCTCGTCCGCGAGCAGGGCTTCGGCGGGTACGTGTCCGAGTTCAAGCGCAAGATACGCGGCGGCGAGCTGGGCACCATGCCCGTCGTCGCCGGCCTCATCGTCATCTGGATCATCTTCGCGAGCCTCAACGGTGGCTTCCTGACCGCGGGCAACCTCACCGCCATGAGCATCACCATGGTCGGCACGGGGCTCATCGCGGTCGGCATCGTCTTCGTCCTGCTGCTCGGCGAGATCGACCTCTCGGTCGGTTCGGTCAGCGGTGTGGCGGGAGCCCTCTCCGCGGTTCTCTCGGTCAACAAGGGCGTACCGGACAGCCTGGCGATCCTCATCGCGATCGTCACCTGCGTCGTGATCGGCGCCGTGCACGGCTTCTTCTTCGCCCGGATCGGCGCCCCGGCCTTCGCGGTCACCCTGGCCGGCCTGCTGTTCTGGCAGGGCTTCATGCTCCAGATCCTCGGCGACAACGGGACGATCAACCTCAACCCCGACGGCATGATCGTCAAGCTCACCACGTACTACTTCTCCGACGTGGCCGTGGCCTACGGTCTCGCGGTCCTCGCGGTGGCGGGCTTCTTCCTCAGCTCCTTCCTGGACGCGCGCCGCCGTCAGGCCGTCGGCGTCCCCTCGCGGCCGCTGAGTGAGATCATCCTGCGCTCCGCGCTGCTCGCCGTCCTCGCCTTCGCCGTCGCCATCATGCTCAACCAGTACAAGGGCACCCCCCTGGCACTGGTGATCTTCCTGGCGCTGGTGATCATCACGGACTTCGTGCTGCGCCGCACCTCCTACGGGCGCAAGATCTTCGCGCTCGGTGGCAGCGTGGAGGCGTCCCGCCGGGCCGGCATCAACGTCGTCCTGATCCGCATCTCGGTCTTCGCCATCGCGGGCGGCTTCGCGGCGGCCGGCGGTCTTTTCCTGGCCTCCAAGATCGCCACCGCCAACCAGGGCGCCGGCACCGGTGAACTCCTGATGAACGCCATCGCGGCGGCCGTCATCGGCGGTACGAGCCTCTTCGGTGGCCGGGGAAGCACCTGGCACGCGCTGCTCGGTGTCCTCGTGATCAGCTCGATCCAGAACGGTCTGGCCCTGCAGGGTGTCGCCACCCCGATCGTCTACATGGTCACCGGTGGCGTGCTGCTGGCCACCGTCGTGATCGACTCCGTCACCCGGAAGACCCAGAAGTCCGCGGGCCGCGCCTGAGCCCGAACGGCCCTGTGGCCACCGCCGGTGCCCGGTCTTCCCTCGTGGGAGGCCGGGCACCGGCGCGTGCGCCCGCCGTCGCCGGGGTGGATCATGGCCGTGACACGCGCTCGCGCGTGACGCACCTCGCCCGCCGCCGACGTTCCCCGGCACCCGCCGGACCGTCGGCAGGGCCTAGACTCACTGGATTCGGAAAGCTCGAACAGCTCTTACTGCAAGGAGGCACGGGTGCCGCTGCTGACCCGCATCACGGGACCGCGCGATCTGGACCGGCTCAGCCCTGAGCAGCTCGACCAGCTGGCCGAGGAGATCCGGACCTTCCTGGTGGAGGCGGTCTCCAAGACCGGCGGTCACCTGGGGCCCAACCTCGGTGTCGTCGAGCTGACCCTCGCCCTGCACCGGGTGTTCGACTCCCCCCGGGACCGGGTCCTGTTCGACACCGGCCACCAGTCCTACGTGCACAAGCTGCTCACCGGCCGCCAGGACTTCTCGAAGCTGCGCACCAGGGGCGGCCTCTCGGGCTACCCCTCGCGCGCCGAGTCCGAGCACGACGTCATCGAGAACAGCCACGCCTCGACCGTCCTGGGCTGGGCCGACGGACTGGCCAAGGCCAATCAGGTCCTCAGGAAGGACGACCACGTCGTGGCCGTCATCGGGGACGGCGCCCTGACCGGCGGCATGGCCTGGGAGGCGCTGAACAACATCGCCGCCGCCAAGGACCGCCCGCTGATCATCGTCGTCAACGACAACGAGCGCTCCTACGGGCCGACCATCGGCGGCCTCGCCGACCACCTGGCGACCCTGCGCACCACCGACGGCTACGAGCGCTTCCTGACCCGCGGCAAGGACCTCCTGGAGCGCACCCCCGTCGTGGGCCGCCCGCTCTACGAGACGCTGCACGGGGCGAAGAAGGGCCTGAAGGACTTCATCGCCCCGCAGGGCATGTTCGAGGACCTCGGCCTCAAGTACGTCGGCCCGATCGACGGCCACGACATCGAGGCCCTGGAGTCCGCGCTGACCCGCGCCAAGCGCTTCGGCGGCCCGGTCATCGTGCACTGCCTCACCCAGAAGGGCCGCGGCTACGAGCCGGCCGAGCACGACGAGGCCGACCGCTTCCACGGCATCGGCCCCATCCACCCCGACACCGGCCTGCCGGTCAAGACCGCCGCGGCGAGCTGGACCTCGGTCTTCGGCGACGAGATGGTGCGGCTGGGCGAGGAACGCGAGGACATCGTCGCGATCACCGCCGCGATGCTCCAGCCGGTCGGCCTCAAGAAGTTCGCCGACGCCTTCCCCGGGCGGGTCTACGACGTCGGCATCGCCGAGCAGCACGCCGCCGTCTCCGCGGCCGGCCTCGCGACCGGCGGACTGCACCCCGTCTTCGCCGTCTACGCGACCTTCCTCAACCGCGCCTTCGACCAAGTCCTCATGGACGTCGCCCTGCACAAGTGCGGGGTCACCTTCGTCCTGGACCGCGCCGGGGTCACCGGGGACGACGGCGCCTCGCACAACGGCATGTGGGACATGTCGCTGCTCCAGGTGGTGCCGGGCCTGCGCATCGCCGCCCCGCGCGACGCCGAGCAGCTGCGCGGACAGCTGCGCGAGGCCGTCCAGGTCGAGGACGCGCCGACCGTCGTGCGCTACTCCAAGGGCGTCGTGGGCCCCGCCGTCCCCGCCGTCGACCGGGTCGGCGGCATGGACGTCCTGCGCGAGCCGGGCACCGCGAAGCCCGACGTGCTCCTCGTCTCCGTCGGCGCGCTCGCCCCGATGTGCCTGGAGGTCGCCGCCCTCCTCGACAAGCAGGGCATCTCCACCACCGTCGTCGACCCGCGCTGGGTCAAGCCCGTCGACGAGGCCCTCGCCCCGCTCGCCGAACGCCACCGCGTCGTCGTCACCGTCGAGGACAACAGCCGGGTCGGCGGCGTCGGCTCCGCGATCGCCCAGGCCCTGCGCGACGCGGGTGTGGACCTGCCGCTGCGCGACTTCGGCATCCCGCCGCGCTTCCTCGACCACGCCTCCCGCAAGGAGGTGCTCGCGGAGATCGGGCTCACCGCGCCCGACATCGCCCGCCAGGTCACCGGCCTGGTCGCGGAGCTGGACGGCCGCTTTGAGCACCCCGAGTCCTCCTCCGTGGAGACCGCGCGCGACTGACCCGGGCCCCTTCCGGCCGAGTCCTGCGGGCCGCCTTCGCCACTCCTTGCGGGTGGTGGTGGCGGCCCGTTCGCGTGAAACCGCGCCTGCGGGGGCATACGTGGCCCATCACTCTCCCGATCATGCGAGGACGCCGAGCGTGGGAGGTACGCCCGTGAGCAGCCGCAGCATTTTCCGCACCAAGAACATCGAACAGTCCATCAAGGACACCGAGGAGCCCGAGCACGCTCTCAAGAAATCCCTGTCCGCCCTCGACCTGACCGTCTTCGGCGTCGGCGTGGTCATCGGCACCGGAATCTTCGTCCTCACCGGGAAGGTGGCCAAGCAGAACGCCGGGCCCTCGGTCGCCGTGGCCTTCGCGGTCGCCGGGGTGGTGTGCGCGCTCGCCGCCCTCTGTTACGCCGAGTTCTCCTCGACGGTCCCGGTGGCCGGCTCCGCCTACACCTTCTCCTACGCCTCCCTCGGGGAGTTCCCCGCCTGGATCATCGGCTGGGACCTGATCCTCGAACTCGCCCTCGGCGCGGCGGTGGTCGCGGTCGGCTGGTCCGGGTACATCCGCTCACTCCTGGACTCGGCGGGCTTCCACCTGCCCCAGGCGCTCAGCGGCACCCACGGCGGGACGTTCGGCTTCGACCTGCTCGCCGCGCTCCTGGTCCTCGTGCTGACCGGCATCCTCGTGGCGGGCACCAAGCTGTCCTCGCGGGTCACCAACGTGATCGTCGCCGTCAAGGTGACCGTCGTGCTGATCGTGATCGTCGTCGGCGCCTTCCTGGTCACCGGCGCCAACTACGACCCCTTCGTACCGCCCTCCCGGAGCACCGAGGGCGGCAGCGGGCTCGCCGCCCCGCTCATCCAGGTCGTCGCCGGGTTCACCCCGTCCAACTTCGGGATCATGGGCATCTTCACCGCCGCGGCCGTCGTGTTCTTCGCGTTCATCGGCTTCGACGTCGTCGCGACCGCCGCCGAGGAGACCCGCGACCCGCAGCGCGACGTGCCGCGCGGCATCCTCGGCTCCCTCGTCATCTGCACCGTCCTCTACATCGCGGTGTCCGTCGTCGTCACCGGGATGCAGAAGTACACCGAACTGAGCGTGGACGCCCCGCTCGCCGACGCCTTCAAGTCCGTCGGCCACCCCTTCTGGGCCGGGCTCATCAGCTTCGGCGCGGCCGTCGGCCTCACCTCGGTCTGCATGATCCTGCTGCTCGGCCAGACCCGCGTGTTCTTCGCGATGAGCCGGGACGGACTGCTGCCCCAGGCGTTCTCCCGGGTCCACCCCCGCTTCGGCTCGCCCTACCGCTCCACGCTGCTGCTCGGGCTGGTCGTCGCCGCCGTCGCCGGGTTCACCTCGATCGACGAACTCGCCGAACTCGTCAACATCGGGACCCTGTTCGCCTTCGTGGTGGTGGCCCTCGGCGTGATCGTGCTGCGCCGCACCCGGCCCGACCTGGAGCGCTCCTTCCGCACCCCGTTCGTGCCCTGGCTGCCGATCGTCTCGGTCCTCGCCTCGCTGTGGCTCATGCTCAACCTGCCCTCCGAGACCTGGCTGCGGTTCGTCGTCTGGATGGTCGTCGGCTGCGTCGTCTACTTCACGTACGGCCGCTCCCACAGCCGGCTCGACACGGCGTCCGGGACACGTCCGTGAGCCACGGGGGCGGCACCGGGCGCCGGTGGAGCCGCGCGGGACGGCGGCGGGGGGCGGCCGTGGACGCGGCCGTACCGCTCGCGCGGCGCCGAGGCCGACGGCGTACGGGCGAGTGCGGGGCGGTCACGGCCGTACCGTGCGCGGCCCCGCGCACTCGGCGCCCAGGGCCTCGACCCGGCGCCGCAGTTCACGGTCGGCGGTGACGACGAGGGTGGGACCGGGCGCCTCGGCCACCGCCCGCACGATCCGGTCGTCCCCGCTGCCCTCCGCCGCGAGCACCCGCACCCCGGGCACGTCCCCGATCCCGCGCGCCGCGCCCTCCACGACGAGGACCACCTCCAGCGGGGCGGGCCAGCCGGGCAGCCCGGCATCGCCGTAGGGTACGAGGGAGTCGCGCAGCCTGCGGGCGGCGCCCGCGCGGTCGCGCCACCAGCCGTCGGGGACCGCCCCGACCACGTTGGCGCCGTCCACGACGAGGGTGCGGCGGGGACTCAGGGGTTCTGGAGGCTGGTTCACGGACCCATGATGGGGCCGGACAGGGCTCGCAGCGGTACCGGCCGCTCCGGGGCGCGGGGCGTGGTGATTCTATGATGAGCGCTGCTCCCGCCTGCCGACGCGGGCGCGGCGCGGGCCGGAAGCCCGGCCGGAACCACGGGAGGACGACCTCACATCATGCGGGCCAGATCGGACAAGGCGGCACAGGCAGCGGTTTCCCCGACGGCGGCATCGGCGGGCGGGGCGGGCAGCGGCCCGCTCCGGACCCCGCTGGGCCGCTGGCTGCTGCGCGGCAAGGACGGGCGGCTCACCGCGTACGCGCTGACCGCCGAAGGCGTGTCCCGGTGGACGGAGACCCGGCCGGGCGGCCCCGAGTGGTCGGGACCCGACCACTTCCCCGGCCCGCACCTCACGGACCTGACGATCGCGCAGGGCAGGGACGGGTACGCGCATCTCGTCGGCCGCCGGGCGGTTCCCGGGCAGGGGGCGCCCGCGACCACGGACCTCGTGCACGCGGTGCAGTACCAGAGCGGGCGGCCGCTGGCGCCGTTCCGTTCCCTCGGTACGCCGAACCAGACCGCGGACCGCCAGGCACTGATCGGGGTGCCCGCGGTGGTGATCGACACGGTGGGCACGGTGCACGTGCTGGTCCGCAACGCGGGCCGGGGACTCAGCGTGCGCTGGGAGGACAAGACCGGCAAGTGGGCGGCGTGGAAGGACCTCAAGGGCAGCCTGCTCCAGGGGCCCCCGGCCGCCGTCGCGACCGACGCGGGGCGCCTGGAGGCGCTGTGCGCGGGGGAGGGGCCGGCCGGACACTGGGTGCGGCCCCGGCCGGGCGTCGCCATCGAACGCGCGGCGGACATCCCGCTGACGGTCGTCCCCGGCAGCCTCACCGCCCTGGAGACGGCCGAGGACCGGGTCACCTACTACTGGACCGACCCCGAGACCGGGGGAGTCGTCGGCCACCGGCCCGGGGGCTGGCTGCTGCCGCTGGGCGGGGCGCCCGCCGAGGGGCCGGTCAGCGTGGTGCGCGCGTCGCTCGACGGGTACGACTGCACGGTCTTCGCCTACCGGGACGCCTTCGGGCAGATACTGCTCGCCGCGTGCGGCACCGAGAACGAGCAGGGGGGCGTGTGGTGGGCGCCGACCGGCGAGGAGAGCATCGGGCAGCCGGGGCTCGCGGTGGACGCGCACGGCCGCGTGGTCCTCACGACGCTCGGCGCGGACGGGAGGCTGCGGGTGGCCCGGCAGAACGGCGACCCCGGCCTCGCGCTGGCCCCGTCGATCACGGTCTGATCCGGGCCGGCGCGAGGCCGGTGACGGCACAGGGGCGGGGCCCGGTCCTCGGACCGGGCCCCGCCCCTGTGCCGCTGTGACCCGGCTCGCTACGGCGGGTCAGCCACCAGTCGCGGGCGACTTCTTCGCGGACTCGGGGATCTCGGTGTCCTCGCGGATCGCCTTCCACAACTGGCCGGCCTGCGGCTGGGCGGGCACGACGCGGTTGCGGTCCTGCGTGTCGTAGGCGACCGGCAGCATGATGGTGTCCATCGTGTTCGGGTCGATGCCACGCATGCTGCGGGCGAACTCGGCGAGCGAGGTGATCGAGGCGAGGTCCTCGTCGGTGGTGAGCGCCTTGGTGGCCGAGTTGGCGATCTTGACGGCCTTGGTGGGGCTGCCGAGCAGGTCCTGCTTCTTGATCTCGCTGAGCAGCGCCAGCATGAACTGCTGCTGCAGACCGATGCGTCCGAGGTCGCTGCCGTCGCCGTGTCCGTAGCGGGTGCGCACGAACTTGAGCGAGTCGGTCCCGTCGAGCTTGTGGGTGCCCTTCGGCAGGTCGAAGCCGCTCTTGCTGTCGTGGATGTCCTCGTCGGTCGTGACGCTCACCCCGCCGATGGCGTCGACCAGTCCCTTGAAGCCGGCGAAGTCGATCTCCATCATGTGGTCGATGCGGACGTCCGACATCTTCTCGACCGTCTTCACCACACAGGCCGGACCGGCCACCGAGTAGACGGAGTTGAACATGACGCGGTGCGCGGCCGGGAGCGTGCCCCCGTCCTGCTTGACGCACTCGGGACGGTCGATCAGCGTGTCCCGGGGGATGCTCACGGCGACCGCCTGCTGACGGCCCTCCGGTATGTGCACGAGCAGCGCGGTGTCCGAACGGGCACCACTGACGCTGCCCGCGTCCAGCTTCCCGTTGTCCCCGGCCCGGGAATCGGAGCCCAGGACCAGGAGGTTGGTGGCGTTCGAGGCGGTGACCGCCTTCTCGGGGCGGTCCTTGCCCAGCGCCTTGTTGATGTCGACGCCCTTGATGTTTCCGTTGAGGTGCTCGAAGTACCACCAGCCGGTGCCACCCGCGGCGAGCACGATCACGAGCAGGCTCAGCAGAATCCACCGCCCGACGTGCCGTTTGCCGGCCTTCTTGCGCCTGCGGTGGGAGGAGGCCGGCGGCGTGCTCTGGCCTCCGGTCTCGGTTCCGGTCTCGGTCATGCCTGGGCTTCCTCTTCTGCGACGCCTGCTGGTCACACGGGGCAGGGCTCGGGTGGGGGGAGGCGGCCGGCCCGGGGTCGGAGTGGTGCGACTGAACTATAGACACGTTTTCGAGGGGTCATGGTTGCATGGAAGTTGACATCGGGACGGCAGGGGTATGCCCGTATTAGTCGCTTCCTGAATGAAATCTGTTGACAGCATGAACACGACCATGCAGTATGTGTCCACCCTGTGAAGGTCAGGTATTCAATTTTTTGCTGGTGCGCGGGTGGGACAGAGCAGTCCTTTCTCCTGGGGGGAGTGGCGCACACGGTTCGGGGACGAGCACTCCAGCGAGCCGTGCCGGTTTGCTGAGGAGTGAGCGTGCCCGAGCGGCCTCGACTGAGTGTTGTCGTGCCCTTCCAGGACGTAGAGGTCTATCTGACGGAGTGCCTGGAGTCGATCGCCTGCCAGACCTTCGCCGACCTCGAAGTCGTCCTCGTGGACGACGGGTCCACGGACGCGTCCACGGCCATCGCGCAGGACTACTGCCGCCGCGATCCGCGCTTCCGGCTCATCCGCCAGGAATCCCACGGACCCGGGCAGGCCCGGAACGTCGGCATCCGCGCCGCGCATCCCGAGGCCGAGTTCCTCGCCTTCGTCGACGGTGACGACGTCATCCCCGAGTACGCCTACGACCGCATGGTGCGGGCGCTGGAGACCTCGGGCTCGGACTTCGTCTCCGGGAACGTCCAGATGATGAACTCGACGAAGAAGTGGCAGTCGCCGCTGCACCAGGGACTGTCGAAGAAGAACCGCACCGGAACCCACATCACGCGCTTCGACGGGCTCATCTACGACCGCACGGTCTGGAACAAGGTCTTCCGGCGCACCTTCTGGGACGGCAACTTCATCGCCTTCCCCGAGGGCGTCCTCTACGAGGACTCCTGGGTCAATATGTTCGCGCACTTCCGCGCGGCCAAGGTCGACGTCATCACCGACATCGTCTACTTCTGGCGCAGACGGGACGGCGGCGCCGCCCCGTCCATCACCCAGCGGTACACCGAGATCGACAACCTGCGCGACCGCGTCAGCGCGGTCCGCTCGGTGAGCGACTTCCTCGGCGGGCACCGCTCGCGCCTCTACGAGGAGCACAAGCGCAAGTACGACGTCGTGTGCCTGAAGTCGGACCTGATGACCCACCTCAAGTCGCTGCCCGACGCGGACGAGGAGTTCCAGACCCTTTTCATGGACTATGCCAACGCCTTCCTGGACCGGGCCGACAGCGACATCCTCGACGAACTCCCGGCCGAGGCACGGGTCAAGTGGTCCCTGGTCCGGGCGGGGATGCTGCCCGAACTGCTCGACGTGATCGCCTTCGAGCGCAAGGGCGGCCCGCTGCCGGTGCGCCGTCGTCTGCACCGTTACCTCAACTACCCCTACCTCGGGGACCGCAGCGTCGGCCTGGACAAGAAGGCCTACCGGCTGGACAAGGAGCTGTCCCTGCACGGTTCGCTCAACGGGGCGCACTGGGACGAGGGCATGCTGACGCTCACCGGCTCGGCCTACATCCGCTTCATCAACGTGCACAGGAAGCGCATGTCGGTGAAGGCGATCGCCCTGCGCAACAAGAAGCAGGGCCGCACGGTCGTCGCCGCGGCGCGCACCACGTACTTCCCCGAGGCCACCGAACGTTCCAGCCAGAGCCGTTACTGCTACGACTGGGCGGGTTTTGAATCCCGTATCGACGTCACCCGCCTCAAGCGCAAGGGCCAGTGGGTCGAGGGCACGTGGGACGTCGCGGCAGGTGTGCTCAGCCGCGGCCTGTTCCGCTACAAGGGCATCGCCCGGGGCCACGCCGACAGCGCCGCCAACCCGCCCCACCTCTACGTCGCCAAGAACACCCGGGTCGTGCCGCTCTTCCTCCAGGGCACCCTCAAGATCCGGGTCGAGGTGGTGCGCTGCCGCATCACCCGGCACCGGGTGGTGGGGGACCACCTGGAGATCGGCGGGGTCCACCTCGGCCCGAAGATCCCCGAATGGGGCAAGTTCCGGGTCAGCAGCATGAACGGCGGTACGCAGCACGACGCCCCGGTGCGCTTCACCGCGGGCGGAGAGGGCTGGTGCACCTTCGTCACCCGCATCCCGCTCGCCCGGCTCGTGCCCGTCTCGCGCACCCGGGCCGGCGCCACCGGCGTGCCGGAGGCGTGGAGCATGGGCAGCAACGGATGGAAGACCACGCTGCACGTCGAGGGCCGCAAGGCGCCCCTGTACCCAGTGGTGGCCGACGACACGCCGGACGGCCACTACCGGATGCCGGACTCGGTACAGACCCCCAGGGGGGACCGCGAGGTCGTCGTGCACCGCAACGGCGCCGGATACCTCGTGGTGTTCGAGCGGGCCACCCTCCCGCTCGTGCGGCGGGCCGGCTGGCGGGAGGACGGCTCACTCGTCCTGTCGGGCCACTACGCGGCCGCCGACCGCCTCACGAGCGAGGAGTACCGCGGCGCGGCCCTGATCGTACGGTCCCGGGCGCACGGCGCCGAGCGGACGGTGCCGCTGAGCTGGCACGGCCACGACTTCGAAGCGGTCCTCACGCCCACCGCGATGCGCACCCTGGCCGGGGACATCCCCCTGGCCGCGGGCCGCTGGGACTTCTTCCTGCGGCGAGCGGACCCCGCGGTGCACGGCAAGGTCGATCGCGGCGAGGACCTCATGGTCAAGATCGAGCAGGACGCGCTCGGCTCCTTCCCCCAGCGCCTCGTCCACCTGGAGCGGCGCTACGAACTCCAGGCCGAGGCGTACGACCGGCTCTCCCTGCTCGTGCACTCCGCGATGCCGGCCGAAGCCCGCGGACCGTACCGGCAGAAGGTCCAGCGCACCCGCGCCTACCCGGCCGCGCGGCGCACGCCGCTGCGCGACACCGTGCTGTTCGACGCCTTCAAGGGCACCCAGTACTCCGACAGCCCGCGCGCCATGCACGAGGAGATGCAGCGAAGGCGGCTCGGCCTGACCTACCTGTGGGTCGTCCGCGACGATCAGGTGCAGGTACCGCCCGGCGTCACCCCCGTGCGCATGTGGTCCCCGCAGTGGTACGAGGCGCTGGCCACCTCGCGGTACGTCGTCGCCAACAACCACCTGCCGGACTGGTTCGTCAAGCGCGAGGGGCAGGTCGTCATGCAGACCTGGCACGGAACGCCCCTCAAGAAGATCGGCCACGACATCGAGGCCGTCCACTTCGCCGACAAGCGCTACCTGGAGCGCGTGGAGAAGGAGGTGCAGAACTGGGACTTCCTCGTCTCCCCGAACAGCTTCAGCACCCCCATCCTGCAACGCGCCTTCGGCTTCCCGGGGGAGATGCTGGCCAGCGGCTACCCGCGCAACGACGTGCTGCGCAGGACCGACACCCAACGCCGCGCCGAACGAGTGCGGGCCTGGCTCGGCCTGCCGCCCGGCAAACGCGTCGTGCTCTACGCCCCGACCTGGCGCGACGACCAGTTCTACGCGCCCGGACAGTACAAGTTCGACTTCCGCATCGATCTCGACGACGCCCGGCAGCGTCTGGGCGCCGACCACGTACTGCTGGTGCGCCGGCACCCCAATGTCGTGGACCCGGTACCGGGGGCGGGCAACGGCTTCGTCCACGACGTGTCCGACTACCCGGACATGGCGGACCTCTCCCTGATCACCGACGTGATGATCACGGACTACTCGTCCCTCATGTTCGACTTCGCCAACACCGGCCGTCCGTTGCTCTTCTTCACCTACGACCTTGACCACTACCGGGACACCCTGCGCGGCTTCTACTTCGACTTCGAACAGTCCGCGCCCGGCCCGCTCCTGGACAGTTCGGAGCAACTGATCTCGGCGATCCGCGACGTGGACCGCATCCGCGCCTACTACGACGAGCGGTACCGCTGGTTCCAGCGGGAGTTCTGCGATCTGGACGACGGCAACGCGGCCGGCCGGGTGGTCGACCGCATGCTCGTGGCGGGTGGGGACCTCGATCCGGCCAGATCCCGGCCGGCCGCCTTCGGCCGCGGGCCCGAGCCGCGCCCGGCCCTGGAGAGAGCCGACCAACACCTGGCCCTTGAGGGGCCCAGCGGTTACGGAGTCCCCGTGCAGCGCCGCCCTTCTCCGCCCCGCCCGACGGCGCACAGCCGGGGGGAGGGAGTGCCCTCCGGTCGCGTGCACGAGGGCGTGATCGTGCCGTGAGCCGCGCGTCCCTCTCAGGGGAGTCTCACCGTCATCACCAGGGCCCGGTGGTCGGAAGCGCCGGTCTCGAACACGCCGCACCCCGCACGCGGCGAGGCGGTGAACAGGTAGTCGAGCTTGTGCCCGGAGGAATGGGTGGGACGAGGCCGCTCCCGTCCCTCGTCGCACTCCCGGTGCGTCCGGTACGCGGCCCTCGGCCACACTCCGCTCGCCGCGTTGGCCCGGCCGGGCGGATTGAGGTTGAAGTCCCCGCCGTACACGAAGCGCCCACCCCCCGCCGCGCCGAGCAGCGCCCGCAACTCCTCCGCGCGGTACTCCCGGTGAGGATGGGCGTGATCGCTGCCGAGCGGGGTGAGGTGGGCGTCGCAGACCCGGAGCCGATAGGCGGCCACCGTGGCGCAGACGGCACCGCGACGCAGCCCTGTCGTCGGCCGCGGCGTGGTGACCGGCGCCACCCGCGACAGCGGCCGGTCGGCGAGCACGGCCAGCCCGGCACGCGCGTCACCGTCCTCGCGATCGCACGGGACCCCGGTGAGGCGGCCGTTCTCTCCCGCGTAGTGGTACGGGAGCCAGGCGCTGTGCCAACGCGAACCGAGCGCGGCGAGCGCGGCGGAGAGGTCCGGACGGCACACTTCCTGCAACAACACCACGTGCACGGAAGGCCGTTGAGCCAGACGTGCCAGCGCGCTCCGTTTGCCCGCGCGCCCGCCGGTCTCCGCACAGCCCCACGCGTCGACCCCGCACATGTTCCAGGTCGCCACACCCACGAGGCCGCCCTGCCACGCGGGCGTGGCCCGCACCTCCGGCCGAGCGGGGGCGGGGGTCCGCTCACAGGCGCACAGCACCAGCAGCAGTACGGCAAGTACCCACGCGCGGGCGCGGCGTGGAGGGCGGGCGGCGGGAGACCGGGTTCCGCCGCGGCTGGATACGAACACAACGATCACCCTACGTCCCGCGACCGGCGCGGTGGCGTCCTCGCCGGACGGGCCGTGCGGCGGGGGAACACGCGAAGGACTGGACCCGCACATGCCTGAGAAGCCCGCGAGTAAACGGACACTGGTGGAGGGCATCGAGGCCTCCGGCGCCTTCCCCGTGGAGTACCGCTTCGCCCACGCCAAGAACGGCAGCCGGCACCTCGTCGTCGTCTTCGCCAACTTCTCGGCGCCCGACGACTACGGCTGGTCCAACGGCGTGTTCGACAACCTGCGGGCCAACATCCTGTGGATCAAGGACCGGTTCGACGGGATGAACAGCTACTACCTGTGCCGCGGCATGGACTTCTCGCTACAGGAGTCCGTCGTCACGCTCATCGGGAACGTCATGAGGGCCCTGGGGCTCACCCCCGACGACTGCACGATGTGGGGCGGCTCCAAGGGCGGCAGCGCGGCGCTGTACTTCGGCCTGCGCTACGGATTCCGCAACATCGTCTCCGTCGTACCGCAGTTCAGCGTCGGGACCTACGTGCAGACCGTCCACCCCAAGGTCGCCCGCTACATGATGGGTGAGGACGTGACGCCGGACAAGGTGCGCTATCTCGACGAGGTGATCCCCGAACTCGTGCGCTCCGGGACCAACAGTCGCGCCAACGTCTATCTGCTGTCCTCCCCGCAGGACGAGCAGTACCCCGTGCAGGTCGAACCCTTCCTGGGGCTCTTCCAGCACTACGAGAACTTCAACTTCGTCTTCAGCGACTCCCCGTTCATCACGGACCACACGCAGGTCACCCGCCGCAACGTGCCCGCGCTCATGGGGCTGCTGAACTTCCTCATCGACGGCATCGCTCCGCGCCTGGGCTTCGTGAGCAACGGCCGCGAGGAGCCCGACCGGGACAGGTCGGCGATCGAGTCGTACCTCAGCTCCACCTCGCTGGTGAAGGAGGACACCTTCCCCGCTCCCACGGTGCTGACACCGCGGCAGGCAGAGGAGGTGCACCCGGAAGGGGTCCGCGTCGGGGGGACGGCGCCGGGCTCGGTGCGGGTGAGTCTCTGGGAGAACGGCAAGTTCCTGGCGTCCCCGCCCACCGCCCCGGACGGAAGCTGGATGTGGCAGTCGCCCAAGCGGCTGCCGCCGGGCAAGCACGTGGTGCGGTTGTTCGCCGTGGACCCGGCGGGCTTCCACTCACCGCGTACGGAGGTGGTGTTCACCGTGTCGGAGAGAGCGGCACCGGCCCGGATTCCGGTGTACGAGGCCGGCGCCGGGACAGGAGCCGCGATGGTCCCTCCCCCCGCGGGAGGCAACGCCCCGGCGGTCACCTTCCCGGCTCCGCAGCAGCAACTGTCCAGCCGCGCCGTGATGTTCCAGGGCTCGGCGCCAGGGGCCGCACACGTCGGGCTGCGCGAGGCCGGTGTCGTCATCGGGGCCGTGCCCGTGGGTCCGGACGGAGGCTGGTTCTGGGAGTCGGAGTGGGCCTGGACCCCGGGCCCGCACACGGTGGAGGTGTTCGCGACGGACGTCTTCGGCGCCGAGTCGGCACCCACCGTGGTGGTGTTCTCCGCGATGATCGCTGTCGGCGCCGGGCCCCACGCCTGAGCACCGGAGAAGGACAGGTGACGGGGCGGCTCGCCCCGTCACCTGTCCTTCTGCGCTCCGCGGCTCAGACCACCGGAACCGAGGCGACGCCCGGCTGGAGGAAACGCTTGCCGTTGACGCGTTCCGCGACGCCCTCGCGGTCCAGGTACGGCGTGATACCGCCCAGGTGGAAGGGCCAGCCGGCGCCGGTGATCAGGCACAGGTCGATGTCCTGGGCCTCGGCGACGACGCCGTCGGCGAGCATGAGGCCGATCTCCTCGGCCACCGCGTCCGTGACCCGGTCGCGCACCTGCTGCTCGGTCAGCACCGTGTCGCCCTGCTTCAGGAGCGCCGCGACCTCCGGGTCCAGCTCCGGCTTGCCGGAGTCGTACACGTAGAAACCGCGCTTACCGGCCTCGACGACCGCCTTGAGGTTCGGCGAGACGGTGAAGCGGTCAGGGAAGGCGCCGTGCAGCGTCTCCGAGACGTGCAGGCCGATCGCCGGCCCCACCAGCTCCAGCAGCACCAGCGGCGACATCGGCAGACCGAGCGGCTCGACGGCCCTCTCGGCCACCTCGACGGGCGTGCCCTCGTCGATGACGTTCTGGATCTCGCCCATGAAGCGGGTCAGGACGCGGTTGACGACGAAGGCCGGGGCGTCCTTGACCAGCACCGCGGACTTCTTCAGCTTCTTCGCGACACCGAAGGCCGTCGCGAGCGCCGCGTCGTCGGTCCGCTCGCCGCGCACGATCTCCAGCAGCGGCAGCACGGCCACCGGGTTGAAGAAGTGGAAGCCGACGACCCGCTCGGGGTGCTTCAGCTTCGAGGCCATCTCCGTGACCGACAGCGAGGAGGTGTTGGTCGCGAGGATCGCGTGGGCCGGGACGACCGCCTCGACCTCGGCGAAGACCTGCTGCTTGACACCGATCTCCTCGAAGACGGCCTCGATCACGAAGTCCGCGTCCGAGAAGCCCTCGGCCTTGTCCAGGACACCCGAGACCAGGCCCTTGAGCCGGTTCGCCTTGTCCTGGTTGACCCGGCCCTTGCCGAGCAGCTTGTCGATCTCGGCGTGCACGTAGCCCACGCCCTTGTCGACCCGCGCCTGGTCGATGTCGGTCAGCACGACCGGCACCTCAAGACGGCGCACGAACAGCAGCGCGAGCTGCGAGGCCATCAGGCCCGCTCCGACCACGCCGACCTTGTTGACCGGACGCGCCAGCGACTTGTCGGGCGCGCCCGCCGGACGCTTGGCACGGCGCTGTACGAGGTCGAAGGCGTACAGGCCGGCGCGCAGCTCCCCGCTCATGATCAGGTCCGCGAGGGCCTGGTCCTCGGCGTCGAAACCGGCCTGGAGGTCACCGGACTTCGCGCCCTCGATGATGTCCAGGGCGCGGTAGGCGGCCGGGGCCGCGCCGTGCACCTTGGAGTCGGCGACGGCCCGGCCGCGCGCCACGGCCTGGTCCCAGCCCTCGCCGCGGTCCACCTCGGGACGCTCCACGACGATCTCGCCCCTGAGGACGGCGGCCGTCCACAGCAGCGACTGCTCCAGGAAGTCCGCGCCCTCGAAGATCGCGTCCGCGATCCCCAGCTCGTGGACCTGCTTGCCCTTGAGCTGACGGTTCTGGTTCAGGGAGTTCTCGACAATGACCGAAACCGCTCGGTCGGCACCGATCAGGTTCGGCAGCAGCGTGCAGCCGCCCCAGCCCGGGACGAGTCCCAGGAAGACCTCGGGCAGCGAGAAGGCGGGCAGCGCCGAGGAGACCGTGCGGTACGAGCAGTGCAGACCGACCTCGACCCCGCCGCCCATGGCCGCGCCGTTGTAGTACGCGAAGCTGGGCACCGCGAGGTGCGACAGCCGCTTGAAGACGTCGTGGCCGCCCTTGGCGATCGCCACCCCGTCCTCGTGCCGCTGCAGCAGGCCCACGCCCTTGAGGTCGGCGCCCACGGCGAAGATGAACGGCTTGCCGGTGATCCCGACGCCGACGATCTCCCCGGCCGCCGCCTCCTTCTCGACCTGATCGATCGCGGTGTTCAGGTTCGCGAGCGAGGCCGGGCCGAAGGTGGTCGGCTTGGTGTGGTCCAGCCCGTTGTCCAGCGTGATCAGGGCGAAACGGCCCGCGCCCGGCAGGTCGAGGTGGCGTACGTGCGCCTGGGTCACGACCTCCCCCGGGAACAGTTCGGCCGCGCCCTTCAGCAGCTCAGCGGTGGTGCTCACTTGCCCTCCCAGTGGGGGTTTTCCCAGATCACGGTCGCGCCCATGCCGAAGCCGACACACATGGTGGTGATGCCGTACCGGACCTCGGGCTGCTCCTCGAACTGCCGCGCCAGCTGCGTCATCAGCCGGACGCCGGAGGAGGCCAGCGGGTGACCGAAGGCGATCGCGCCGCCGTACTGGTTCACGCGCGGGTCGTCGTCGGCGATGCCGTAGTGGTCGAGGAAGGCCAGCACCTGCACGGCGAAAGCCTCGTTGATCTCGAACAGGCCGATGTCGGAGATCGTCAGGCCCGCCTTGGCGAGCGCCTTCTCGGTCGCGGGGATCGGCCCGTAGCCCATGACCTCGGGCTCCACACCGGCGAAGGCGTAGGAGACCAGGCGCATCTTGACCGGCAGGCCGTTCTCGCGCGCGAAGTCCTCGGAGGCGAGCACCGAGGCGGTCGCGCCGTCGTTCAGGCCGGCCGCGTTGCCCGCGGTGACCTTGCCGTGCGGGCGGAAGGGCGTCTTGAGGCCGGCCAGCTGCTCCAGCGTGGTACCCGGGCGCATCGGCTCGTCGGCGGTCGCCAGGCCCCAGCCGGTCTCCCCGGCCTCGGGGGAGGTGCGGCGGATCGAGACGGGGACCAGATCGGCCTGGATCTGCCCGTTCGCGTACGCCTTCGCGGCCTTCTCCTGCGAGCGCACCGCGTAGGCGTCCGCGCGCTCCTTGGTCAGGTGCGGGAAGCGGTCGTGCAGGTTCTCCGCCGTCATGCCCATGAACAGGGCCGACTCGTCGACCAGCTTCTCGGAGACGAAGCGCGGGTTGGGGTCGACGCCCTCGCCCATCGGGTGGCGGCCCATGTGCTCGACACCGCCCGCGATCACCACGTCGTACGCGCCGAAGGCGATCGAACCGGCCGTCGTCGTGACGGCGGTCAGCGCGCCCGCGCACATGCGGTCGATGGAGTAGCCGGGCACCGACTGCGGCAGGCCCGCCAGGATTCCCGCGGTACGGCCCAGGGTCAGGCCCTGGTCGCCGATCTGCGTGGTCGCGGCGATGGCGACCTCGTCGATCTTCTGCGGGTCCAGGTCCGGGTTGCGGCGCAGCAGCTCCCGGATCGCCTTCACGACGAGGTCGTCGGCCCGGGTCTCGTGGTACATGCCCTTCGGGCCCGCCTTGCCGAACGGGGTGCGGACGCCGTCGACGAAGACGACGTCCCGGATGGTACGAGGCACGTTGGCTCTCCTCCAGGGTGCGGGATGGCGCTGCCACGCGGCACGCCGGAGCGTGTCGCCAAGCTCATGCTACTTGCGGGTAACCAAACTGTGCCACCCCGTCCCGCGGAGCGTCGAAGGTCACACCGCCCGCGGCGGACGCTCGTCCCCGAACGCCGGACGGGCTGGTGATCGCCGGGGTCCGGGGGTGGGGCGCGTCTTGCCGGTGCGTGCGCCTTCGCGTCGTCCTGAAACGCCGGACGGGCTGGATGAATCCAGCCCGTCCGGCGTTCGGGATCGGCTCCGTCAGGGGTGTTCGCGCAGCGCCTTCAGCAGGACCGGGGTCACCAGCTCGACCTGCCACGGCCGCGCGCCGTGATCGCGCAGCGCCTGCGCCACCGCCTCCGGAGCGGTCTCGGCCGGCGGCTCCCAGCACAGTCTGCGCACCGTGTCCGGGGCGATCAGGTTCTCCTGCGGCAGGCGCAGCTCCTCGGCGCGGGCGATCACCCCGGCCCGCGCGGCGGACAGCCGGGCCGCGGCCACCGGATCGCGGTCGGCCCAGGCGCGCGGCGGCGGGGGGCCCGCCAGCGGCGAACCCGGCTGCGGCAGTTCGCTCTCCGGCAGTTCCCTGGCGCGGTCCACGGACGCCTGCCACTGCTCCAGCTGCCGCCGGTTGACCCGGTGCCCGAAGCCCGGCAGCGCGCCGAGGGCGTGCACGTTCGGGGGCAGGGCGAGCGCGGCCTCGATGATGGCGGCGTCACTGAGGACCTTGCCGGGGGAGACGTCGCGGCGCTGCGCGATCCGGTCGCGAGCCGTCCACAGCTCCCGGACGACCGCCATCTGCCGGCGCTTGCGGACCTTGTGCATGCCGGAGGTACGGCGCCAGGGGTCCTTGCGCGGCGGGGCGGGGGGCGCGGTGGCGATCGCCTCGAACTCCTGGAGGGCCCAGTCCAGCTTGCCCTGGCGCTCCAGCTCCTTCTCCAGCGCGTCGCGCAGGTCGACCAGCAGTTCGACGTCGAGCGCGGCGTACCGCAGCCACGGCTCGGGCAGCGGGCGGGTCGACCAGTCCACCGCCGAGTGGCCCTTCTCCAGCGTGTAGCCGAGGACGCCCTCGACCATCGCTCCGAGGCCGACGCGGGGGAAACCCGCGAGCCGGCCGGCCAGCTCGGTGTCGAAGATCCTGGTGGGGATCATGCCTATGTCGCGCAGGCAGGGCAGATCCTGGGTCGCGGCGTGCAGATCCCACTCGGCGGAGCCGATCGCGGCCCCGAGGCCGGAGAGGTCGGGGCAGGCCACCGGGTCGATGAGCGCGGTGCCCGCCCCCTCGCGGCGCAGCTGCACGAGGTAGGCGCGCTGGCCGTAGCGGTACCCGGAGGCCCGTTCGGCGTCCACCGCCACCGGCCCGCTGCCGGCCGCGAAGGCCGCCACGACCTCGGCGAGGGCGTCGGCGTCGGCGATCACCGGGGGGATGCCCTCGCGCGGCTCCAGGAGGGGGATCGGCTGCGCCTGAGGCGTAACGCCGCCCTCGTCCGGAGGGGCGCCCCCGGTGGTTCGCAGTGAAGTGTCTGCTGCGGTTTCTTGGGCGTCGGTCACCTGTCAAGACTATCCGTGTTACGCCGGAGGCCACCGACAGAACGTTCTGTCGGTGGCCTCCGGCGTAACACGAAGGGTCAGAACCGGTCAGTGTCCGGTCCGGGCCGGTCAGTGAATGATGCCGGTGCGCAGGGCGACGGCGACCATCCCGGCACGGTCTCCCGTGCCGAGCTTGCGGGCGATCCGGGCGAGGTGGCTCTTGACGGTCAGGGCCGACAGGCCCATCGAGACACCGATCGCCTTGTTGGACTGCCCTTCCGCGACCAGTCTGAGCACCTCGACCTCACGGCCGGACAGCTCGCGGTAGCCGCCCGGGTGGCTCGGTGCCCCCGGAGGACGGCGGTGCATTCGGGCGCCCGCCCCGATGGGGGCGGCGCCGGGGCGGCCGGGCAGACCCACGTTGTTGCGGGTGCCGGTGACGACGTAGCCCTTGACCCCGCCCGCGAGGGCGTTGCGCACGGCGCCGATGTCGTCGGCGGCCGAGAGGGCGAGGCCGTTGGGCCAGCCCGCGGCGCGGGTCTCGGACAGGAGAGTCAGTCCTGAACCGTCGGGCAGGTGGACGTCCGCGACGCAGATGTCGCGAGGGGTGCCGACGCGGGGACGGGCCTCGGCGATGGACGAGGCCTCGATCACGTCACGCACACCGAGCGCCCAGAGATGACGGGTCACGGTGGAGCGCACACGGGGATCGGCGACGACGACCATCGCGGTCGGCTTGTTCGGGCGGTAGGCGACCAGGCTTGCGGGCTGCTCGAGAAGAACGGACACCAGGCCTCCTGCTGGGGATGGCGGGACGGGGCCGGCTGGGGATGAAGCCGGGGCGAAACCGTGCTGACAAGGTCAAAGTGGTCTTCGGCAGCATCCGTGCCCGGCTTTAGGGAATGATCACGATTTGGTGAGTAACAATCGGGGCGATTAGGACACGTGATCGATCATTAGAAGATCGAAACGAGAACTCGAACGTTCCGGGAGTGCACTGTCATCCGTTCGTGAACGGCCGAGATCTGTCCCCCTACCGGTCCGTAATCGATCCGTAATCGTCAGACCGGGCCCCGCGCCCGTCTCAGGAACCGCGTGGCCCGCGCCGCTGCGGCAGCGAGACCACCGCCGCCTCCCCCGGGGCGGTGGCCGGCGGCAGTCCGGCGATCTGGGACAGCAGATCGCACCAGGCGGCGAGGTGCGCCGCCGTGTCCGGCACCCCGTTCGCGCCCTCGCGCGGGGTCCAGGAGGCCCGGATCTCGATCTGCGAGGCCGGGGGCCGCTCCCGCATCCCGCCGAAGTAGTGCGAGCCGGCCCGGGTCACCGTGCCGCTCGCCTCGCCGTACGAGAGACCGCGCGCCTGGAACGCGCCGGTCAGCCACGACCAGCACACCTCCGGCAGCAGCGGATCGGCCGCCATCTCCGGCTCCAGTTCGGCGCGGACCAGGGTGACGAGCCGGAAGGCGCCCTTCCACGCCTCGTGCCCGGCCGGATCGTGCAGCAGCACGAGCCTGCCGTCGGCCAGGTCCTCCTCGCCGTCCACCACGGCGGCCTCCACGGCGTGCGCGAAGGGCGCCAGACGCTGCGGGGCCCGCGTCGGCTCGATCTCGATCTCCGGCCGGGGACGGGCCGCGCGCAGCGCTTCGACGGCGGCCGTGAAGGCGGGCGGGGTGTCGTCACCGCCCGCCCCCGCGCCCGGCGTTCCCGCGGCGCCCCCCTTCTTCCCGTCCTGCCCGTCCGTACCGTCCGACCGTTGTCCGTGAGCCGCAGCCATGCCGGGAAGGTTAAGGGGAAGCGCTGTGCCTTGTCGGGAGAGACACCCGCGAGTGACATGCGGGACGGGCAAGCGGGGGGAGGACGCGCGGAGCGGACGGGTACGGCTCGGCGGGCCGGCACGCGCGCGGGGGCCGGGCGGGGCGTCCCGGGCCGGGCGGGGGACGCGGAGCCGCCCCGGCATGGGAAACTCGGTGCCGTGAGTGCCAACGACAGTTCCTTCGGACCGCCCGCCGCGACCCGTGAGTCCGCCTTCGTCAAGGCGTGCCACCGCGAGCCCGTCCCGCACACCCCGGTGTGGTTCATGCGCCAGGCGGGACGCTCCCTCCCGGAGTACCTCAAGGTCCGCGAGGGCATCCCGATGCTGGAGTCCTGCACGCGGCCCGATCTGGTCGCCGAGATCACCCTGCAGCCGGTCCGCAGGCACGGCGTGGACGCCGCGGTCTACTACAGCGACATCGTCGTCCCGCTCAAGGCCATCGGCGTCGACCTGGACATCAAGCCCGGTGTCGGCCCCGTCATCGACGAGCCGGTGCGCGCCCGCGCCGATCTCGACCGGCTGCGCGCGCTGACCCCCGACGACGTCCACTACGTCACCGAGGCCGTCGGCCTGCTCACCGCCGAACTCGGCGCCACGCCCCTCATCGGCTTCGCGGGCGCGCCCTTCACCCTCGCGAGCTACCTCGTGGAGGGCGGGCCCTCGCGCAACCACGAGCGGACCAAGGCCCTCATGTACGGGGACCCGCAGCTGTGGGCCGATCTGCTGGACCGGCTCGCCGACATCACCGCCGCCTTCCTCAAGGTGCAGATCGAGGCGGGCGCCTCCGCCGTCCAGCTCTTCGACTCCTGGGTGGGCGCGCTGTCCCCCGCCGACTACCGCCGCTACGTCCAGCCCGCCTCCGCGAAGGTCTTCGCCGAGGTCGCCGGCTACGGCGTGCCGCGCATCCACTTCGGGGTCGGTACCGGCGAGCTCCTGCACGACCTCGGCCGGGCCGGAGCCGACGTGGTCGGCGTCGACTGGCGCGTCCCGCTCGACGAGGCGGCCCGCCGCGTCGGGCCCGGCAAGGCGCTCCAGGGCAACCTGGACCCGGCCGTCCTGTTCGCGGGCCCCGAGGCGGTGCGCGCGAAGACCACCGAGGTCCTGGAGGCCGCCGCCGGACTGGAGGGCCACATCTTCAACCTCGGCCACGGCGTCCTGCCCACGACCCCGCCGGAGGTCCTCACGGCCCTCGTGGCCGACGTGCACGAGCGCACCCGGCGCTGACGCGGGGCCCCGCGGGTCCGGCGCGAGCCTGTCGCCCCGGACCCGCGCCCGGCGCGTCGCGGGCCCCGCTCAGCTCCCGCTGCCCGCGTCCCCCGCCCCGCGCACCGCCTTCACCGCGCGCCGCGCCGCGACCAGCACCGGGTCCCACACCGGGGAGAAGGGCGGCGCGTAACCGAGGTCCAGGGCCGTCATCTGCTCCACCGTCATACCGGCCGTCAACGCGACGGCCGCCACGTCGACCCGCTTGCCCGCGCCCTCACGCCCCACGATCTGCGTGCCCAGCAGCCGCCCCGTACCGAGTTCCGCGAGCATCTTCACCGTCATGGGCGCGCTGCCCGGGTAGTAACCGGCCCGGCTCGTCGACTCGATACTCACCGTCACGAACCGGAAGCCCGCCGCCAGGGCGTCCTTCTCCCGCAGCCCCGTACGGCCGATCTCCAGATCGCACACCTTGCTCACCGCCGTCCCCACGACCCCGGGGAAGGTCGCGTAGCCGCCGCCCACGTTCGTCCCGATGACCTGGCCGTGCTTATTGGCGTGCGTGCCCAGCGCGATGTGCCGCGTGCCGCCCGCCACCAGATCGAGCACCTCGACACAGTCCCCGCCCGCCCAGATGTCCCGGTGCCCGCGCACCCGCATCGCGAGATCCGTCAACAGCCCGCCGGAAGGCCCCAGCGGCAGGCCCGCCTCCCGCGCCAGGCCCGTCGACGGACGCACCCCGATACCGAGCACCACGACGTCCGCCGGGTACTCCTCGTCCTCCGTCAGGACGGCGATCGCGCGCCCCTCCTCGTCCGTGCGCACCCCCGTGACCGCCGTCTCGTGCACCAGCCGGATACCCATGCCCGTCATCGCCTCGTGCACGAGACGGCCCATGTCCGGGTCGAGCGTCGACATCGGCTCAGCGGCCCGGTTGACCATCGTCACGTCGAAACCGCGCCGGATCAGCGCCTCGGCCATCTCCACCCCGATGTACCCCGCGCCCACCACGACCGCCCGCCGGCCCCGTGCCCCCTCCAGCGTCGCGATCAGCCGCTCCCCGTCCGTCAGTGTCTGCACCCCGTGCACCCCGCGCGCGTCGATCCCCGGCAGGTCCGGGCGCACGGGCTCCGCGCCCGTCGCGATCACGAGCTTGTCGTAGGACGTCCAGTACTCCTCGCCCGACTCCAGGACCCGGGCCCGCACCCGCCGCCTCTCCACGTCGATCCGCGTCACCTCGGTACCCGTACGCAGATCGATGTCCCGCTCCCGGTGCTCGCGCGGGGTACGGGCGACGAGAGCGTCCGGGCCCCCGACATCGCCCCCCACCCAGTACGGGATGCCGCACGCCGAGTACGACGTGAAGCGCCCCCGTTCGAAGGCGACGATCTCCAGCTGTCCGGGGCCCTTGAGCCTGCGCGCCTGCGAGGCGGCGGACATCCCCGTCGCGTCACCGCCGATGACGACCAGTCGTTCACTCATGCCGACACGCTCTCACTCTTTTTCTTGAAGGCTCGGTTCGCCTCCGGGCGCTTCAGTGGGTGTCGAGACCCCCGTCGCGCGCGGGCCCTCCTTCGTGGGGGCCGGGTCGCGGGGCACCGTCTGATCGTTCGGGGCCGGGCGGGGCTCGGGGGTGCGGCGGCGCCGTACGAACCCGCGGGCCAGGAGAGCCAGCGGGACCAGTACCGCCGCCGCCACCGCGAACGGCAGGACCGCGCCCAGGACCACGCCGATCACCCGCAGCGTCGCCACGAACGCGTGCCAGCCGTCGCCGAGCGCCGACACGAAACCCGCCTCCTCCTTCGGGGCCTTGTGCGCGGCCTGAGCCGTGCGCGACAGCGTCAGGGTGATCGTCGCGAACGAGGTCCGGTCCCTGAGCGAGGCCTGCTGGGCGAGCAGCGCTTCGAGATCCGCCTCCCGCGTACTCAACTCGCCTTCCAGTGCCGTGACATCACTGATCTTCGTCGCGTCGTCCATGAGCGCCCGCACCCGCGTGACGCTCGCCCGCAGTGACTTCACGCGGCTGTCGACGTCCACGACCTGCCGCGTCACGTCCTTCGCTTTCTGGGAACGCCGCACCAGCGTGCCCGGCCCCTGAGCGAGCCTCGCCACGACCTCCTCGAAGCTCTCCTGCGGGACGCGCAGCACCACGCGGGACCTCTCCCGGCCCGCGCCGTCCCGGTCGGTGGCCTCCTCGCCGACCAGCCCACCCGCCCCGGCCGCCACCTCGCGCGCCCGCTCCAGCGCCCCCGGCACGTCCTTCACCCGCATCGTGAGCGAGGCGGTCCGTTCGAGGTGGACGCCCTGGGGCACGGAAGCGGCCCGCGAGGCGGCCGGACCGGAGCCGGCCCTCTTGCCCGCCGCGCCCTCCTCCCGCCCGCCCGCGCGGCTCCCGCCGTCGCCGGTGTCGGACGCGGCCTTGGCGTCGCCGGAGTCGGCCAACCCGCCGCCGCCCGCCGAGCAGCCCGCGAGGGCCAGCAGCAGGACGAGGACGGCGGCGAGCAAGGGGGCGAGCACACCCGCGGACCGGTGGCCGGCCCCCGGCCCGGCGGGCCCGCCCGGTACGGACTCACCGGGTACGGGTGCACCCGGTACGGAAAGGGACGGACTGGACATGAGGGAACCCCCGGGGTCGTGTGGGCCCTGCTGGGCCGGACGACTCCTGCGACGCACGGACCGGGCCCCGCGATCGTCCGCTGCGGTCCCGAAGCGGTCACGGTCCGGACTCGGGAAGGTCGCCGCGCCGCCGCCCCGCAATACCGCGTGCCCCGGCGCCGCGCACCACCGGGTCCCGCGGAGGACGGCGCGGGCCCTTTGAGACAGTGGGGACATGAGCGAAGCCGCCAGTGCACCCACTTCGTCCGCTCCCGGCAGGACCCCCACCCGGGTCCTCGTCCTCGGGGGAGGGATCTCCGGACTGGCCGCCGCGCTGCGCGCCCTCGACGCGGGCGCCGAGGTCACCGTCCTGGAGGCGGCGGAGCGGCTCGGCGGCAAACTGCGCTCCGGCGAGATCGAGGGCGTACGCGTCGACCTCGGCGCCGAGTCGATGCTCGCGCGCCGCCCCGAGGCCGTCGGCCTCGCCCGCGCCGCCGGCCTCGGCCACAAGCTCCAGCCGCCGTCCACCGCGAGCGCCTCGCTGTGGACCCGCGACGCCCTGCGCCCCATGCCGAAGGGCCACGTCATGGGCGTACCGGCGGAAGCCTCCGCTCTCGCGGGCGTCCTGTCCGAGGAGGGGCTGCGCCGCATCGAGGACGACGCGACACTGCCCCCCACCGAGATCGGCGAGGACGTCGCGGTCGGCGAGTACGTCGCCGCCCGCCTCGGCCGCGAGGTCGTCGACCGCCTCGTCGAACCGCTCCTCGGCGGCGTCTACGCGGGCGACGCCTACCGCATCTCCATGCGCTCGGCCGTGCCCCAGCTGTTCGAGGCGGCCCGAACCCACCGCTCCCTCACCGAGGGCGTCCGCGCCCTCCAGGCCGTCACGCCCACCGGGAAGCAGCCGGGCGGACCCGTCTTCCAGGGGCTCAAGGGCGGGATCGGCACCCTGCCGCTCGCCGTCGCCCGCGCCGTACGCGACCGGGGCGGCGAGATCCGCACCGGCGCCACCGCCCGGGAACTGCGCCGCACCCCCGACGGCTGGCGCACCGTCCTCGCCGACGGCACCGCCCTGGAGAGCGAGGCGGTCGTCGTCGCGCTGCCCGCCCCGCGGGCCGCCGCGCTGCTCGGCGCCGAGTCCCCGGGCGCCGCCGCCGAACTGCGCACCGTCGAGTACGCCTCGATGGCCCTGATCACCCTCGCCTACCGGCGCGCCGACACCGCGGCCCTCCCGGCGGGCAGCAGCGGCTTCCTCGTCCCGCCCGTCGACGGGCACACCATCAAGGCGGCGACCTTCGCGAGCCAGAAGTGGGGCTGGATCAACGAGGAGAACCCCGAACTGCTCGTCCTGCGCACCTCCGTCGGCCGCCACGGCGACACCGCCGACCTCGACCGCGAGGACGGCGAACTCGTGGACGTCTCGCGCCGGGACCTGCGCGCCGCGACCGGACTCGACGCCCGGCCCCTCGCCTCCCTCGTGACCCGCTGGAACGACGGGCTCCCGCAGTACCCGGTGGGGCACGCCGCCCGCGTCGCCCGCGTCCGCGAGCACGTCGCCAAGCTCCCCGGGCTCGCGGTGTGCGGTGCCGCCTACGACGGCGTGGGCATCCCCGCGTGCGTCGCGAGCGCCCACCGGGCCGTCGACGCGCTGCTGCCGGGCCCGGCGTCGGACACGTTCGGGCAGGCGGGACAATAGGTCGCATGAGTGCTGCTGCCGAGAAGATCCCCAACGCGGGCAAGAAGGCCAAGGACCTCAACGAGGTCATCCGCTACACCCTGTGGTCCGTCTTCAAGCTCCGCGACGTGCTGCCCGAGGACCGGGCCGGGTACGCCGAAGAGGTCCAGGAACTGTTCGACCAGCTCGCCGCCAAGGACATCACGGTGCGCGGCACCTACGACGTCTCCGGGCTGCGCGCGGATGCCGACCTCATGATCTGGTGGCACGCCGAGACCTCCGACGAACTCCAGGAGGCGTACAACCTGTTCCGCCGCACGAAGCTGGGCCGCGCCCTGCTGCCCGTGTGGTCGAACATGGCGCTGCACCGCCCCGCCGAGTTCAACAAGTCCCACATCCCGGCCTTCCTCGCCGACGAGACGCCCCGTGACTACGTGAGCGTCTACCCCTTCGTCCGCTCCTACGAGTGGTACCTGCTGCCCGACGACGAGCGCCGCAAGATGCTCGCCGACCACGGCCGGATGGCGCGCGGCTACCCCGACGTGCGGGCCAACACCGTCGCCTCCTTCTCGCTCGGCGACTACGAGTGGATGCTCGCCTTCGAGGCCGACGAGCTGTACCGCATCGTCGACCTCATGCGGCACCTGCGCGGCTCCGAGGCGCGCCGCCACGTGCGCGAGGAGGTCCCCTTCTACACCGGCCGCCGCCGCTCGGTCGCCGAACTGGTCGCCGGTCTCGCCTGAGCGGCCTTCGCGGCGAACGGCGCGGGGCGCCGGCCCGGACGTGGTGTCCGGGCCGGCGCCCCGCTCCTTGTCACCCCGCTCAGGCCGGGCGGTGCGCGCGCAGCTCCCGCGTCCTCTCCCGTGCCTCCTCCTGCGGGGCGCCGTCCTTGTCCCGCGCCGGTTCGGCGGGGGTCGGCGCCGCGTGCGGGGCGCACGTGGCCGAGCCGTTCGCGGGGACCTCGCCGCGCAGCAGATAGGCGTCCACCGCCTTGTTGACGCAGTCGTTCGCCCCGCCCGCGATGCCGTGCGTCCCGGCGTCCCGCTCCGTCACGATCGCCGCCCCGGCGAGCCGTCGCCGCAGCTCCAGCGCCCCCGTGTACGGCGTCGCCGCGTCCCGTTCGGCGGCCAGGATCAGCGTCGGGGGCAGCGCCCCGGGGCGGGTGCCCACGTCGAGGGGCTGCTGCCGGGGCGCGGGCCAGTAGGCGCACGGCAGGTTCATCCAGGCGTTGTCCCAGGTCTCGAACGGGGCGACCGAGGCGATCGCGGTGTTGTCCCGGTCCCAGGTGCCGAAGTCCGTGGGCCAGGCCGCGTCGTTGCACTCGACGGCGGTGTAGACGGCCGTCCCGTTCTCGTTCTCCTTCTCCGTGCCCGCGACCGGCGCGGCCATCTTCAGCAGCGGCTTCTCGTCGCCCTTGAGGAAGCGCGACAGGGCCTCGGCGCGGGAACGCCAGTAGTCGTCGTAGTACCCGGCCTGGAGGAAGGCGCCCTGGAGCTGGGCCGGGCCCACGGTGCCGCCGGCCGGTTTCCTCGCCACCCGCTCGCGCGCCTCGTCGTACGCCTGCTGGACCCGCGCGGGCGTCCTCCCGAGGTGGTAGGCGTCGTCGTGCCGGGCGACCCACACGCGGAAGTCCCGCCAGCGCGACTCGAAGGCCAGGGACTGGTCGAGGTTGTTGCGGTACCAGATCTGCCCCGGGTCGGGGTCGACCACCGAGTCGAAGACCATGCGGCGTACGTGGCCGGGGAAGAGCGTCGCGTACAGCGCCCCGAAGTACGTCCCGTAGGAGGCGCCCATGAACGTGAGCCGCGGCTCGCCGAGCGCCGCCCGGATCACCTCCAGGTCCCGCGCGTTGTTGAGCGAGGTGTAGTGCCTGAGACCGGGCCCCGAACGCCGCGCGCAGCCCTGCGCGTACGCCTTGGCCCGCGCGATCCGTTCGCGCTTGTACGCCTCGTCCGGGTGCACGGGGGAGTCGCTGGGCGCCTTCGCGTACGTCTTGGGGTCCTGGCAGGACAGCGGCGCGGAACGGCCGACCCCGCGCGGCGCGTAGCCCACGAAGTCGTAGGCCGCCGCGAGCCGGCGCCACTCGGGCAGCACCCCGATCATCGGGAAGTACGTGCCGGAGGCGCCGGGACCGCCCGGGTTGAAGACGAGAGCGCCCTGCCGCTCGGGCTTCGGGCCGCCCTGCTTCGCGGGCTTCCCGGTCGCTGCCGTACGGCTCACCGTCAGCGGGATCTGCCTGCCGTCCGGGTCGGCGTAGTCGAGCGGGACGCGCACCGTGGCACAGCGCACGGCGGCCGGCAGCCGCTCCTCCTTGGGACAGGTCCCGAAGGTGAGACCCCCCTCGGCGGCCCGCCGGGCGGCCACTTCGGTGCCCTGCGCCTGGGCGCGGAGCGCCGGGGAGAGCGGGGCGAGGGGGGAGCCGGCCGAGGCGGCCGGGGCGGCGAGCGTGCCGAGCAGGAGCGAACCTGCGGTGGCCGACAGCAGCCCGTGACGGAGGGGGGCTCTCATCAGTATCCCTTCGAGCGGCGGAGGCAGCGGGAGGATAAAAGGGATACTTCGGGTGTGGTCGTATGAAGTAAAGGACCGTCAGACCGTGTCGGCCGAGGCGTACGTGGTGAAGGCCGCCCGCAACTGCGGCTCGTGCACGACGCGCAGTCCGTGCACGGCGAGCGCGGCGTCGGCGCGGGCCGCGGCCTCCTGGAGCGCCTCCTCGCCCAGCGGGGACGCCCAGCGCGCGTAGGGCAGGATCTCGATCCGGCCGATGAGCGCGCAGCCCGCCGCCAGCAGGAAGGGCAGCCCGAACCAGCCGGCCAGTTCGGCGGTGGAGTGCCCGGGGTGCGGAACGGCGAGCAGCGTGCCGAGGCCCACGGCGAGGACGAACAGGGCGCTGAGCCGCACCTGGCGCATCGCGCCGTTCACCCGGGACCGTATCTCCTCGGGAACGGCGAGCCCGGCGGCGGTCAGCCGGGCCGCGAGGGCGCGTACCGCCTCACAGTCCGCGAGCCGGGCCCGCAGCGCCGCCACCGGGTACTGCCCCTCGGGGCCGAGCGCGCCCAGCACGGCCCGCTCCATGGGGTCGCCGCTGTCGGGGACGACGGCGGTGGCCCAGCCGGTGTGCGCCAGGAGCAGCCGGCCGCGCCTGGCCATCGCCACGAGCGTCAGCTCCACGACCCGCGCGGGCCCGCCGGAGAGGAAGGCCGTCTCGGTGAGGGTGAGCGGACGGCCCCCGGGCCGGCCCCGCCGGTCGGTGAGCCGGAAGACCGGGTCGGCGGCCCGGACGGCGGCCAGACAGAGGCGGGCGCCGGCGAGGGCGGACGCCCCGCACGCGAGAAGCAGGAGCGGTATCCACAGCACCAGGGTGTTATACAGCGCGGGCCGTGGCCCGAGCCATGCCCCGCCTCACACAGGGGAGGTGACGTGCGGCACGTGACCTGCGCGTTCTGGCCCGGCGGGGGTGTCCTGAGGTCAGCGGTGCCCGAGGAAGGCGTGCAAAGCCTCGATGCCGGGCCCGGCCGCGCCGTCCTCCCCCGAACCTGGGGGACGGGGCGGGCCTGGCGGTGCGGACTGGCGATATACGGATGCGCCGGGGTGGGCGGGGGAGGCAGGATGCGCGGCGTGACCGATCAGCTGAACCGGGCCCGGCCGCTCCCGTCCGCCTCCGTCCTCGCCGCCTTCGGCGTACGGGGCGAGCCCGTCCCGCTGGCCGGCGGGCAGGGACGGTGCGTGCGCGTCGACGGATACGTGTTCAAGCCCGCCGAGCCGGACGAGGGCGCGTCGGAGTGGGCCGCCTGCCTCCTGGAGGGGCTGGCCCCCGACAGCCGTTTCCGCGTTCCGCGGCCGTTGCGGGCGGCGGACGGGCGGAGCGTCGTGGACGGCTGGACGGCCGCTCAGTTCCTGCCGGGCGAACCGGGACCCCAGAGGCGCTGGGCCGGGGTGCTGGAGGCCGGGCGCGCCTTCCACGCCGCCCTGCGAGGAGTACCCCGGCCCGGGTTCCTGGGCCGGCGTACGCATCCCTGGGCCGTGGCCGACCGCGTCGCGTGGGGCGAACAGGACATCGAGGTGATCGAGGACCTCTCCGCGCCGTTCGCCGCCCTGCTGGGGCTGAGGCGGCCGGTGGGTCAGGACGGGGCGCAGCTCGTCCACGGCGACCTCACCGGCAACGTGCTCTTCGCCCCCGGCGCACCGCCCGTGGTGATCGACTTCTCGCCGTACTGGCGGCCCCCGCTGTTCGCCGAGGCCGTCGTGGTCGTGGACGGTCTTTTGTGGTTCGATCCCCCCTCCGGGCTGCTGACGAGCGCCGCGAGCCGTCCGGACTGGCGGCAGACGCTGATCCGCGCGCTGATCTTCAGGCTCGTCGCGCAGAGCGAGATCACGAGCCGCTCGGGCCGGATCCGGGCCGGAGAGCCGGAGCGGTACGCGAGGGCGGTCCGCGCCGTGGTGGACCAGCTTCCGCCCGAGGGCCCCGGCTGAACCGGCCCGGAAACCCCCGGGGGTTCCTCGGGGGTTCCTCGGGCCGGTTCAGCGGCCGGGCGGGACACGCGCGCCCTCAGGGCCGCCCTCGCGTCCGCGGGAGCGCGCGCAGTCGGGGGCGGGGTGGCGTGGGCCCGGAGCGCTCCCGCCACCAACGGTCGAGGCGGCGCCCGGCCCGGCGTCCGAGGGTGTGGTCCTCGCGCAGGACGTGCCCGGCGAACTCCAGCGCGTCCCGCCGGTAGCCGCCGGTCAGCGGGGTGCGGCGGGCGTAGGCGAGGAAGGCGGGGCGGTACGCGGGGCCGAGGATCACCGGCAGTTCCGGCGCCACCTTCGCGACCACCTCCGCCCGCTTCCCGGCGAGCGCCCGGCTCTGCACCGCCAGCCGCGCGGCGTCGAAGCCCTCCGGGGCGGGCGCCCCGGCCACCAGCGCGGACAGCAACGCGGCCTGGGCGAGCCCGAGGCGGGTGCGCACCGGATCGGCGAGGGCGACCGGAGCGGCCTTCCGCGCGGGCCCCGGGACCGGCCCCCGGACTTCGGCCCGGCCGGAGGGTTCCGTCTTTCGGCGCGTCCCCGCGCTCCGCACCGTCTCGCGTATCGCCCGCAGTTCGCCCTCCAGTTCGGCGGGCGGCGGGAACGCGTCGTCACGCTCCAGCAGGACGCCCGGCGGTTCGGCGCGGGCGCACAGGGCCGCGAGGACGTCGAGTACCTCGGGCGGCACCGGGTGGGCGTGGGTGTCGTGCCACACGCCCTCGCGCAGCACGCCGCCCGCGACGTGGACGTACGCGAGGGCCTCGACGGGCAGTTCGGCCAGGGCCCGCGCGGCGTCCTCGCCCCGGTTGACCTGATTGGTCCACAGGTTCGCCACGTCGATGAGCAGCCGTACCCCTGTCCGCTCCACCAGCTCGTACAGGAACTGGCCCTCCGTCAGCTCCTCCCCGGGCCAGCCGAACAGCGCGGCGATGTTCTCCACGGCGAGCGGCACCGGGAGGGCGTCCTGGGCGATCCGTACGTTCTCGCACAGTACGTCCAGGGCCTCGCGGGTACGCGGCACCGGCAGCAGGTGACCGGCCTCCAGGGCGGGCGTCGCCGTGCGCGGTCCGCCGGCCCTGACGAAGGCGATGTGCTCGGTCACGAGCGGGGAGCCGAGAGCCAGCGCGCGCTCCGCGAGCGCCGCGAGGCGGTGTTCCGCGGGGCGCTCCGCGTCGCCGAGGCCGAGGCCCACCCCGTGCGGGACGACGGTCACGCCGCGGGCGCGCAGCCGCAGCAGGGACTCCGGCAGGTGTCCGGGGCACAGGTTCTCGGCGACGGCCTCGACCCAGTCGACCCCGTCCATCCGCTCGACGGCCTCCGCGATCTCGGGCCGCCAGCCGATGCCCGCGCCCAGGCGCGGGGGCGAGGCCCCCGGACCCGCTGCCGTCCGCGTACGCCTCGCGCCCGCCGCCGTACCCGCTGCCGTCATGTGATCTCCCCCTCTTCGCACGTGAGCCGTGTGCACCGGTGATGGCCCCGGCGCGGCCGTACGAACCCCGCCCGCGCGGTTTTCAGAGCTGGATCTGAGCTTCGGCGCCCGGAGCGGACGCCTCCGGCGCGGGGCCCGCCGGGTCCGCACAGGTGCGCAGGCGGTCAGCGGGCCCGGACGGGGCATAAGCCTTCCCGTACCGATCGTTTGTTCACGTCGTTCGTTCATGGCGCCGCCGCGCGGCCCGGGACGCCAGGGAGGGCCGGATCACATGACCGCGACTGTCGAGCCGCCGTACGCCGAGAGCCGCACCGAGGGCGAGGACGCGGTGGAGGCGGCCACCGAGGACTCCGCCGTGCTGGAGGACCGGGCCCGGCGGGTGCGGCGCCGGCTGGAGCGGCTGCTCGGGATCGCCATGACCGAGGGCAACGGCCTGCGGGTCCTGCGCAACGGCGACGAGATCTTCCCCGCGATGCTCGACGCGATCGCCGGGGCCCGCCACACCATCGACATGATGACCTTCGTCTACTGGCGCGGGGACATCGCCGCACGCTTCGCCGAGGCCCTCGCGGAGCGGGCCGGCGCCGGGGTCCGGGTGCGGCTGCTGCTCGACGGCTTCGGCTGCCGCACCATCGAACCCGGGCTGCTCGACCTCATGGAGCGCGCGGGCGTCGTGATCTCCTGGTTCCGCAAGCCGCTGCTGATCTCACCGCTCAAGCAGAACCACCGCTGCCACCGCAAGGCCCTCGTCGTGGACGAGAGACTCGCCTTCACCGGGGGCGTGGGCATCGCCGAGGAGTGGTGCGGCGACGCGCGGAACGAGCACGAGTGGCGCGACACCCACGTCGAGGTACGCGGACCCGCCGTCGACGGCACCGCCGCCGCGTTCGCGCAGAACTGGGCCGAGTGCAACCCGGAACTCTTCGACGACCGCGACACCTTCGCCCCGCACCGGCCGGCCGGGGACGCGGTCGTGCAGGTGGTGCGCGGATCGGCCGCCTTCGGCTGGCAGGACATGCAGACCCTGCTGCGCGTCACCATGGAGTCGGCCGAGGAACGCCTGCGGATCTGCACCGCCTACTTCGCGCCCGACGACTACTTCATCGACCTCATGTGCGCGACCGCCCGGCGCGGGGTCGAGGTCGAACTGCTCCAGCCCGGCGCGTACACCGACAAGCGGGTGTGCCAGCTCGCCGGGCAGCGGCACTACGAGCAACTGCTCGACGCCGGGGTGCGCATCTGGCAGTACCAGCCCACCATGATGCACGCGAAGATCATCACGATGGACCGGGTGCTGTCCCTGGTCGGTTCCGTGAACCTGAACCGGCGCTCCCTCGAACACGACGAGGAGATCATGCTCGCCGTCCTCGACCCCGCCCTCACCGCGACCCTCGACGCGCACTACACCGAGGACATCGCGCGCAGCGAGCGGATGCGCGCCGCCCGCTGGAGGCGCCGCTCTCCCGTCCAGCGCACCCGCGAGGCACTGATGCGGCCCATCGCGCGCTACCTGTGAGCCCGCCGGGCGGCCGTCACCCGGGGCTCAGCTCCGCGGCAGCCCCAGCCGCCGCCGCAGGACGGGCAGGTCCGCGAGCGCGGTGCGCGAGTTGGGGGCGACCTCGGTGAAACCGGCGTCCGTGACCACGGGCAGCCCGCTCCCGGCCAGCGCGTTCCAGCGTTCCGGCTCCGCGACCCGTACGGCCAGCGGGAAACCGGCCGCCCGCCACGCGGCGCGCTCCTCGCCGCCCAGCTCCCACCAGGCGAGCTGGGCGGCGTGCCCGGCCTGCGCCATCGACTTGCCCGCCGACATCGGCACCCCCGGGTTCATCCAGATCACCGGGGCGTCCGGGCCGGGCGCGGCGGGCTCCTCGGCGTCCTCCAGTTCGGTGCCGGAGACCTGGAGCTTCGCGAGGTCCTTCGGCCACGCGTCGACCGGGACCGGCGGGTACACCCGCACCTCGGCCGACTTCCCGGCCAGCGTGATCCCGGGCAGCTCCTGGGCGCGCCGCCACTCGGCCCCCCGGGCCCGGCGGACGACCTTGCGGATGCGCGCGTCCTGCCAGTCCCGTACCGCGCGGGCCCACTCGCCCTCGTCCGGGCCGGTGCCGAGGGAGCGCGGGTCGGACAGGAGCGAGAGCACGGCCCGAGCCGCCGTCTCCAGCGCGTCGGTGCGGCCCGGGGGCGCGGACTTCTCCAGGCGCACGACGAGGGGGAGGACGAACTGCGGGGCCTCGTCCCGCGCGCCGCGCCCGTCCCGGAAGGGGCTGTCGGGCCCGTCCGGGGAGCGGTCGGCGGAGGGGAGGCCGGTCCCGGCCGGAGGAAGGTCGCTGCTGCTCACGCCTTAAGTCTGCCAGTCGTCATCTTCCGGCCTCTTGGCGCGGGCACCGGGGCCGGTGAGGATGGGCGCATGAAAAGCGATCTTCTGGCCGCCGAGTACCTCGCGCAGGCCGCCCCCGCCCCCGGCATGACCCTGGAGAACCCCAAGGCGATCAAGTACGCGGTGCGGGGCGAGATGCTCGCGCGCCAGGGCGCGATGATCGCCTACCGCGGAGACCTCCGGTTCGAGCGCAAGGGGCAGGGCATCGGCGGGCTGCTCAAGCGCGCCGTGACCGGCGAGGGCCTGCCGCTCATGGCGGTGCGGGGCCAGGGAGAGGCGTGGTTCGCGCACGAGGCGGCGAACTGCTTCGTCGTCGAACTGGAGGGCGGCGACCAGTTCACCGTCAACGGCCGCAACGTCCTGTGCTTCGACGCGACGCTGTCGTACGAGATCCGGACGGTGAAGGGCGCGGGCATGACCGGCGGCGGACTGTTCAACAGCCTGTTCTCCGGCCACGGGAAGCTCGGCCTGGTCTGCGAGGGCCACCCGATCGTGATCCCGGTGACCGACCGCGACCCGGTGTACGTCGACACGGACGCGGTCGTCGGCTGGAGCGCGCACCTCGCCACCTCCCTGCACCGCTCGCAGAGCGTCGGTTCGATGCTGCGGGGCGGCTCCGGGGAGGCCGTCCAGCTCAGGCTGAGCGGGGAGGGCTTCGTCATCGTCCGCCCGAGCGAACTCACCCCGGAGAAGAACAAGGCGAACTGAAGGACGCGGCGGGGGCCGGCGCACCCCGCGCGGGACGGGGCGGGACGTGGGGCCCGCCGAGCCGCTCAGCCCGAGCAGGCGCCGCGCTGGGCCTCCTGCCACGCGCACACCGGGCACAGCGTGACGCCCTTGTACGACTCCGGGTACTCGCTCGGCTCGCGGCACAGCACGCACTCGGCGCGCGGCTCCTCCGCGCCCTGGGCCGGGTCCGGCGGGGCGAGCGGGAGGGCGGCCGGTACGCAGTACCCGCCGGTCTCGGGTGCGGGGGACTCAGCCATGTCCTCCAGGGTAGTGCGGCGGACGGCGCGGCCCCGGGCCGCGCCGGCCGCCCCGTCCCCGGAGGGCTCAGCCCTGTTCCGTCACGAGTGCCTTCGCGTCGCGGGCGAGCGCGGTGAGCCGGGAGATCGCCCGGAAGTACTTCTTGCGGTACCCGCCGTTCAGCATCTCCTCGCTGAACAGCCGGTCGAAGGGCAGCCCCGAGGCGAGCACCGGCACCTCGCGGTCGTACAGCCGGTCCGCGAGGACCACCAGACGCAGCGCCGTCGACTGGTCGGGGACCGGCCCGACCCCGGTGAGGCACACGGCCGACAGGCCCTCGGTCAGCGCCCCGTACCGGCTCGGGTGGACGCGGGCGAGGTGGCCCAGCAGATCCGGGAACGCGTCGAGGCTCGCGCCGGGCGTCGCGTGCGCGGCCCGCGTCACCCGCTCCTCGGAGAAGGGGGCGGGCGCCTCGGGCAGCCCCCGGTGCCGGTAGTCCTGGCCGTCGATGCGCAGCGGACGGAAGTGGGCCGACAGGCCCTGGATCTCGCGCAGGAAGTCCGCCGCGGCGAACCGCCCCTCGCCGAGCTTGCCCGGCAGCGTGTTGGAGGTCGCCGCGAGCGCGACGCCCGCCTCGACCAGCCGTCCGAGCAGCGAGGACACGAGCACGGTGTCGCCGGGGTCGTCGAGTTCGAACTCGTCGATGCACAGCAGCCGGTGGCCGCTGAGCGTACGCACCGTCTCCTGGAAACCGAGCGCCCCCACCAGATTCGTCAGCTCCACGAAGGTGCCGAACGCCTTGGCCCGGGGCTCGGCGGGCGTCGCGTGCCACAACGAGGCGAGCAGGTGGGTCTTGCCGACTCCGTACCCCCCGTCGAGATACACGCCGCGTGCCGCGGCCGGTGCCTGCGGCTTGCGCGCGAACCACTTGCGCCTGCCGCCCGCCGCCGGGGCCTCGCCGAGGGAGGCCGCGAAGGCGCTCAGCACCGAGACGGCCTCGGTCTGGCTCGGCTGCGCGGGATCGGGTACGTACGTCCCGAAACGCACCGAGTCGAAGCGCGGCGGCGGCACCATCTCGGCGACCAGGCGCTCCGGGGGGACACGGGGCTCGCGCGCGCAGAGGGACAGCGGCTTGGCCCCGGCTATGGGCGTGGAGGCGGAGGAGGTCGACACGAGTAACCAGTTTAGGCGCCGTGCGAGACTGCACGGTATGCGAAGCCTGTTCCCCGTGACCGACGAGAGCGCGGCCGACGTGGACCGGGAGTGGTCCCTCGACGAGCTGGCCGAGGTCTACGCCTACCCCGAGCACCTTCCGGCCGGTACCGGACTGCTGCGCGCCAACATGGTGTCCACCCTCGACGGAGCCGCCCACCACGAGGGCCGCTCGCAGGGCATCTCGGGCGCCGCCGACATGCGGGTCTTCGGGGTGCTGCGGGCCCTGGCCGACGTGATCGTGGTCGGCGCGGGGACCGTACGGCAGGAGGGCTACCGGCCCGCGAAGGCCCGCGCGGCCTTCGCGGAGCGGCGCGCGGCGGCCGGGCAGGCGCCCGCGGCCGCGATCGCGGTGGTCTCCGCCGGGCTCGACCTCGACTTCGGCCTCCCGCTGTTCACCTCGCCGCTCGTGCCGACCCTCGTCGTGACCGGGGCCCAGGCGCCCGAGAAGCGGGTGCGGGCCGCCGAGGAGGCCGGGGCCGAGGTGGTCTTCGCCGGCTCCGGCGCCGCGGCCGACCCGGTGCGCCTGCGCCAGGAACTGGCCGCCCGCGGACTGACCCGGCAGCTCACCGAGGGCGGTCCCCGGCTGCTCGGCGAGTTCGTCGGCGCCGGGACGCTCGACGAATTGTGCCTGACCGTGTCGCCGACGCTGACCGCGGGAGACGCGCCCCGCATCGCCTTCGGCCCCGGCCGCGCCGCCCCCGCCGCCTTCGCCCCCGCCTCAGTCCTCACCGAGGACGGTTTCCTCTTCACGCGCTACGTCATCCGCTGAACCACGCACGGTGACGACCCCGCCGACTCCGGTCACCGACGAGCCCTCCCGGCGCGGCACTTCGGCGGATCATGGCGGAATGTGTCGTTCCGTTTAGCTGTCGCTGGGCAGACTTACGTGAGCGGACCCCGACCCCGGGGTAGCAGGATGTTCCGGTCCGGGCCCACCGGCCCGTAGAGAGAAGAGGCGCCTGTCGTGTTCACGAGCGTATTGATGATCGAACAGCCGCTGTCCCCGGTGGACGTCGAGTTCGTCACCACCCTGCACGGCGACGAGAAGGTGCGCTTCGCCGTCCTCATGCAGCCCCGGGGAGACCAGGACCGGCTGCTGCGGGCCATCGACGACGTGGCCCTGGGCGAGCTGACCGAGGTGGTCAAGGAGGCGGAGGTCCCCGAGGGGGAGTCGGCCGTACCGCCCGCCAGGATCGCCCTGGAGCACTCGCTGACCGCCCTGCGCGCGCAGGGGGCGCAGGCCGAGGGGCGGATCGTGGAGAACCACCCGCTGAACGCCCTCAAGAAGGCCGTCGCCGAGATCGGCGCCGACGAGGTCATCGTGCTGACCGCCCCGCACTACGTCGAGGAGTTCTTCCACCGTGACTGGGCCTCCCGCGCCCGGCACGAGGTCGGCGTCCCGGTCCTGAAGCTGTACGCGCACAGCGAGGCGTGAGGCGAGCGGAGAGCCCCGGGGCGCCCGGCGGGGGGCGAGCCCGACGGCCCGCCGCCCAGGGGACGGGGACGCGGGGGGAGCGCGGCTTATGGTGTGGGGGATCAGATCAGCCGTACCCGGGGCCACCGCTCCCGGGCGCACCTCAGCCGTGGAGACGTGACAGATGGCAGCCGGCCTTCCCCCCGCCCTGGACCGACCGCACTTCATCGGCATCGGCGGCGCCGGTATGTCGGGCATCGCGAAGATCCTCGCCCAGCGCGGCGCGGCCGTCGCCGGGAGCGACGCCCGCGAGTCGGCGACCGCCGGGGCGCTGCGGGCGCTCGGCGCCACCGTCCACATCGGGCACGCAGCCGGCCACCTCGACGAGGACACGTCGAGCGTGGTCGTGTCCTCGGCGATCCGCCCCGACAACCCCGAACTGGTCCGCGCCGCCGAACTCGGCGTGCCCGTCGTGCACCGCTCCGACGCCCTCGCCGCCCTCATGACGGGCACCCGCCCGCTCGCGGTCGCCGGCACCCACGGAAAGACGACGACCACCTCGATGCTGGCCGTGTCCCTGGGAGCCCTGGGGCTGGACCCCTCGTACGCGATCGGCGGCGACCTCGACGCGCCCGGCTCCAACGCGCACCACGGCGGCGGCGAGATCTTCGTGGCCGAGGCCGACGAGAGCGACCGCAGCTTCCACAAGTACGCCCCCGAGGTCGCCGTCGTCCTCAACGTGGAACTCGACCACCACGCGAACTACGCCTCCATCGAGGAGATCCACGAGTCCTTCGAGATCTTCGCCGGCCGTGTCGTGCCCGGCGGCACCCTCGTGATCTCCGCCGACCAGGCCGGCGCCCGCGAGCTGACCCGCCGACTGCGCGAGCGCGGCGGCGACCTGCGGATCGTGACGTACGGGGAGGCCGAGGACGCCGACGTACGCGTCCTGGCCGTGCGCCCGCGCGGACTGCGCAGCGAGGTCACCGCCCGCATGACCGACGGCACCGAGCTGAGCTTCGGCGTCTCGGTACCGGGCCGCCACTACGCGCTCAACGCGGTCGCCGCCCTCACCGCGGGGGCCGCGCTCGGCGTCCCCGCCGCCGAGCTGGCGCCCGCCCTCGCCGCGTACACCGGCGTCAAGCGCCGTCTCCAGCTCAAGGGCGAGGCGGCCGGGGTCCAGGTCATCGACTCCTACGCGCACCACCCCACCGAGATGAACGCCGACCTGGAGGCGATGCGCGGCGCCGCCGAGGGCCACCGCATCCTCGTCGTCTTCCAGCCCCACCTGTTCTCCCGCACCCAGGAGCTGGGCACCGAGATGGGGCAGGCCCTCGCGCTCGCCGACGCCTCCCTGGTCCTCGACATCTACCCGGCCCGGGAGGACCCGCTGCCCGGGATCACCAGCGACCTGATCATCGACGCGGCCCGCCGCGCCCACGCCGACGTCACCCACGTACCGGACAAGGCCGCCGTCGCGGAGGCCGTCGCGGGAATGGCGAAGCCCGGTGATCTCGTTCTCACCATGGGGGCGGGCGACGTCACCGAACTGGGCCCGCAGATCCTGGACCGGCTCGCGGCAGCCGGCCCGCACAGCGAGCAGTAGGAGGAACACGCGATGGCGTACGAGATCGACAAGCCGGACGAGGAGTGGCGCGCCGAGCTGAACCCGGCGGAGTTCGCGGTACTGCGTCAGGCCGCCACTGAACCGGCCTTCACCGGTGAGTACACCGACACCAGGACCGAGGGCGTGTACTCCTGCCGGGCCTGCGGGGCCGAGCTGTTCACCTCCGCCACGAAGTTCGAGTCGCACTGCGGCTGGCCGTCCTTCTTCGACCCGAAGGACACCGACGCCGTCGAGCTGATCCAGGACCGCTCCCACGGCATGGTCCGCACCGAGGTCCGCTGTGCCCGCTGCGGCTCGCACCTCGGCCACGTCTTCGAGGGCGAGGGGTACGCGACCCCGACCGACCAGCGGTACTGCATCAACTCGATCTCCCTGCGGCTGGAGCCGAAGGCGAGCTGAGCCCCGCCGCGCCGGGCCCGGTCCGTACGGGACCGGGCCCCTCGCATGCCGGGGTCACGCGGCCCGTTCTTCGAGGGCGCGGGTGGCGAGGGCGGCGAGCAGGGCCGCCTGGTCGTCGAGGACGCTGTCGTCGAACACCGCCTGCGCCGAGTGGTTGACCGCCGCCGTCGCGGGATCGGCGCCCGGAGCGGTGGCGCCCACCGCGAGGAAGGCACCGGGCACCTCCTGGAGCACGAGGGAGAAGTCCTCGGAGCCCGACACGGGACGCGGCACCTCGAAGACCCTCCCCGGGCCGAACAGCTCCCCGGCCGTCTTCAGGGCGAAGGACGCCTGCTCGGGCGGGTTGACGGTCGCCGGGTACTGAGGCGTCCAGTCGACCCGGGCGCTCACGTCGTGGGCGGCGGCGATGCCGTGCACGGTGCGCCGCACCAGCGTCTCCACCTGTGCGCGGGCCGCCTCCGAGTAGGTGCGCACCGTCGCCTCGAAGCGCGCGGTGTCCGGGACGACGTTGCGGGCGGTGCCCGCCGCGATGACGCCGACGGTGACGACGGCCGGGTCCTGCACGTCGATCTCCCGGGCGATCCTGGTCTGGACGGCGGTCACCATCTCGCACGCGGCGACCACCGGGTCCCGCGTCAGGTGCGGCATCGAGCCGTGTCCGCCGCGCCCCGTCACCGTGACGTCGACCGCGTCGCAGGCGGCGAGCAGCGTCCCGGCCCGTGTGGCGAAGGTCCCCGACGGGAGCACCGTCGAGAACACGTGCACCCCGTACGCGGCCACGACCCGCGCGCCCGCCGCGTCCAGCACGCCCTCCTCGATCATCAGCCGCGCGCCGTCATGACCCTCCTCGCCCGGCTGGAACATGAACACCACGTCGCCCGCCAGCTCCTCGCGCCGCGCCGCAAGCAGCCGGGCGGCGCCCACGAGCCCGGCCGTGTGCAGGTCGTGCCCGCACGCGTGCATGAGACCGTCGACCTCGGAGGCGTACGGCAGTCCGGTGTCCTCCCGTACCGGCAGCGCGTCCATGTCGGCGCGCAGCAGGACGGCGGGGCCGGGGCGGCCACCGCGCAGGACGGCGGTGACCGAGCTGAGCGCCTTCCCCGTCGTGATCTCCAGCGGCAGCCCCTCCAGGGCGGACAGGACGGCCCGCTGGGTGTGCGGCAGGTGCAGCCCGAGCTCGGGACGGCGGTGCAGGGCGCGGCGCAGGAGCTGGAGCTCGCCCGGGGCATCCGCGGGGGTGGCGGGGCCGGTGGGCGTTTCGGGGTTCTGGGAAGGGCTCGTCATGGCCGGTATGGTGCGCCCCACGCGCCCCCGCGCCCCCGCTCGCGCAGTTATCCGCCGGACGACCGGGAGCGGACGCAGGGATCAACCGGGCCGGGTCCGGGGTCGGGACCTGGGAGCGGACACACCTCGTCGCTCCGGCGCGGGAGGAGCCTGGCTCCCACGGGGCCGGTAGGGGGCCGTACGGGCCGCGCAGAGCTGGTAAGGGCCGTAGTAGGCGGCTCAGGGGACTCGTACGGGACTCGTACGGGAGAGGACGGGCGGACCGGCGTGCTGGACGAACTCGACTACGTTCTCGTCACCGCCCTTCAGCACGCCCCGCGTGCCGACTGGCGGCGGATCGGGCAGGCGGTCGGAGTGGACGCGACCACGGCCGCCCGCCGCTGGGCCCGGCTCACGGACGCCGGACTGGCCTGGCTGAGCTGCTACCCCAGCCCCTGGGCCATGCCCCGCCTGCTCGTCGCCTACATCGAGGTCGACTGTGTGCCGGGGCGGGCCCACGAGCTGTGCGCGCGGCTCGTCGACGACAGCCCCCTGTTCAACATCGAGCGCACGACCGGCGCCAGGGACCTCGTCCTGACGGCGGTCTTCCGCGACCGGGCCGAACTGAGCCGCTACCTCGACTTCCGGCTCGGCGGCCTCCCGGGTGTCGTCCGGCTCAGGACCCAGCTCGCCACCACCCTGCACGTGGAGGGCAGCCAATGGCGCCTGGACCGGTTGCCGGCCGAGCGCCGTGCGCTCCTCGCCCCCGTACCGCACGAGCCGCGGGAGCCGGCCAGGACGGTGCTCGGCGATCCGGACCTCGCGCTGGTCCTGGCCCTGGGCGCGGACTGCAGGCAGAGCGCGGCGGCGCTGGCCGCCCGCACCGGCAGCAGCCCCACGACGGTCCGCAGACGTCTGGAGCGGCTGGCGGCGGCGGGCGCGATCACCTTCCGCTGCGAGCTGGCGCACTCGGTGTCGGGCTGGCCGGTGAGCGCCACCCTGTGGTGCGCCGTCCCGGCCGCCGACACGGCACGCGTCACCGCCGCCCTGTCCGGACTGCGCGAGACCCGCCAGTGCGCGACCCTCTCCGGACCGCACAACCTGATGCTCACCGCCTGGCTGCGTTCCATGGACGACATCCAGCCCTTCGAGGTCTCCCTGGGCCGGCGTCACCCCGAACTACGCGTCGACGACCGCGCCGTGACCCTGTGGCAGCCCAAACACGCGGGCCACGTCCTGTCCCCGGACGGCCGGCGGCTGCGCTGGGTCCCGTTCACCCCCGAGTGGACCGACCCCGGGGCCGAGGCGGCCGAACAGGCGGCGGTGGCGCGACTGCGGGGCTGAGGGGCGGCGCCGTGCGGACGGCGGGCCCGCCGGGCGGGGCCGGGCGGGGCCGGCCGACGGCAGGGCTCACTGCTCGCGCGGCGGCGTGTTCCGCGCCGCCGCGCTCAACCGCCGTCCCAGCCGCCCCAGCGCGCCCGGACGGGCCCACGCGCGGAAGGCGTCGGCGCGGTGCCTGCCCGCCTGGGCCAGGTGTTCCTCGGCCGCACGCCGCGCCTGGGCGGGCAGGGCGCGCACGACGGGGCGCAGCACGTCGTCGAGGAGGCCCGTGCTCACCTCCCGCCACGTCGGGTCGGCCGCCGTGTGGGCCGTCCAGTCCACGAAGCAGCCCGCGATCAGCCCGGGACGCTCGCGCAGCAGGGCGCGGAACTCCTCGGTGCGGGCCGTCTCGCCGTATGCGGTCACGAGGTCGCCGTCACCGCTGTGGGCCAGTCCGTACAGCTCGCCCTCCGGGGTGCCGGGGGAGCGCAGCAGCGCTTCGGCGAGCGCGCGGTACGCGCGGACGCGGACCTCCGGTTCGAGGGGTTCGGCGGCCCGGCGCAGCCGGACCGCGTGCTCGGCCCAGTCGGACGCCCGCCCGGCCCGGACGTCGTGGGCGAGCTCCAGCAGGAGCAGCGCCGACCGCTCCCGGGCATGGATCCGGTCCGGGAAGAACCGGAGCAGGAGCGGGGCGAGCGCGAAGTCGTAGGGCTCCGTGACGGGGGTGTGCAGGGCCACGTCCAGCGCGACCCGCCAGGTGCCGGCCGCGCGGTGGCCGTCGGAGCCCGCGGTGTGCAGGACGCGCACCGTCTCCGAGGCCGTGGGCGGCTGTCCGGGCCATATGAGACGTAGCGCGGTGCGCAGCAGCGAGGGCCGCGCGGACCACGAGGGGCGGCTGCCGGCCAGCAGCGCCTCCCAGGCCGTCACCGGATCGGGCGCGGACGCGCGGACCGTTTCGGCCTCGGCGCACATCCGCAGGTGCGGCGCCGGTCGCGCGGAGTCCAGGGGCAGGCGCACCCGGTGCAGCAGCGCGCTCGCCGCGGCCGGGTCCGCGCACGCGAAGGCGTCGAGCCGGGGCAGCAACGCGGCCCGCAGCTCCGGCAGTTCGGCCAGCGCCTCGGGGGAGGGCAGTGCGGCGGCGACGGGGTCCTCGTCCGGACCGGGATTGGTGGTGAGGGCGGCGGCGAGGCGGTCGGCGACGCCGCCGAGGGCGGGCCCGCAGTCCACTCCGAGGACGGCCGCGACCTGGAGGAGTCCGACACAGCGGCGCGGGGCGGTCGCCGGATCGGCCGTCGCGAGGCGCACCTCCGGGCCGAGCAGGGCGCGCAGCCTCTCCCGGTGCTCCTCGGTGAGCGCGGAGCCGGACGGTACGGGTGTCCCGGACAGCTGTCCGCGCACGAGCGCGGTGAGCACGGAGGCGGCCACCGGGGCCGTCACGGCGAGCGGTGCCCGCGCGTCGAGCCGCGCGTACCAGCGGGCGACGGCGACGGCCTCCGCCCGGGTCTCGGGCGGCTCGGCGCACAACACGGCTGCCACGGGAGCCAGTTCGATCCCTTTGGGGGAGTCTGCCGCGAGGTGCTCCGCCGTCGCCGCACGCAGGTGGGCGGGCAGGCGCACCCCGCTCGCCAGGGCGGCGAGGCGGAGCGCGTCCGCGTCGAGAGCGGGACGGGCGGCGGCCGCTACCTCGGGCCGTCCCACGCGCCACAGAAACGCGGCGACCTCGGCCCACGCGTCCGCGCCCGTCACGTCCGCGCCCGTCACGTCCGCGCCCGTGCTGCCGGCGTGCGCGGTACCCGGGGCGGGCACGGGCGACGAGGTGCAGTCCAGCACCACGTACCGGCCCTCTCCCACCGGGTCCGGGCCGCCCGCCTCCTGCGGCCCGGTGCCCACGATCCGCTGGGACGCCCGCCCGGGACACGGGCTGTACGTGGTGAACGTGAGCCGCCGGGCCCGCCGCGGAGGCAGGACGGCGCACGCGAGCATGATCCAGCGGGCGACGAGTGCGGGGTCGCGTTCCACGACGACCAGGCGGGGTGCGCCGGGATCGACGAGGACCCACCGCACGTGCGCGAGGAAGGCCGCGAGCCAGGGCCGGCGGGAGGCGGCGAAATCGGCCAGGGCCTCCGCGTCGGGACTCCCGTCGGGCGGAGCCGCGAGCAGGGCTTCGCGCAGCCCCTCCTCCGCCGCCGCCCCGCGCACCGGCCGGACCGCGTCCCGGAAGGCGACGGGCGGCAGACCGGCGGGCAGCCCCGCTCCCGGCGGCAGGTACACGGCGAGCGGACGCGGCACCGGCCCCGCGTGCGCCGCCCAGGACAACAGCATTCCCCCGTCGGCGAATTGGTCCACGGAGAAGGAGACGGGGGCGCCCGCCTCCGCGGTGGCCCGCCGGGGTACGGCGGGAGGTGCCACGAGGTGACCGAGGAGTGTTCCGGCCTCCTCCAGCACGGCGGGCGGAGGATCCACCCCGGCGGCGCCCGGCGCGGTGAGCCGTACCCGCCGTCCGGTGGCGCCCTGACCGGGCTCCTCGACGCTCACCCGCAGCGGCACCGGCCCGTGACCGCTCCCGGCGGAGGGGACGCGCTCCCCGCTCACCGGGCCGCCCCCGGACGCCCGGCACCACGAGAACGGCGGACGCGGCAACACGCCGCCGCCCGCCGCGCGTCCGCCACCCCGGGACGTCGCCCCGACCTCAGCCCCACGGAACGCTCCTGGTCCCTCGCGCACGATGAGCCCGCCGGGCGTCCCCTCGCCTCGTACGGGTGCTCGACTCTAGCGGCTGACCGCCACCCCGGACCGGCGGACGGCGGTCAGGGAGCCGAACTCCCCTCCGTGGGAGGGCAGGTGCGAGCACACCCTAGGCCGACGGCGTGAGCCCGCGCATGCGCTGGTCCAGTTCCCGGCGGTAGAAGTCGATGAACCCGTCCGGGTCGGGGCCCGCGTTCTGCATCACCAGATGGTCGAAGCCGGCGTCGACGAAGGGCCGCGCGACCTCGACGTAACGCTCCGGATCACTGCCGCAGGCGAACTGGGACAGGATGTCCTCCTCGCGGACGGTGGCGGTCGCGGCCTCGAAGTTGGCCGGGTTGGGCAGTTCGCTCATCACCTGCCAGCCGGTGACCGCCCACCGCGAGGTCTTCAGCGCCGCCCGCGCGGCGGTGTGCTCATCGGCCGCCCACGCCATGGGGACCTCGGCGTAGCGCGGCCCGTCGCCGCCCGCGGAGCGGTAGGTGTCCACCATCCCGCCCTTGGGCTCGGTCGCGAACAGGCCGTCGCCGAGTTCGGCGGCCAGACGGGCCGAGAGGGGACCGCTCGCGGCCACCGCGATGACCGGCGAGCGCCGCGGCAGGTCGAAGACCCTGGCGTCGTCCAGCCGCAGGTACCTGCCGTGGTACGACTGGTAACCGCCGCTCCACAGCAGCCTGATGATCTCCAGGGCCTCCCGCAGCCGGTCGTGGCGCTCCGGCACGGAGTTGGGGAAGCCCTCGCCGGTGACGTGCTCGTTGAGGCGTTCGCCCGCGCCCACGCCGAGAGTGAAACGGTCGTCGGAGACCAGCGCGAGGGTCGCGGCGGCCTGGGCGATGATCGCCGGGTGGTAGCGGACCGTCGGACAGGTCACCCCGGTGGCCAGGCCGATACGGTCCGTCTTCGCCGCGATCGTCCCGAGCACCGTCCAGGTGAAGGGCGAGTGCCCCTGGACGTCGAGCCACGGGTGGTAGTGGTCGCTCATCTCCACGAAGTCGAATCCGGCCTGCTCCGCGAGCACCGCCTGCCGGATCAGTTCCTTGGGCCCGAACGACTCGGAGGCCAGCTTGTAGCCGATCTGCACCGTTTCCTCTTTTCTGTGTCCCCGGTTTTCCAGGTCGCCGGCCGAAGCGCCCGGCCGGCGGTTCTCGCCAGCCGTCTCCGGCGGGGATGTCCCGGTGCCCCCGCGCCGTGCGGCTCCCGGCACGGCGTCACCGGGCGCCTCGGGCCGTCGGTGGGCCGTGGCGTCCGGTCGGCAGAGACCGCTCCCACACTGGCAAGGGGGCCCCAGGGGGCGGCGCCGCCACGCCGCCGGGCGGCCGGGGTCACCGGGACAGCCCCACGGCGGGTGCCGGGCGGCCGGACGCCGCCGAGAGGACGTACCCGGCCCGGCGTGCGAGCCTGGAAGCCCGGCGGGGGTGAGGAGGCAGGTGATCCGGACATGCCCGAGCTGCCCGACGTGGAGGCGTTCCGTGCGGTCCTCGCGGACTGCGCCCGGGGCCGCACCATCGCCCGGGTCGAGGTCCACGACCCCGGCGTCCTGCACGACGTCGACGCACGGCACCTGGGCGACGCGCTCGAAGGGCGCCGCTTCACCGAGCCAGGACGGCGCGGGAAATGGCTGCTCGCGCACACCGGCGGTCCGACCGTGCTGTTCCACTTCGGGATGACGGGGCGGCTCGTGTGCGGCGGCCGGGACGAGGCCCCGCACCCGCACGACCGTGTCGAGTTCGTTCTCGCGGGCGGACGCCGGCTCCGCTACCGGGACCAGCGCAAGCTGAAGGGCCTGTGGCTGGCGGACCGTTCCGGCGTCGCCCGGCTCCTCGACTCCCAGGGGCCGGACGCCACCGAGGTGACCCGCGAGGCCTTCGACGCGCTGCTCGGGGACCGGCGCGGGGCCGTCAAGGCCGTCCTCACGGATCAGGGCGTCCTGGCCGGACTGGGCAACCTGCTCGCCGACGAGATCCTGTGGCGCTCCCGGGTCCGCCCCCAGGAGCCGGCGGCGGCCCTCACCCAGGAACGGCGCCACCGCCTCTACCGGGACATGCGGAGCGTCCTGAGAGCCTCGGTCCACGCCGGTCACGTCCCCCCGGAGAACTCCTGGCTGACCGGCCACCGCGCCGAGCCCGATCCGCGCTGTCCGCGCTGCGGCACCCCGCTGAGCCGGACCCGGGTCGGCGGCCGGACCACCTTCTTCTGCCCCCACTGCCAGCAATCCGGCGGCTGAGCGCGGCTCGCCCGGCCGCCGGGCCGGGCGAGCCGCGCTCACCTGCCGGTACGAGGCCCGCGCGGCTGCGCGCCCCGAACCTAAACGATGAAGGTATTTGCCTTGTCACCATAGGAGCGGTTAGCGTCGACGGTATGGAACCCCTGACCGAATCCGGCATCCGTACGTCCTTCGTGAACTGCACCAAGGGCGAGGCCGCGCGGCTGCACGTGCCCCGGAGTCTCGGGGAGCTGCGCTGGGGCGACCTGGACTTCCTCGGCTGGCGCGATCCGGCCGCCCCCGATCGCGGGTACCTCGTCGTGCCCGGCGGGTCCGAGGGCGCCCGCCCCGTGGGTGTCGCGCTGCGGGCCACCACCGCCCGCCACGGCGCGGCGCACCGGGGCATGTGCTCGGTCTGCCTGACCACCCACCCCGGTAGCGGCGTGGCCCTGATGGCGGCCCGCAAGGCCGGGCCGGACGGGCGGAAGGGGGACTCCGTGGGCGTGTACCTGTGCGCGGATCTCGACTGCCCGCTGTACGTGCGCCGTATCAAGGTGTCGAAGGCGGTCGGCGGCCGTCCGCGGGAGTCGCTGACGCTCGACGAGCAGATAGCCCGCACCCTCTCCCGCCTCGGCGAGTTCGTCGACAAGGTACGGGGCTGAACCGGTCCCGCTCCTGAGTGCGCCCGTCACGTCGCGGCGGGAGGGGGCCCGTCCGCGGCGGTTCCCTCTCGCGCCGGGCCCCCTCGCGCGGCAAGATGGCGGGGCACCGGGCGGACGCGCGCACACAGGTCCGCCGCGCACGCGACACAACGCACTGCGGAGGCGACCGACCATGGCGGCGACACCCACCCCCTTCACCTCGGACGACTACCGGTCCCGCATGGAGCGGGCGGCCGGGGACGCGCGGGACGCGGGACTGGGCGGGCTGATCGTCACGCCCGGACCCGACATGGACTGGCTCACCGGCTACCGTCCGCCGGCGGCCACGGAACGGGCCACCCTCTTGGTGCTCGCGGCCGGCCGGAAGCCCGTGCTGATCGTTCCTGCCCTGGAGGCGCCCGACGCGGAGAAGGCGCCCGGCGCCGCGGTCCTCACCTTCGAGGCGTGGCGCGACGGGGTCGACCCGTACGGGCTCGCCGTCCCGCTGCTCGCCCAGGGCGGGCGCTACGGGGTCAGCGACAACGCGTGGGCGCTGCACCTGCTGGGCCTGCAGAGGACGCTGCCGGGAACGCGGTACGTCGCGCTGACCGAGGCGCTGCCGATGCTGCGCGCCGTGAAGGACGCGGCCGAACTGGACCGGCTCGCGGCGGCGGGGGAGGCGGCCGACGCGACGTACGAGGAGATCAAGAGCGTACGGTTCGCCGGGCGCAAGGAGACCGAGGTGGCCCGCGACCTCGCGGCCCTCCTCGTCGGGCACGGCCACTCGCAGGTCGACTTCACCGTCGTCGGATCGGGCCCCAACGGGGCGAACCCGCACCACGAGGCGGGGGAGCGGACCATCCAGGAGGGCGACACGGTCGTCCTCGACTTCGGCGGCCTCAAGCACGGCTACGGCTCCGACACCACCCGCACCGTCCATGTCGGTGAGCCCTCTCAGGAGGTCAGGGACGTGCACGCCGTGGTCCTCGCCGCCCAGCGCGCCGGCTGCGCGGCGGTCCGTCCCGGCGCGGCGTGCCAGGACGTCGACCGCGCCGCCCGCCAGGTCATCGAGACGGCCGGGTACGGCGAGTACTTCATCCACCGCACCGGCCACGGCATCGGCGTCACGACGCACGAACCGCCGTACATGATCGAGGGGGAGAGCCGGGAACTGGTGCCCGGCATGTGCTTCTCGGTCGAGCCCGGCATCTACCTGCCCGGCCGCTTCGGCGTCCGTATCGAGGACATCGTGACCGTGACGGAGGACGGCGGGCGGCGCCTGAACCGGACCTCCCGCGAACTGGCCGTCGTGGCATAGGCGTTGTCCGGACCGGCGAACGAGGGCACGCGGACTCCGCGGCCCGTGCGGCCGGAAGAGGGTACCCGGGTGCGCCGGCGGCCGGCCGCGCGGGCCACCGCCCCGTCCGTCCCCCTCCTCCGCCCCGCCCCCTCCTCCGCGCCGGCGGCCCCGAGCCGCACGGTTGGCTCCGTACCCCGCGCGGCGCCCTGGACCGGCGCCCCCGGCACACCCGTGCACGGCCTCTTGCGGTCGGGTGAGCCGCGCGCTTTCATGGCAAGCCCCCACGGGGACCGCCCCACCGGTCCGCACGCCAAGGAGCAACGCAGCCATGCGTATTCGTCCCGCTCGCCCTGTCCGCCGCCGCCGTCTGCTGACAACGTTGTCCGTACTCGTGGTCCTCGGCGCCACCGCCCCGGCCGCCGGCGCGGCCCCGGGGTCCTCGCCGGCGGCCGCCGCAGCGCCCGACGACCACCGTGTCGTCGTCTACTACCAGACGCAGTTCTCGGGCGGCACGTACGTCTCCCCGCGCGAACTCACCGATCGCGGTACGGGAGTCACCGACGTGATCGTCGGCGCGATCCACCTGAACGACGACGGCGGGGTCACCCTCAACGACACCCCGCCCGACGACGGCAGGTTCGACGGGATGTGGGACGACCTCGCGGCCGTACAGGACAGCGGCGTCCGCGTTCTCGGCATGGTCGGCGGCGCGGCGGCCGGGAGCTTCCAGCGGCTCGACACCGACTTCGACACGTACTACCCGAAGCTGAAGCAGGTCATCACGGACCACCATCTCGACGGCGTCGACCTCGACGTCGAGGAGTCCATGTCGCTCGGCGGCGTCGAGCGGCTCATCGACCGGCTGCGCGCCGACTTCGGTACCGGGTTCACCGTCACCCTCGCCCCGGTGGCCACCGCGCTCAACGGTGGCGGGAACCTCTCCGGGTTCGGCTACGACCGGCTCTACGAGGAACGCGGCGACTCCATCAGCTGGTTCAACGTGCAGTTCTACTGCGGCTGGGGCTCGCTGAACGACACGGGCGGATACGACGGCATCATCGGCCACGGAAAGGTCCCGGCCTCCAAGGTGGTCGCCGGAACGCTCACCAACCCGGCCAACTGCGGGAGCGGGTACGTGCCGGTCGACACCCTGGAGTCCACCGTCTCCGCCCTGTCCGCCACGTACCCGGACTTCGGGGGAGTGGCCGGCTGGGAGTACTTCAACTCCGAACCGGGCGGGACCGCCGCACCCTGGGAGTGGGCCGCCCATATGTCCGGCGCCATGCGCTGACCACACGGGGCGTGCGGGGCCGGCCGTTCCACCGGCCGGCCCCGTAGCTCAGCGGAGCGCCGGGCGGGCCCGGTTCACGCCTCCTCGACCAGTACCGCGCAGGACTGCCCCGGCACCGTCACCGTCCCCTCGCCGTCCGGCTGCGGGACCTTCTCCCAGGCGGCGAGCACCCGCACCGGGCCCGGACCGACCGGGATCTCGGCGGGCTCCTCGCCGAGGTTCACCGCGAGGCGCACGTCCCCGCGCCGCACCGAGAGCAGGCGTCGCTCCTCGTCGAACACGACCTTGACCGCCGCCAGATCGGGTGCGAGGAGATCGGGGCGGGACTGACGCAGGGCGATCAGTGTCCGGTACCAGTCCAGGAGCCGGGCGTGCGGTTCGCGGTCCGGTTCCGACCAGTCCAGGCAGGAGCGCTCGCGCGTCGCGTGGTCCTGCGGGTCCGGGATGTCCTCGGCGGCCCAGCCGTGCGCCGCGAACTCCCGCCGCCGGCCCTGCCGTACGGCCTCGGCCAGCCCGGGATCGGTGTGGTCGGTGAAGAACTGCCACGGCGTCCCGGCGCCCCACTCCTCGCCCATGAACAGCATCGGGGTGAACGGCGCGGTCAGGACGACGGCCGCCGCGCAGGCCAGCAGGCCCGGCGGCAGGGTCGCCGAAAGACGGTCGCCCTGCGCGCGGTTGCCGATCTGGTCGTGGGTCTGCGCATAGCCGAGGAAACGGTGCGCCGAGGTGTGCGTACGGTCCACCGGGCGCCCGTGGTGGCGGCCCCGGAAGGAGGAGTACGTACCGTCGTGGAAGTACGCCCCGGTGAGCGTCCTCGCGAGCGCGGCCAGCGGGGCGCGCGCGAAGTCCGCGTAGTAGCCCTGGGCCTCACCGGTGAGCGCCGTGTGCAGCGAGTGGTGGAAGTCGTCGTTCCACTGCGCGTCCACCCCGAGGCCGTGCTCCGCTCGCGGGGTCACCACGCGCGGGTCGTTGAGGTCGGACTCGGCGACGAGGAACAGGGGGCGGCCGGTCTGCGCCGCGAGCGAGTCGACGGCCGCAGAGAGCTCCTCCAGGAAGGTCAGCGCCCGCTCGTCGCACAGCGCGTGCACCGCGTCCAGCCGCAGCCCGTCGATCCGGTAGTCCCGCAGCCAGGCCAGCGCGCTGCCCAGCAGATAGGCGCGCACCTCGTCGGAGCCCGGGGCGTCCAGGTTCACGGCCGCCCCCCACGGCGTGTGGTGCGTGTCCGTCAGGTACGGGCCGAAGGCGGGGAGGTAGTTGCCCGAGGGACCGAAGTGGTTGTGCACGACGTCCAGGACCACCCCGAGCCCGCGTGCGTGCGCCGCTTCCACGAACCGCTTCAACGCCTCGGGCCCGCCGTACGGTTCGTGCACGGCCCACAGCGACACCCCCTCGTATCCCCAGCCCCAGCGCCCCGGGAACGGGCACACCGGCATCAGCTCGACGTGGGTGACGCCGAGGCCGGCGAGGTGGTCCAGGCGAGCCGCCGCCGCGTCGAGGGTGCCCTCGGGGGTGTACGTGCCCACGTGCAGCTCGTACAGCACGGCCCCCGGCAGTCCGCGCCCCGCCCAGTCGTCCGGCCACGCGTGGCGGTCGTGGTCGACGACGGCGCTCAGCCCGTCCGGCCCGTCCGGCTGGCGCCGCGAGCGCGGATCGGGCAAGACGGGGCCGCCGTCGACGGCGAAGCCGTAGCGCGTGCCGTCCCGCGCCTCCGCCCGCGCCGCCCACCAGCCCGGCCGCTCCGGATCGCGGGCCATCGGCCGCGACTCGTCCTCCACCTGGAGCGTGACCTGCTCCGCGTCTGGTGCCCACACTGCGAACTGCACGGACGCATCCCCTCGGTTCCTGGTCGGCCGCTGACGGTGACAGCGCTTGTCCATGGTGCGTCAGCGACACGCTTTTCGGTGGTGATTCACCGAGCCCGGCCGGGCTGTGCGTGTCGCCCCTCGCGACCCACGGACCGGGCGGCCGAGCCGGACGGGCGCCTGCGACGTCCGGCCGTCCCGGCGAAGGGCGCTGCCGGTCACCGTACTGATGTCCCCCCAAGCGGCGCGCCAATCCAGGGCGGCGCCCCCCGCGCAACCCGCCGGGGCAGCCGCGCCCTCCCTCACCGGCTCACCGTCCGGCGTCGGGCCCGGCCTGCCCCGCCCGCGGGCCGTCGCACTCTTCGCCACAAGAACGCAACAGCCGCCCGTTCCCGACCGGTTTCCTTTGCGCGGACGCCGGGGCCTGACCGACAATCGGCCGTGTGACGTCGTCCTACGAGTTTCCCGCCCTCCCGCTGCCGCGCCCCCGGGTCGCGGAGGCGGACCGTGAGCGGGCCCTCGCGGTGCTCCAGCGGGGCGTGGCCGAGGGCCGGCTCTCGCAGGAGACCTTCCTGCGCCGCCTCGACCTGGCGCTGGCCGCCCGGCACGCGGAGGAACTGGCCGCCCTCACCGCCGACCTGGACAGCCCGGGGCGGGTCTCGCGGGCCGTCTTCGGCGCGGTCGGCGCGGTCTCCGGATTCGCCGAGGGGCTGCGGCGCGCGTGGTGGGCGGAGCGGCTGCCGAAGCTGCTGCTGCCCTCCGCGCTGCCGGGTGTCCCCCTGCGCATCGGCCGCGATCCCGCCAACGGGCTGCGGCTGAGCCACGACACGGTGTCCCGCGTCCACGCCGAACTCACCCAACAGTCCGGCGTCTGGGTCCTGCGGGACCTCGGCTCGACCAACGGCACGACGGTCAACGGCCGCCGCGTCGTGGGAGCCGCCGTCGTCCGGGACGGCGACCACGTGTCCTTCGGACGCATGACGTACCGGCTGGCGGCGACCTGACGGGAGCGCCGGGGCGCCGTGCAGCCGAGGGCGGACCGCCGCTGCGGCGACATCCCGTGCTCGCCGGTGTGGAGGTCCCCCCGCAGCCCCGTCGGGCGCGGGTGCGCGACCGCGCCTCTCGCCCCCGGCCGTAAGCCGTCCCGCCCCAACCCGCGACGAGCACTCATCCCGTCGGGCGGCCGGTGGCCGGGCGAGTGCCGTCCCGATCGTCGCTCCCGGCTAGGTACTGTGCCTCCCCGTTGCCCAGCGACCAGTCCGCGTCGGTGTTCTCCGTCAGTACGACGAACATGTTGCGGGGTTCCGTACCCGCGTACTCCAGGGCGAGTTCGGCTATGCGCCGGTACAGCGCCCGCTTCTGCGTGGCCGGCCGCCCGCCCCGCAAAGTGATCGCCACGTACACGATGCCGTCGTCCCGCCGCACGCCGAGATAGTCGCCGTGACGCAGCGTTCCGCGCTCCCCGTCGTGCCCGGTCAGGATCTGGAACCGGTCGTCATCCGGAAACCCCATCGTCTCGCCCAGCGCCTCGTGGACGGCTCGTCCAAGCGCCTCCAGGCGCTGGACGTCACAGCTCAGAGCATCGATGCGAACAAGCGGCACGGAACCTCCCGGTGAGAACGGTGAGAACGGTGAGAACGGTGATGCGTCGAGGGAACTGTACATACTAGTAGGTACAGTCGGGGAGGGGTGGAGAGTGACGACCCGCCCCAAGCGCCCCGCCCCGAGCGCCCCGCCCCCGGTGCTCACCCGTCCGGCGCGCTCACCCGTCCGGCCGCGGCCACCGCGCGGGCCGCCGGCCCCGGTGATCGACTGGGACCCCGGACGGCGGGCGAGGAGGGAGGCCGCGATGCTGTGCCTTCCCGAGGAGTGCCGGCCCCGGGGCCGCGAGCGCACAGGCCCCCGCGCGGCAGCCCCGTACAACCGGGCGGCAGCACCGGCCCGCGTCCGGCGTGCCGTGCCGCTCGCCCTCGCCCTGGCCCGTGACCCGCTGCCGTACTACCGGCTGCTGCGCACCGCACCCGGCCCCGTGCCGCTGCCCGGCCGGGGCGTCTGGCTGGCCGGGCGGTACGCGGACGTGGCCGCCGCGCTCGCCGAACCCCGGCTCGTGGCGCGGGGCCACGGCGCGGCCGCCGGGAACCTGCGCTGCGCCGGGGACCTCTCCGGTCTCGGCGAGGCCGTCGCGCGCGCCGCCTACGTCCTCGTCCGGCGGCTTGAGCGCCGCGCCGAGGCCGATCTCGTCACCGAGTTCTGCGACTGGCTGCCCGCCGTGACCCTCGTGAGCGCGCTCGGGCTGCCGCCCGCCGAGACCGCCCGCCTCCAGCGCTGGTGCCGTGGCGGGACGCGCGGGCACGACGGGCTCGCCGAGTACCTCGGCCCGCACCTGCGCAGGACCGCGCGCCACGCCGGTTTGGCCCCGCTGTCCCGGCTCACCGGCGCCGGCCCCCTCGCGGACCGCGAACCGGCGGTGCTGCTCGGCGCCCTGCTGCGCGCGGCCGGAGCGGACACCGCGCGCGGCCTCGCCTCGCTGCTCGCGGCGCTCCTCGACCACCCCGCGCAGCTCCTCGCCGTACGCGAGGACCCGGGGCTGCTGCCCGCCGCGTGGGCCGAGTCGCGGCGCCGCGATCCACCCAGCCCGCTCCTGCCGCTGACCGTGACCGGCGCGCTCCCCGTACGGCTGCCGGGCGGCGAGATACCGGCCGGGGCGACCGTACTGTGCCTGCTGGGCGCGGCCGGCCGCGATCCGCGCCGCTTCGCCGACCCGGACCGCTTCGACCTGTTCCGCCCCGACGCCGCACCCGTCCGGCCCGCACCCGCGTCCGGCACGGACGCCGACGGCCTCGGTCTGCTCCAGGCCAGGCACGGGCTGCCGCCCCTGCTGGCCCACCTCCCCGGACTGAACGTCGCCCCCGGTTTCCGGCCCCGGCCCGTCGGCCTCGCCCACCGGGCACCGCGCCGCCTCCTCGTGCGCACCCACGCCCGTCCCGTCGGCGCGCCGGGCGGCCGGCCGGTCAGTCCACCGGCACCGCCGGCGCGATCCGGCCCGTGACCTCGCCGAAGCCGATCACACTGCCCTCCGCGCCCGGCGCCTTCGCCGTGATGGTGACCTCGTCGCCGTCCTCCAGGAAGGTGCGGACCGTGCCGTCCGGGAGCTTCAGCGGGTCCTGGCCGCCCCACGTCAGCTCCATGAGCGACCCCCGCTCCCGCGGCCGCGGGCCGCTCACCGTGCCCGAGGCGTAGAAGTCCCCCGTGCGCAACGAGGCCCCGTTGACCGTCATGTGCGCCATCTGCTGGGCCGCCGTCCAGTACATCGAGGCGAAGGGCGGCCGGGAGACGACCTGGCCGTTGAGCCGGACCTCCAGCCGCAGGTCCAGGCCCCAGTCCCGGGACTCCCGCAGATACGGGCGCAGTTCGTGCGTGCGCTCGGGGGCCGGTACCCGCGCCTCCGCAAGCGCCTGCAAGGGGACGATCCACGGGGACACCGAGGTCGCGAAGGACTTGGCGAGGAAGGGGCCGAGCGGTACGTACTCCCACGCCTGGATGTCGCGCGCCGACCAGTCGTTGACCAGGCACACCCCGAACACGTGGTCCTCGAAGTCGTCCGGGCGCACCGGGGTGCCGAGCGCCGAACCGGTGCCGACGACGAAACCGACCTCCGCCTCGATGTCAAGCCGCGCCGAGGGCCCGAACCCCGGCAGGCCGTCCGCCCCGGCCGGCCTGCGCTGCCCGTTGGGCCGGACGACGGGCGTGCCCGAGGGGACGACCGTCCCGGCCCGCCCGTGGTAGCCGATCGGCAGGTGCTTCCACTGCGGGGTCAGCGGGTCCGAGCCGGGACGGAACAACTGACCGACGTTCACGGCGTGGTGCTCCGAGGAGTAGAAGTCCACGTAGTCCGCCACCTCGAAGGGCATGCCGAGCACGACCTCGGCGAGCGGGTGCAGCGCCGGGCCGACGCGCTCGCGGTGCGCCTCGTCGGTGAGCAGCGCGGTGACCGCCGCCCGCACCGAACGCCAGCGCTCCCGGCCCTGACCGAGGAAGGCGTTGAGCGAGCCCCGCGCGAAGGTGTCGTCGCCGAGGGCCGCCGCGAGGTCGAGGACCTGCGCGCCGATCGCGACGCCCACCCTCGCCGTCCCGCCCCGCGGCGTGAACACCCCGTACGGCAGGTTCTGCACGGGGAACGGGGAGCCCTCGGGCACGGCGACCCAGGTGCGCGTGGTCATACGTTCTCCTCCTTGAGCCCGGTACCGGGGGGTCCGCCCCCGGTACCGGTCGTGTCGGGTGACGCCGGGCCGGGCCGGAGCACGGCCTCGGCCTGGAGCACGGGTCGCGCGGTGCTGCACGAGCCGTACGAGACGAGGACCGCGCGGGTGGCCCGCGCCTCCCGCGTGCTCAGCGCGCGGGCGCGCGCGGCGAGCGCCCCGCCGTCCTCGGTCCGCAGGACGGCCAGCACGCTCTCCCGGCCGCCTCCGGACACCGCCTCGGCGGTCGCGAGCAGCAGGTTGAGGAAGCCGTGGTGGGTGAACCCGGTCGCCGGGTCGGTGTGCCGCACAGCCTCGTGCAGACCGGCCGTCGCCTTGAACGGCACGCCCGAGGCCACGCAGTCCAGGACGAAGTCCGCGACCTCGCCGGGCGTGGGGAACAGTCCGGCGCGCACACCCCCGCACCGCAGTTTCGCGCCGAGCGGCCGCGTGCCGGGCTCGGCGCGCGCGGTCAGCGCCGTGAGCAGGGGCCGTGAGGCCGCGCGCACCGCCGGCTCCACGTACGCCGGTACGCCGGAGGGGACCTCGGCCAGCGCGGTGAGCGCCCGGCCGAGCGCCGCCTGCGTGTCACCGCCGTCCCGCTCCGACAGGAAGGCGGCGAGCGGGAGTTCGAGGTGGGCGAGGCGGACCCGGGGATCGGCGGCGAGGGCCGACACGTCCCGCGCGAGCCCCTCCGCGCCCCGGTCCGCGATCAGCCCGAGCGCGAAGCGGTCCCCGGAGCGCAGCAGGCCGAGCAGTTCCGCCACCCGGCTCGCCGGGCACAGGAAGCGGTGCGAGAGCATCGGGAGGCCCGCCTGCGCGTCCGCGCGGTACCGCTCCACGGCCTCGGCCATCGGCAGCGTGGTCGGCGGGAACAACCCCGCGTCGTCCACCAGTTCCCGCACCAGCAGCCGGACCCGCTCGCCCGGCGCGCTGTCCGTCGTCACGCGCGCGGCCCCCGCCCGGCCCAGGTCCACGCGTACGCTCCGTCGTCGCACGCCCGCGCCCCCTCGCCGAGCTCCAGCGGGCGGAACGTGTCGACCATGACGGCGAGTTCGTCGAAGAAGTCGACGCCGACGGACCGCTCGTACGCCCCGGGCTGGGGGCCGTGGCTGTGCCCGCCCGGATGCAGCGAGACCGAGCCCTGGCCGATGCCCGAGCCCCTGCGCGCCTCGTAGTTCCCGCCGCAGTAGAACATCACCTCGTCGCTGTCCACGTTCGAGTGGTAGTACGGCACGGGGATGGACAGCGGGTGGTAATCCACCTTGCGCGGAACGAAGTTGCAGATGACGAAGTTCTCGCCCTCGAACACCTGATGCACGGGCGGCGGCTGGTGCACCCGGCCGGTGATCGGCTCGAAGTCCGCGATGTTGAAGGTGTACGGGTACAGGCAGCCGTCCCAGCCCACCACGTCGAAGGGGTGCTGGGCCTGGAGGAACCGGGTGCCGACGATCTGCCCGCCCGCCCCCCGGTGCTTGACCAGCACCTCGACGTCCGTGCCCGAGGCGCTGAGCGGTTCGGCCGGGCCGTGCAGGTCCCGCTCGCAGTACGGGGCGTGTTCGAGCAACTGCCCGTAGCGGGACAGGTAGCGGCGCGGCGGCGCGATGTGGCTGTTGCCCTCGACGCAGTACACGCGCAGGGGCTCCTCGCCGCGCGGCACCCAGCGGTGTGTCGTCGAGCGCGGCAGGACCACGTAGTCGCCGGCCCGGACGGGCAGCGCGCCGAACACGGTCTCCACGACGGCCTGTCCCGACTCGACGTACGCGCACTCGTCCCCGAGCCCGTCGCGGTACAGCGGGGAGGGCGAGCCGGCGACCACGTAGGAGATGCGCACGTCGCCGTTGCCGAGCAGGAGACGGCGGCCCGTGACCACGTCGGCCGCGCGCCACGTCTCACCGGGGAACAGGTCGTGCAACCTCAGGTGGCGCGGCAGGAGGGGGTGGTTGGGGACGGTCGCCGTGTCCGGCAGCTCCCACACCGTCGAGTCGGTGACCGCCGAGGGGATCGAACGGTGGTACAGCAGCGAGGAGTCGGAGGAGAACCCCTCCTCACCCATCAGCTCCTCGTAGTACAGGGAACCGTCCGGGGCGCGGTGCTGCGTGTGGCGCTTGGGCGGGACGCTGCCGAGGCTGCGGTAGTGAGCCATGGGGCCGGACTCCTTTCTGGTGGCCGGGTGGGGGCGCGGGACCGGGACGGCTCGGGCGTCGGCCCGTGTGTTGCGAATAACGAGACAGCCTGTTATGAAAGTTGCAACACTCTGGCGACGCCCGGCGCCGAAAGTCAAGAGGACGCGGCGCGGTCCGCGGGAAGACAGGTGGACGGCCCATGCCGCGTTCCGGCCCGCGCGGTGCGCGGGCGCCCGAGGGGTCCTCGGCGTCCGAGGCGTCCAGGGTTCCCCAGGCGCCCGGGGGGTCCGGGGCTCGCGAGGCGCCCGAGCCCTTCGGGGAGGCCGAGACGCCCGGGACGCCACCTCAGGGCGCCGCGCCGCGCAGGGCCGACGGCTCCCAGACTCTGGAGCGCGGCCTCGGGGTGCTGCGGATGCTGGCCGAGTCGCGCGAGGGGCTGACGGCCTCGCAGGTCGCCGCCCGGCTCGGGGTGCACCGCTCGATCGCCTACCGGCTGCTCACCACGCTCACTCGCACCCGCTTCGCCTCACGCGTCCCAGGTGGCCGCTACCGCGTGGGCGTCGCCTTCTTCACGCTCGCGCAGGAGGCCAGGCCCCCCCTCCTCGACGTCGCCCAGCCGGTGCTGCGCGAACTGGCCGTCGAACTCGGCGCCACCGCCTGCCTCGTGGTGCCCGACGGGGAACACGCCCTCGCGGTCGCCGTGGTCGAACCGCCCGGCCCCGGCCCCCGCTTCTCGTACGGAGTCGGCAACCGCGACCCGCTGGAGCGGGGCGCGGCGGGCCTCGCGCTGCTGTCGGCGGGGCCGCCCCTCCCCGGCGAGCCGGGGCGCGTCGCCGAGGCGCGCGTACGCGGGCACGTCACGACCCACGAGGAGGTCGTGCCCGGCACGATCGGCGTCGCCGCGCCCGTCCGCGTCCCGGCAGGCGAGCAGCCCGCCGCCGTCAACGTCATCACCCACCGTCAGGACCTCGCGGACCGCGCGATCCCCCTGGTCCTGGCCGCCACCGCCCGCATCGCGGACCTGCTGGAGGGGGCACGGGAGACCTGAGCCGCGAGCCGCCGGCCCCGGGCGTCTGCCGCACGTGCCGACGGAGAGACGGCTCGGGCCCCGGTCCCTGGATACCGGCAGCGGCCGGCCTGGGACGGTATCCGCCCGTCCCGAGGGCGTCGCGGAGGTGGCCCGCGAGCCGCTGCGAGGTCGCGGCCGCCGGACCGCGGGCGTGGTCGACCACCCGGCCCCCGGCCACGAGGACGAGGACCGGGCCAGGGGCGGGGGAGCGGAGTCGCCCCTGGACGCCCCCGGCCCCCCGCGGGGCCCCCCCGGCCCCCCCCCCCCGGCCGCCCCGGGGGGGGGGGCCGGCGGGGGGGGGCCCCCGGGGGGGGGGGCGCGGGGGCGCCGGGCGCCCCCGCCCCCCCCCGCCCCCGGGCGGGCCCGCCCCCCCCCCCCGGGGGCGCCGCCCGGGGGGGCGGGGGGCCGGCGGGCGGGCCCGCGGGCGGGCGGGCTCACCGGCGGACGGGTCCGCGCGCGGTTCAGCTGTGCGAGACGGTGAGGCCGTAGAAGGCCACGCGCGCGCCCTTGGTCGTGCTGTCGGACGAGGACTGGTTGTACGACCCCGCCTTGAAGTACTGCCGGTACGGGTTGAACGAGGACGGGATGGCGTAGTGGGTGGTGCTCCCGTTCACCGTGATGTCGAGGGTGTTCCCGCCCGACACGGCGATGGCGTACGTCCATGTCTTGCCGACCGGCACCTGCCCCACGGTGTGGGTGGTCTGCCCGCCGGCCGGGGAGTTCTCCGTGCCCACCACGATGTCGCCGTTCGACCGGTAGTACAGCTCGACCAGCGGCTTCGTGGAGGAGCCGCCCGAGCCGAGGTGGATCTGGCCGACACACACGTTCTTCGTCACGGACACCACGCGCAGGGTCGCCGCGAGCCGGTGGCTGCCCTGGAGCGACCAGTCGGCCGCGCTCCCGTTGCGGTTCATCTCCCGCAGCTCGGACCGGGCGTAGTTGGAGTTCGGCGTCGTCACGCCCTTCTCCGGAGCCCAGAACGTCATCGCCCCGTCGCGGGTGTCGGTGTAGAAGAAGTCGTCCTGGTAGCCGTTCGCCCCCTGGAGCCGCGAGGACGAGATGGTCTGCGGCGAGCCCGGGGAGCCCACCGGCTCCTGGAGCTGCCACACCGACAGGTCGAAGTTCCCGCCCGGGGCCTTCGAGGGATCGGCGGCCGAGGCGGGGACGGCGCTCAGAGCCGGGGCCGCGAGGACCGCGGCCGTCGTCGCGGTGAGGAAAGTACGTCTGCGCATGGGGGACCTTCCGGGAGGCCGGATGTGGGGGAGAGGCAGCCGGGCCGTGCGTGTCCGCACGCTCCCACGAGCGGGAACGCCGTCGCGGTCACCAATGGACCAGACCATTCAGACCATAGGGATGTGACGTGCACTCGTCAATGGTTCGGCAGGAGGCGGCGGCGGGACGGTCGGAGGCGGCGGCGGGCCGGTGGGAGGGGCGGCGGGCCCCGCCCGCCCGCGCCGCGTGAGCGGCGGGCCGCGAGCGGCCGCCCCCCGCCCGCCTCATCCCTCCCGCACCAGCAGCCCCACCGGCCGCCCCGCGAACAGCTCCGCGAGCCGCACCGAGCCGCTGAAGACCCGTTTATCCCCCCACAGCGCGTCCCGCCAGCGACCGGGCGGCAGCGGGAGTTCGGTGTCCCGCCAGCCGCCCGCGTCGGCGAGGCGGGCCGACAACCGGGTGACTGCCGTCAGCGCGTGGGCCGAGCGCGCGAAGGCCACGCAGTGCGCGGCCGCCGGGCCCGTCGCGGGCAGCGGCTCGTAGCTCGCCTCCTCGCCGAAGCAGTCGGGGCGCGCCGCGCGCAGCCGCAGGGCCGCCGCCGTCAGCGCCACCTTCTCCTGCGACAGGTCCCGGGGCGCGCCGCTCCTGTCCACCTCCCGCAGGACGCCGCTGAGATCGGGCACCTCGCGCCGGTTGTCCGGGTCCACGAGGGCGCGCACCTCGGCCTCCGTGCCCTGGTAGACGTCCGGGACGCCCGGCATCGTCAGGTGCAGCAGGGCCGCCCCGAGGACGTTCGCCCGCACGTACGGGGCGAGTTCGGCGCGCAGCTCGGCGACCTCACCGGCCGCCGCCCCGCAGGGGCCGGCCGCCACGAACCGCGTCACCGCCTCCTCGTACGCCGCGTCCTGCTCCGTCCAGCTCGTGCGCAGCCCCGCCTCCCGTACGTGCTTGAGCAGCGCCCCGCCCAGCCGCTCCGGGTCCGGGACGCCGAAGCCGACCGCGAGCTGCCAGGCCGCCCACGCGAAGTGCGGATCGGGCGCCGGGTCCGGACCGGCCGAGGTGCGTTCGGTGACCGAGGCGAGGAAGTCCGCCCAGCGCTGGGGCCGTTCGGTGAGCACGGCGGTCGCGGCCCGCACGTCGGCGCTGCGCTTCGTGTCGTGCGTCGAGAGCACCGTGCCGGTCAGCGGCCAGTCCCGCTGGAGCCGCCCGCAGTACGCGTGGAACACGTCCGGGGACAGCGCGGGCGCCCCCGGGTCCCCGCCCACCTCGGCCGCGGACAGCAGCGGCGTGTACCGGTAGAAGGCCAGGTCCTCCACGGACTTGGCGCGCAGCGCCGAGGCGGTCTGCGCGAACCGCGCCCGGAACGCCTCGTGCTCGGGGCCGTCGCCGCGCCGGCCGAGCGCCAGGTCGCGGACCAGGGCGACGGTCTCCGCCTCCTGCGCGCCCGGGAACGCGGCCGACGCCTCCTGCGCGGACTGCGCCGACACCACGTCCTCCGGTGCGGCGCCCGCGTCCCGTGCCGGGTAGGGGCGGTACACCGGTACCCGCACCAGCAGTTCGCGCAGCGCCGTGCGCAGAGCCCACGGCGCGTGGTCGCGCACCGACAGGTCCCCGGCCGCGATCCGGCCGGCGATCCGCACCAGCGCCTCGACCTCGGCGGCCAGTTCCCTCGTCACCACCTTGTACGCGGCCCGGCGCACCGTCGCCGGCCAGTCCCCGCCCCGGTCGGCGGGCGGGGCCGCGTACCGGCGGTACTGGCCGAGCAGTTCCCCGTAGCCGGCCGGGTCGGCGAACAGCCCGTCGATGTGGCGCAGCGCGTCGTAGCCCGTGGTGCCCGACACCGGCCAGCCCTCCGGAAGGGCCTCCCCGTCGGCGAGGATCTTCTCGACCACCGTCCAGTGCCCCGCGGGCGCCGCCGCGGCGGCCCGCTCACCCAGGGTGCGCAGGTAGCCGCCCGGGTCGGCGAGACCGTCCGGATGGTCGATGCGCAGTCCCTGCACCGCGCCGCGCGCCATCAGGTCGAGGACCACCGCGTGCGTCGCGGCGAACACCTCGGGGTCCTCCACGCGCACCCCGATCAGCTCGGAGATCGTGAAGAACCGCCGGTAGTTCAGCTCCGTCCTGGCCAGCCGCCACCAGCCCAGCCGGTACCACTGGGCGTCCACGAGCTGCTCCAGCGGCAGCGCCTCGGTGCCCTCGCGCAGCGGGAAGGAGTGCTCGTAGTAGCGCAGCCGTCCGTCCTCGACCCGCAACTGGTCCAGGACGTCCCCGAGCCGTCCGCCGAGCACCGGCAGCAGCACCCGGCCGCCCGCCCCGTCCCAGTCGATGTCGAACCAGCGCGCGTACGGGGAGGAGGGTCCCTCCTTCAGGACGTGCCACAGCGCCCGGTTGTGCCGGGGCACGGCCGCCATGTGGTTGGGCACGAGGTCCACGATCAGCCCCAGCCCGTGCTCCCGGGCGGTCCGGGCCAGGGCCAGCAGCCCGTCCCGCCCGCCCAGTTCCTCCCGTACCCGGGTGTGGTCGCTCACGTCGTACCCGTGCTGTGAGCCGGGCACCGACTCAAGCACCGGGGACAGGTGCAGGTGGGAGGCGCCGAGCGAGGCCACGTGGGGCACCACGGACTCGGCGGCGGCGAAGGGGAACTCGGGCCGCAACTGCAGACGGTAGGTCGCGGTGGGCGGTGCGAAGACCGCCCCGGGGGCGGCGGGGGAAGAACCCGATTCGGACGTCATGGACACCTGCGTACCCCTTTCCGGGCCTTTGTGTCACGGCTGATCGCCGCCGCGCGCGAACGGCACGGCGAAAGGGCACCGTCCGGCCCCGTACGCCACCACCGGGCGTACGGGGGGACTGGACGGGCGGACTCAGGCGGGGCGCTGGAGCACGGTCAGGCTGCGGTCCGTCAGGGTGATCCGCTCGCCCGCCGCCACCTTGCGCCCGGTGCCCGGCGGTACCGCGTCCGGGCGCGCGGTGTCCACGACGACCTGCCACTGCTTGCCGTGGTTGACCGGCACCAGGAACTCCAGGGGCTCGGGCGAGGCGTTGAACATCAGCAGGAACGAGTCGTCCTGGATGCGCTCCCCGCGCGGCCCCGGCTCCGAGATCGCGTTGCCGTTGAGGAACACGGTCATCGCGCTGGCCTGCGCCCCGTCCCAGTCCTGCTGGGCCATCTCGGCGCCCTCGGGGGTGAACCACGCGATGTCCGACAGCTCGTCGTGGGTGCCCTCGACGGGCCGGCCGTGGAAGAAGCGGCGGCGCCGGAACACCGGGTGGTCGCGGCGCAGCCACACCATGGCCCGGGTGAAGGCCGCCTGCGTCGACTCCTCCTCGCCCGGCTCCGGCCAGCGCACCCAGGACAGTTCGTTGTCCTGGCAGTAGGCGTTGTTGTTGCCGTTCTGGGTGCGGGCGAACTCGTCGCCGTGGCTGATCATCGGCACCCCCTGCGACAGCATGAGCGTCGCCATGAGGTTGCGCATCTGCCGCGCCCGCAGCTCCAGGATGTCCGGGTCGTCCGTCTCGCCCTCGGCCCCGCAGTTCCAGGACCGGTTGTGGCTCTCGCCGTCCCGGTTGTCCTCGCCGTTGGCCGTGTTGTGCTTGTCGTTGTACGACACGAGGTCGTGCATCGTGAAGCCGTCGTGGCAGGTGACGAAGTTGATCGAGGCCAGCGGACGCCGCCCGTCGTCCTGGTAGAGGTCCGAGGAGCCCGTCAGCCGGCCCGCGAACTCCGCGATGGTCCGCTGCTCCCCGCGCCACAGGTCGCGCACCGTGTCCCGGTACTTACCGTTCCACTCGGTCCACATCGGCGGGAAGTTGCCCACCTGATAGCCGCCCTCGCCCACGTCCCAGGGCTCCGCGATCAGCTTGACCTGACTGACCACCGGGTCCTGCTGCACGAGGTCGAAGAAGGACGACAGCCGGTCCACCTCGTGGAACTGCCGCGCGAGCGTCGCCGCGAGGTCGAAGCGGAAACCGTCCACATGCATGTCCACGACCCAGTACCGCAGCGAGTCCATGATCATCTGGAGCACGTGCGGGGACCGCATGAGCAGCGAGTTCCCGGTGCCCGTCGTGTCCATGTAGTACTTGGGATCGTCCGTCAGCCGGTAGTACGAGGTGTTGTCCAGGCCCCGGAAGGACAGCGTCGGGCCCAGGTGGTTGCCCTCCGCCGTGTGGTTGTAGACCACGTCGAGGATCACCTCGATCCCCGCCTCGTGCAGGGCCCGCACCGCCGACTTGAACTCCAGCACCTGCTGCCCCCGGTCGCCCCAGGAGGCGTACGCGTTGTGCGGGGCGAAGAAGCCGATCGTGTTGTAACCCCAGTAGTTCGACAGGCCCGCGTCCACCAGCCGGTGGTCGTTGACGAACTGGTGCACCGGCATCAGCTCCAGCGCCGTCACGCCCAGTTCCGTCAGATGCTCGATGATCGCCGGATGGGCGAGCGCCGCGTACGTACCGCGCAGCTCGTCCGGGAGCGCGGGGTGCGTCATCGTCAGGCCCTTGACGTGCGCCTCGTACAGCACCGTGCGGTGGTAGTCGGTGCGCGGCGGCCGGTCGTCGCCCCAGTCGAAGTAGGGGTTCACCACGACCGAGGCCATCGTGTGCGGGGCGGAGTCCATGTCGTTGCGCTTGTCGGGCGAGCCGAAGTGGTATCCGTACACCGCCTCGCCCCAGTCGATCTGCCCACTGACCGCCTTGGCGTAGGGATCGAGCAGGAGCTTGGCCGAATTGCAGCGCTGCCCCCGGTCGGGGGCGTACGGCCCGTGCACCCGGAAGCCGTAGCGCTGACCGGGCATCACCCCGGGCAGATAGGCGTGCCGCACGAAGGCGTCGGACTCCCGCAGTTCGACCGCGGTCTCCGAGCCGTCGTCGTGCAACAGGCACAGTTCGATTCGGTCGGCGGCCTCCGAGAAGACCGCGAAGTTCGTACCGGCGCCGTCGTATGTGGCGCCGAGGGGATATGCCTCACCAGGCCAGAGCTGCATGTACTCGACTCTTCCAGTTCCGGCCCGAGGACAAGGGGCCACTTCGGCCTGAGTCTCCCCGAAATTGGGGCTACCGCGTAGGACTTCTGTCCCACTCCCCCCGGTACCACACCTCTGTACGCAGCTTCCGTCCGCCGAATAAGCGGAATACGGCCATCCGGTGAGCGGGGGCGCCCCTCCGTGGGTAAGGGCCACCGGGCGTTCACCCCGCGCGAGCCTCGGTCATCCGGCTGCGCCCCGCGGCCGTCCGGAGTACCCTTCCTTGATCGTTGAACAGGGGACGACAGGCCCGCCAGGGGCCGGAGGAAGGGGCGGTGCGCGGGTGTCGGGAGGGCTGGAGCTGCCATCTGGTGACGGGGGCGGCGAGGGAGGCTCCGGGGACACCCCGGCGGGCGCGGTGTCGCTCGCGCGGCCCATGGACGCGGGCACCCAGATCGGTCCCGAGCTGGAGTGGGGGCCCGAGGACTGGCGCGAGGTGCGCACCCGCGCCCAGCGCGCCGGGCGCGCCTACGTCTGGCTCAACCTCGTCGAGCAGCGGCTGCGCGCCGTCGTCGCCGCCGTCCTGCGGCCCGTCTACGTCCCCGTGCACGGTGAGGACTGGGTGATCGCGGCGGCCGGCCCGGCCGGTCAGGAGTGGGTGCAGCGGGCCGTCGCCGTGCGCGAGGTCAGCCGCCGCAAGGGCTACCTCCTCGACCCCGCCGACGACAACGTGCTCAGCTTCCTCACCCTCCCGCAGCTGCGGGAGCTGATGGTGCAGCACTGGCCCTGCTTCGAGCCCTACTTCGAGGACCGGCGCGACGTCGAGCTGGTCCTCGACGAACTGGAGGTCGCCCGCAACGTCGTCTCCCGCAACCGGGCCCTGAACCCGACCGTCCTCGCCCAGGCCGAACGCGCCTCCGCCCGCCTCCTGGAGATCCTGTCCTCCGGCTCCGGGGGCCCCTCCTCACGGCGGCTGCCGGTGGACGCGGTCGAGAATCTGGTGGGCGACCAGTACGCCGACGTCGTCGGGGTCCACACCGACCGGGTGCGGCTGCTGCGGCAACTGCCCGCCGAGGACCTGTTCGGCGGGGCCCGGCGGCTCGACGCCATCGGCATCGGCCTCAACCTGCTCGTGCAGAACTTCTCCGGGCGCCGTCTCGTCCGCCTGGCCGAGGGCGGCTGCCGCACCCGGCTGCTCTTCCTCAACCCCGCGAGCAGCTCCGTCAAACGACGCGAACGGGAACTGGGCCTCAAAAGGGGTGAACTGAGCCGCTCCGTCGAGATGAACATCCTGCACATGCGCCGCGTGCGGGCGCGGCTGCGCGACCCCGGGGCCTTCGAGATACAGGTCTTCGACGAGACGCCCCGCTTCAACGCCTACCTCGTCGACGGCGACACCGCGAACGGCGTCGCCGTCGTCCAGCCCTATCTGCGCCGGGCACGTGGCATGGAGGCCCCGGTGCTCGTCCTGCGCGGCGGCCGACGCCTCGTCAAGGGCGACGCGGGCGGGCCGGCACCGGAGGACCCCGGGCTGTTCGAGACCTACCGCGAGGAGTTCGACGCGACCTGGGCGGACGCGCGCCCCGTCTCCTGACCGGGGCCGCTGCCCCCGGCCCCGCGCCCCCGCTCCGGCCCGTTGTCAGAGCCGCGTGCGAAGGTGGGGCATCACGAGGCGACGGACCGCACGGGGGACGCACCACGACACGAGGGGGCCGCCATGGGCTGGTACCAGAAGCTGCTGACCGGCTTCGACCTGGAGACCACGGGCACCGACATCGAGACCGACCGCATCGTCACGGCGGCGGTGATCGGGATCGACGCACACGGAGCCGTCGCGAGCGAACGCACCTGGCTGCTCGATCCGGGCGTGGCGATACCGGCGGAGGCCACGGCGATCCACGGCGTCTCGACCGCCCACGCCCGCGCGCACGGCGCCCCGGCCGCCGCGGCGGTCGAGGAGATCGCCGAGACCGTCGCGGGTGTCCTGCGCGCGGGCGGCCCGCTCGTCGTGATGAACGCCCGCTACGACCTCTCCCTCCTCGACCGTGAGTGCGTACGCCACGGACTGGCCTCCCTCGGTGAACGGCTCGGCGGTGCGCCCGCCCCGGTGGTCGACCCCCTCGTCATCGACAAGCACGTCGACAAGTACCGCAAGGGCCGCCGCGCCCTCCAGGCGCTGTGCGCGCACTACGGCGTCCCGCTCGACGACGCCCACGACGCGCGCGCCGACGCGGTCGCCGCCGCCCGCGTCGTCCGCAGGATCGCCGAGAAGCACACCCCGGTCGGCGCGCTGCCCCTCACCGAACTCCACGAACTCCAGGTGCGCGCCGCCGCCGAACAGTCGGCCTCCCTCCAGGCGTACCTGCGCCGCACCGCTGACCCGGCGGCGGTCGTCGAGCGGGCCTGGCCCGTCGTCCCGAGGCCGCGCGGGGCGGCTGACTGAGGGAGTGGAGCGACTGAGCGGCTGAAGGACGAGGTGGAGGGGCGGTCCTGGGCCGCCGCCTGTGGCGGAAGCGCCCACGGCCTCGCGAAGGGTACCGAGGCCACGGCGGACTCCGGTGGGGTGGCCGGGCTGAAGCTGCCGGCGACGCGGATCAGCGCGCGGTTCGACTGGCAGGTCAAAGCCGCTGCCGCAGACGGGCCTTCGGAACCGTCCTCACCCCGGTGGGCGGGGGGCGAGCCGCAGCGGACGGCCGCCCACGCCTCCGCGAACGGCCGGGTGACGGCCTTTCACACCGCGGCACGAGGGGTCACGGCCTCGCCCCCGACCCCGTACGCCGCTCGTGGCGTGCCCGCGCGGCGCGCCAGGCGTCGAGGAGCAGGGTGCGGGTCGCCGTGGCGGTGCGCGGGCCCGGGTTCACCACCGCGAGCCAGCCGGCCGAGGCGTAGACGGGGTGCGCCGTCACGGTGTCGAAGGCGCCCGGCTCGCGGTTCTCGCCGGACCGGTCGTGGTTCTCGCCGGACCGGTCGCGGGGCGTGTGGCCGGTCCACGCGAGGAAGTCTTCCCTGGGGGCCGCGACACTGACGCGGAACGCGTCCGGGCGGTCCAGCCGCGAGCTCTCGTCGCCCGGGTAGTCCTTCGTCACGACGGTCGCGAACGGCTGGGAGGCCTGCGGTACGACGCCGTCGGGCGCGTAGAAGAAGAACACGTCCCCCCAGCCGATCGCCGGTGAACCGTCGCCGGGCGCGGGTCTGACGGTCAGGACACCGTGGAGGTCCTGCACGAAGTCGACGATCTCTTCGACGGTCATGTCCTGAGGGCTCATGTCCTCAAGCGTTTCATCAAGGTGCTTGTGGAGGCTTCGACCCGGAGGACACAGGAGCGGCGGGTGCCCACTCTCAAGTCATCGGTTCCGCGCACCGTCGATGTGGCCAGGGGCGCCGGGTACTCCGTCCAGCAGGTGCGCGATCTGGAGCGTGCCGGGGTGCTGCCGCCGGCGGGCCGTACAGCGGCCGGCCACCGGATCTACGGAGAGGCGCACCCGCGTTCCGCCCAGGCGTACCGCGCCCTCGCGGTCGCCACGGGACCGGCCGGGGCCAGACGCCTGGTCCGGGCCGTGCACCGGTGCCCGGTCTCGGAGGTACTCGCCCTTCTCGACGCGGAACACGCCCGGCTGGAGAGGGAACGCACGCAGTCACGGCTCGCCGAGGAGGCCGTCGAGGCGGTCTCCGCCGAGCCGGCCGGGGACGTGCGCCCCTCCGACGCGATGAGCGTCTCCGAACTCGCCGTCGCGCTCGGGGTGCGCCCCTCGACCCTGCGGCACTGGGACGCGACGGGGCTCGTCGTTCCCGACCGGCTGCCCCCACGGGCGCGGCGCCGGTACACGCCGGCTCAGGTCCGGGACGCCCGCATAGTGCACCAGTTGCGGGCCGCCGGGTACGGCGTCGACGCGCTCGGGGGCCTGATGCCGGCCCTGCGGCTCGGGCGCGGGCCGGAAGAGGTGCGGGCCGCGCTGAGGGCCCGGGAGGCGGGCCTCGCGGCTCGCTCCCGTGCCCTCCTCGACGCCGCGACCGCGCTCAACGCCCTTCTGGCCTGCGCGGCTCCGTCCTGAAGCCCTGCGCGGTGCTCGACCTGGCCGGGCACCGCGGCCGCAGGCGCCGCAGGCGGGGAGCGCGCGGGCGGAGCGCGGAAGGTCCTTGCCCGGTCGGTGCGGCCGCGCCCGCCCGGCCCCGGGGCCTCAGAAGGGCAGCCAGCGCACCGACGTGTCGCCGTCCCTGAGCGAGGCGACGCGGCGGCGGAACTCCTGGAGCGCCGCCGGACTGCTGGGGGCGTGCTGGGCGACCCACGCGCAGCTCGCCGTCTCCCGCGCCCCGCGCAGTACGGCGCGCCCCTCCCAGGTGCGCACGTCCCAGCCGTAGGAGGCCACGAAGGTCTCGTACGTCTCCTCGGGCAGCCCGTAGCGGTCGCGGGAGAGGTCCATCACCACGAGGTCGTGCTCGCGCAGGTCGAAGGAGAAGGTCTCCAGGTCGGAGAGGACCGCGCCGCCGGGGCCCACGAGCACGTTGCGGGGCAGCGCGTCGCCGTGGATCGGGCCGGGCGGCAGATGCGGGGTCAGCGCGGCCGCGGCCGGTTCGAAGCCGTCCCTGCGATCGCGCAGGAAGGCGGCGTCCTCGGGGTCGATCGCGTCCCCGGCCAGTCGCAGCCAGCGCTCCACGCCGCCGAGCAGTTCGCGCCGGGGCAGCGCGAAGGAGGGGGCGGGCAGGGCGTGCACCCGCCGCAGCAGACCGGCCAGGTCCTGTGGCCCTGCCGGGCGGCTGGCCTGCGGAAGACGGTGCCACAGCGTCACCGGGTGGCCCTCGACGAGCAGCGGTTCGCGGTGGGCGGCGCGCACCGCGGGGACGCCGGACTCCTCCAGCCAGCCCGCGATGCGCAGGGACAGCCGGGCCCGCTCCAGCAGTTCGGGGGCGCGGCCCACCTTGACGACCAGCTCGTCGGCGCGGAAGACGGCGTTCTCGCCGAGCGCCACCAGTTCCGCCTTTGGGGGCAGACCCGCCGAGGCCAGTACCTCTCGTGCCCGCGACTCGTCCATCGTCCGCCTCCACAACCGGGCCCGGCCGCTCCGGTGCCCGCTTCCGTGCCTGTCGTACCGGGCGCCAGTCTCCCACTGCGCGGGCCGGGGACGGGAAGGAGGGCGGGCGGTGCGCCGGGACTCCCGGCGTACCGCCCGCCCGCGGGGCTCACACCCCGACCGACTCCTCCATCTCCTCCTCGCGCTCCTCGTACGCGGCGCCCGGGGCGGCCGGCTCCTCCCGCCGGGGGCTGAGCGTTCGCTGCCTGCGCTCCCACACGGCGGCCACGCCCGTCGCGAGCAGACCGGCCACGAGCCATCCGGTCAGGGTCACGAGGTGCCCGCCCAGGCCGTGGTGGTCGAAGTAGACGAGGCCGCGGACCCCCTCGACGAAGCCCGCGCCGTTCCAGAAGGAGTGCAGGGCGCCGAAGAAGCCGTTCAGCAGCTCGGGACGGAACAGCCCGCCCGAGCTGGTGAAGTTCAGCATGACGAACAGGACCATCATGGTGAGCGTCGTCCACCGCTTGAGGAAGGTGTGCAGCCCCACGCCGAGGAACAGGATGCCCGCCGAGTAGAGCCAGGCCATGCCCCACACCCCCCACAGCCCCCGGGAGACGAGATGGAAGAGGGGACCGGCCAGGGCCGCGCCGATCAGGCTCACCACGAACGAGGTGCCGGCCACGAGCGCCGCCCGGCCGCGCATGCGCAGCGCCGCGCCCGCCCCGCCGAGCACCGCGACGGAGGCGTAGGAGCCGATGCTCACCGCCACGAGCAGGAAGAACACCCCCTGACCCGTCGGGTCGCCGTGCGCGGGCGGTGCCAGGTCGGTGACCTTGAGGGGCTTGTCCTGGGCCGTGGCGACCGGGGTGAAGACCTTCTGCGCGGCGGTCGCGCTCATATCCGAGGAGGCGCTCGCCACCAGCAGCTCGGGCGCCTTCGGGGAGGGCACGAAGGCCCCGGCGAGGTCCTGCTCGGCGAGCCGGTGCCCGGCCTGCGCGCGGTCGGCGACGGTGCTGACGTCCACCGACTCGCCCCGGGCGGCGGCCTTGTCGTGCACGGTCTGGGCCAGGACCTTCGCCTCCGGTCCCGAGCCGACGATCGCCACCGGGAGGTGGTTCGGGGACGGGGTGACGAAGGCGCCGAGGTAGGCGAGGCCCATGCCGAGGCACATGAGCATCGGGGTCAGCAGATGGAGCAGGACATGCCGCACGGCGGCGAGGTCGAAGGCCCCCTTGGCGACCGGCGATCCGGCTGAACTCATCAAGGACTCCTGTGCGGGCCGCCCGGTCGGGGCGGCGAGGCGGGATGGTTGCTAAATACAACCACAGGGTTACGTTGTACTGTACAACCAAATGGGTGAGAGGATGGACCGCGTGACGCAGGACAGGAACGAGGTGCTGGAGATCATCCAGCGCGAGATGACGGCATTCGCCCGGCGCGCCCGTGCGCTCGCGGCTCATATGCACCCGGAATTGTCCTTCGTCTCCTTCACGCTGCTCAGTCATCTCGAATACCAGCCGGGCTGCCGGGCGACGGATCTCGCCACGCATTACATGCTCGACAAGTCGACCATCAGCCGGCAGGTCTCGGGCCTGGAGAAATCCGGTCTCGTCGAGAGGCGGGTGGACCCGGTGGACGCGCGCGTGCACGTATTGCATCTGACCCCGCACGGGGCGGACGTGCTCGCGCAGGTCAGTGACGCCCGCCGGCTCGTGTTCCGCGAACGGCTGGCCGGCTGGGACGCGGACGACCTGGCCCGGTTCGCCGGCTATCTCCAGCACTACAACCGCTCCGCCGAATAACGAGAGACGCCCGGCGAATAACGTTCGGGCCGCGCGCGGGCGAATAGCGGCCGGCCCACCCCCGGATCATGCGCGGCGGCGAAAAAACCCACGGCCGCTACAGACCGTGGTGCCGAGAAGACCGGTTGTCCGGTCCGAAGGTTGTACGGGGAACGCCTTGCGGTGCGGATGAACGCATTCCTACCGTGAGGTGAACTCCGGACCACGACAGGGGGAATGATGGGCAGTCGGCAGGAATTACCGCGCGGGCCGGGCGAATCCACCAGGGGAAGTGGTGAATCCGCGCGACCGGCCGGTGGGTCCGCGCGTCTCGTGGCGGAATCCGCACGGCCGGCCGGGCAACCGGCCGGGGCCGGGAACCCTCGTTCCCTTGGCCGCGAGGACGTTCCTCCCCTGCGGGAGGTGCGGCGCCTCACACAGAAGAAGCGTGACGCGTGGTGGACGGTGCTGCTGGTCGACCCGGTGGCGACGCCCCTGGTCCGGTTCACCGCGCGCCACACCCGGGTCTCGCCCAACCAGATCACCTGGGCCGCCCTCGTCCTCGGCCTCGGCGCGGCGGCCTGCTTCGCCCTGGGCGACTGGCGGTGGATCGCGCTCGGCGCCGTGGTCTACCACCTCAGCTTCGTCCTGGACTGCATGGACGGGAAGCTCGCCCGGCTGACCGGCCGGGGGTCGGTCTTCGGGGCCTGGCTCGACTACGTCTTCGACCGCGTGCGGGTCGCGGCCTGCGCGGTCGCGCTGATGGCCGGGCAGTACCACCGCACCGGTGAGACGCGGTACATCTGGCTGGCCGCCGTCGTGGTCTTCTGCGACGGGCTGCGCTACATCAACGCGCTGGAGATCTTCAAGACCCGGCTCACGATGCGCAAACAGATCAGGACCCGCATCCGCGCCGCCCGCCGGGCGGAGAACGGCGAACAGGTCGCTTTCATGGAGGACATGCTCCGCGCGAACCCCGAGGCCGACATCGAACAGGACCTCCGGCAGGCGGCGCGGGCCGAGGACGGCGCCCCGGCCGGCGAGGCGGCGACCGGCACCGGCGCGCAGGACGCACAGAGCCCGCAGGACGCGCAGGACGAGGCGGACGACGCGTACGAGGCAGACGACGCGGACGAGGCGGGGGACGCGGGGAGCCGGTACGGCAGGCGGGAGGCGTCGGACTCCGTAGCGGCGGCGGACCCCGCGGCGGCCGGCCCCGCCCTCGCCGCCGGTGCCGGGTACTCCGCACGGCCGGCGCGCAAGAAGCAGGTCATCGATCTCCAGCAGGAGTTCCGGCGGCGCTTCCCGCTCTACCTGCGGCTGCGCTCCTTCCTCCTGCGCCGCCGTATCCGGGCACACTTGATCAGCGGCATCGAGTTCCAGATGGGCGTCTTCGTCGTCGGTCCGCTCCTCGACGTGGTGTGGGGCGCGACGATCGTCTCCGGAGTGCTGCTGCTCCTCTTCGAGCTGGCCATCATCTACAAACTGCTGCTGTCCACCCGGGACTTCGGCCGTACCCTCGCCTCCCTGCCGCTGCCCGTCCCGCGCGCGGCCGGGGCGGAGGGGATGGCCACCGGCCCCGCCGTGGAGCAGGACCGCCGGCCGGAGTCGACGCGCGCCTCCTGAGAACCGGCGCCTCCCGCCCGCGCCGGCCCGGCGGGGGGCGGTCCTGTCGTGGGCGCATGACGACGTACGTGGCGCTCCCGCGCGGCACCAACCTCGGCCCGCGCAACAAGGTGCCGATGGCGGTCGCCGAGGAGCTGTCCAGCGCCCTCGCCGACCGCTGCGGCCCCACCGTCCCGGTGCTGGCGCGCACCGCGCCGTACCCGCGCGCCGTCGTCGAGGCCAACCCGTATCCGCCGGGCTCCTTCGAGGGCTCCCGGCTGCATGTCACCTGCTACGACGGGCCGGTGAGCGAGGAGCGTTCCGCGGGGATCGACGCGGCCGCCCTGGGCCGACCCGCGTCCTGGCCGGCACCACCCGCACCTGGAACACCCTGCTCAAGCTGCCGGCCATGGCCGAGGAGAGCGCGCGGACCGACTGAGCGCGGGCCGGGCCCGGTGCCCTCAGCCCTCCAACCGCGCACGCAGCCACGCGAGCCGGGCCGCCTCGTGCTGGTGGCCGCCGCCCTCGTGGTCGTTGAACTCGTACACCTCGATGGCCTTCCGCTCGTTCGCGTACGCGTTGAAGGCGGCGAAGACCGTCGAGGGCGGGCAGGTCTGGTCCTCCAGCGCCGCCGAGAACAGCGCGGGTGCCCGGCCGCGCGCCGCGAAGTGCACCCCGTCGAAGTAGTTCAGGGTGCGCCGTACCTGCTCGGCGCGGTCCCGGAAGACCTTCAGGTAGTCGCCGATCTCGCGGTACGGCCTGCGGTCGGTGAGCGTCGTCGCGCGCGGGAAGTCGCACAGGAACGGCACGTCGGCGGCGAGGGCCACGAGGTCGGGGACGAGCCCGCCGACCGCGAGCGTGATGCCGCCGCCCTGGCTGACTCCGACGGCCGCCGTCCGCGCGGCGTCCGCGAGCGGATGCGAGCGGGCCGCCTCCACGGCGCGTACCGCGTCCGTGAACACCCGCCGGTAGTAGTACGCGTCGGGGTCCTCCACCCCACGCGTCATGAAGCCGGGGAAGGAGGGGCCGCTGCCGACCGGGTCGGGGGTGTCGCCGCCGCCCCAGCCCGCGCCCTGGCCCCGGGTGTCCATCACGAAGTGCGCGAAACCCGCCGAGGCGAGGAGCAGATGCGTGTGCGCGAGCCCGCGCCCACCGCCGTAGCCGACGAACTCGACCACGAGCGGCAGCGGCTGACTCGCCCCGGCCGGGACCACGAACCAGCCCTTGACCGGGTGCCCGCCGAAACCCGCGAAGGTCACGTCGTGCACCTCCACGGTGCGCAGCCCGGTGTCCACCGGCGTGAAGACGGCGTCCAGCGGATACGCCCGCGCCTCGTCGAGCGTGCGTGCCCAGAACCGGTCGAAGTCCTCCGGTTCCACGGCGGAACCGCCGTACGCGCGCAACTGGTCGAGCGGCAAGTCGAACAGGGCCATCGTGAGCCACCTTGATCGAAGAAGGGACCGAAGGCCACACCGTACGGAAAACGCCGCGCCCGCAGAAGACCTCGCCCGGCCCCCGCCACCCCGCTGACCAGCCCGGCAGAACCCCCTGGTGCGGGAACCCGCCGCGTGACAGGCTCTGGCCATGCGCTACATCATCATCGGAGCAGGTGCCGTCGGCGGCACGATCGGCGGCCGGCTGGCCCAGGCGGGCCGGGAGGTCGTGCTCGTCGCCCGCGGCGCCCACCTCACCGCCCTGCGCGAACGGGGGCTGCGGCTCGTCACGCCGGACGGCGACCACACGCACCGGCTGACCGCGGTGGACGGACCCGGCGCGCTCGGTGAACTGCGCGCCGACGACGTCCTGGTTCTCGCCGTCAAGACGCAGGACACCACCGCGGCCCTGGAGGACTGGGCGCACCGGCCGGTGGCCGGCGGCTCCACCGCGGGGGAGCGGCTGCCGCTGCTGTGCGCGCAGAACGGCGTGGAGAACGAACGGATGGCGCTGCGCCGCTTCCGGCGGGTCCTCGGTGTGTGCGTATGGCTGCCCTCCACCTACCTGGAGCCCGGCCTCGTCTCGGCGGGCGGCGCCCCGCTCACCGGCATCCTGCACCTGGGCACCTACCCGGCCGGCGGCAAGGACCCGGCCCAGGAGGCCATCGCCGCCGACCTCGGGGAGGCCCACTTCGACGCGCCGCTGCCCGGGGACGTGATGCGCTGGAAGTACGCGAAGCTGCTCGGCAACCTCGCCAACGCCCTGGAGGCCGTGACCGGCCCGTTCTCCGACGAGGACCAGCTCGCCCTGCTGGACGCCGCCCGCGAGGAGGGCGCCCGGGTCCTCACCGCCGCCGGACTCGACTTCGCCTCCGAGGACGAGATGCGCGCGGTGCGCGGGGACCGCGTCGAACAGCGTGCCCTGCCCGGCGCCCCGCGCGGCGGCGGCTCCTCCTGGCAGAGCCTCGTCCGGGGCACCGGCACCATCGAGGCGGACTACCTCAACGGCGAGATCGTCCTCCTCGGGCGGCTGCACGGCGTCCCCACGCCCGTCAACGCGACCCTGGCCGCCCTCGCCAACGACAGCGCCCGCACCGGCAGGCAGCCCGGGGCGCTGAGCGCCCGGGAGGTACGGGAGCGGATCGAGCGGGCGCGCTGAACAGCCGGGCCGGGCACGGCGGGCGTTCCGCGCCGGGACCGAGGCGGGGGCGCGGGCGGACCGTCCCTAAGGGGTGTCCGCCGCCCTCGACGTCAGCAGGCACGTGACGCGCCCGTCCTCCTCCGTGATGTCGCGGACGTGGACGTAGCCGAGGCGTTTGAGGAGGGCCAGGGAGGCCGCGTTCTCGGCGTCCACCGTGGCGTGCACCTCGGGCAGGCGCAGGTTCTGGTGGCCGTACGCCGTCAGGGCCTGTGCCACCTCGGTGCCCAGGCCCCGGCGCTGGTGGGCCGGGTCGAGGCCGTAGACGATCTCGTGGCCGTCCAGCCAGGGTTCGGGGGACGGCTTGATCTCGGCGTGGCCGACGTAGCGGCCCTCGCGGCGCACCGCCCACACCGGGAAGCGCTCCTCGGCGTACACGAGGGCGAAGATGCGGGCGAAGACCGCGCGGTCCTCCTGCTCGGTCCGCATGCCGTCGCCGAACCAGCGCCCCACGGTCGCCGTCTGGAACAGTGCCACGAAGTCGGCCTCGTCGGCGCGGCTGTAGGGGGACAGCAGCAGGCGTTCCGTGCGCAGTTCAGGCGTCATTCGCGAAAGCGTAGTACCTGTGTTCGACTGAGGTCAGGGCGGGATCAAGCCCCGGCGAGAGCCGGCTGGGGCCGGTTCGGCACCTCGTGGGCCGCCTTCTCGTAGCGCCGTACGAGCAGCGCGGCCAGTTCCGGCGCCGGTCCGAGCACCCCCGCCAGGACGTCGGCGCCCGCCTCACGGGCCCCGCGCGCGATGCGGTCCGGGAGGAAGCCCGGGGCCACGACGTAGGGGGCGACCGCGACACGCGCGCAGCCGGCCGCGCGCAGTTCCCGTACCGCGTCCTCGGTGCGCGGCAGCGAGGCGGAGGCGAACGCGGTCCGCACGGCGCGCCAGCCGGTGTGCCGCCACTGCCGCGCGACGTCCGCGATCACCGCGATGGCCTCCGGGTCCGAGGAGCCCGCCGAGGCCAGGACGACGCCCGTCACGGAGCGCTCCCCGGGCAGCGCCCCGGCCTCGGCCAGGCGGCGTTCCAGGGCCGCCGTCAGCAGCGGCGAGGGCCCCAGTACCTCCGCCTGGCGCACCCGGAGCGAGGGCAGAAGACGGCGCGACTCCTCCAGGACGGCCGGGATGTCCGCCTTGGCGTGGAAGGCGCGGGTCAGCAGCAGGGGCAGGGCCACGACCTCGTCCACGCCCTGCGCCGCGAGCCGCTGAAGGGCCTGCGGCACCGACGGGGTGTCGAAGTCGAGGAAGGCGGTGGCCACGCGCACACCGGGCCGCAGCCGCCTCACCCGCCGCACCAGCGCGCGCACCGTCGCACAGTGGCGTGGATCGCGGCTTCCGTGGGCGACGACGAGCAGGGCGGGCCGGCGGTACGGGGCGGGGCGGATGCTCATGGGCGGCTCAGTTCCTGACGAGGAGCCCGCGCGAACGCAGCACGTGCCGCTCCAGCGGGCTGAAGATGAGCAGGTCGATGGCGATACCCACGATCAGGATCAGGAGGATCGCGAGGAAGACCATGGACATGCTGCTGTTGGTGCGGCCGTTCTCCAGGAGCTGGCCGAGGCCGATCCCGAGGTCGGGCGAGGAGGCGATGATCTCAGCCGCCATCAGCGAACGCCAGGAGAAGGCCCAGCCCTGCTTGAGGCCCGCGATGTATCCCGGCAGCGCGGCCGGCATCACGATGTGCCACGTACCGCGCAGCCCCGTCGCGCCCAGCGTCCGCCCTGCCCGCAGGTAGAGCGGCGGCACCTGATCGACGCCCGCGACCAGCCCGTTCGCGATCGAGGGCACCGCGCCCAGCAGGATCACCGCGAACATCATCGAGGGCTTCAGGCCCAGCCACAGCACGGCCGGCGGCACCCAGGCCACCGAGGGCAGCGACTGGAGCCCGGAGAGGATCGGCCCGATCGCCGCGCGCACGAACCGCACCCGCGACACGAGCAGCCCGAGCGGGGTGCCGATCACCAGGGCCAGCGCGAAGCCGAGCAGGCCGCGCGAGACGCTGGTCCAGATGTAGCCGAGCAGCGTCCCCTCACTCCAGGCGGTGGCCACCTCGTCCCACACCGCCGAGGGGGAGGGCAGTTTGTAGGAGTCGGTGACCTGTGCCCACACCAGGACCTGCCACACGGCCAGGACCAGGAGGACCGACACCACGGGCGGCAGCACCTTGTGGACGAGGGTGTCGCGCACCGTGGTGCGGCGGCTGGACTGCACCGTCTCCAGCGCGTCGAGCCCCGCGAGGTCGCCCGCCTCCTCGGACTCCCTCGCCCGCTCGGCGTCCTTGATCTCAGTGCTGGCCATGGCGGCGGATCTCCCCACGCAGTTGCTCGGTGATCTCGACGGACAACTCGGCGACGGCCGTGTCCTCGATACGGCGCGGCTGCGGGATGTCGACCGTCCACTCGTGCGCCACCCGGCCCGGCCGGGAGGACAGCAGGACGACGCGCTCGGCCAGCCGGACCGCCTCGCGCACGTTGTGCGTCACGAACAGCACCGACAGGTTCGTCTCGCGCCACACCCGGGTCAGTTCGTCGTGCAGCACATCCCGGGTGATCGCGTCCAGGGCGGCGAACGGCTCGTCCATCAGCAGCAGTTGGCTGTCCTGGGCGAGGGCGCGGGCCAGCGCCACCCGCTGCCGCATCCCGCCCGACAGCTCGTGCACCCGCTTCCCGTACGCGTCCTGGAGCCGCACCGTGGACAGCAGCTCCTCGGCGCGCGGACGGCGTTCGGGACGCGGCACCCCCCGCAGTCTCAACGCGAGTTCGATGTTCTTGCCGGCCGTCAGCCACGGGAACAGGGCGTGTTCCTGGAACATGAGGGCGGGCCGGCCGCCCGGGGTCCCGATGGTGCCCGCCGAGGGCTGGTCCAGGCCCGCGACGAGGTTGAGCAGCGTCGACTTCCCGCAGCCCGAGGCCCCCAGGAGGGTCACGAACTCACCGGGCGCGACATCCAGCGTGATGTCGTCCAGCACGAGTTGGCGCCCGGCGGGGGTCGGGAAGGACTTCGACACGTGCGCGATACGGGCCGCGTGTTCCGTCCGGGCACTGTCGTCCTCGGCCTTGGCGAAGGTGGTCGCCACAGGTCCGTCACCTCCTGGGGGCTCTGGGCTGGGGGAGTGGTCGGCGAACTGCTCTGCCGGGGAAGGGCGCGGTTACTTCACGCCGAGACCGGCGTCGTCCACCGCCGGCTCGCCCTCGGCCTTCAGCACCTTGTTGAGCGGGCGCAGGTCGTAGATCCCGGCGAGGTCGGGCTTCTTGAGCAGTCCGGCCTTCACCGCGTGGTCGGCCTCGCTCTCCAGCGTCGCGGCCAGCGGGTCGTCCAGGATCTCGATGGACTTCCACGCCGGGTCGAGCTGCTCGGCGGGCAGCGGCTTGCCGCTCAGCTTCTCCAGCGCCTGGTTCGCGGCCTCCTTGGCCTCGTCACTGTTGGCGTTGATCCACGCGTTCGTCTTGACCGAACCGCGCAGCACCGCCTCGACGACGTCCGGGTGGGCCTTCAGGAACTTCTGCGACACGATGATGTTGGTGATCACGAACTTCTTGTCCGGCCACAGGTCCCGCTCGTCCAGCAGCTCCTTCGCGCCCTCGGACACGAGCTTCGAGGCGGTCGGCTCCGGCACCCAGGCCCCGTCGATGGAACCGGACTTGTAGGCGTCGGGCGTCACCTTGTTGTCGGAGCGCACCACCGAGACGTCGCCCTTGCCGCTCTGCGCGTCGACCTTCCAGCCCTTCTGGGCTATCCAGTTGAGGAAGGCCACGTCCTGCGTGTTGCCGAGCTGCGGGGTCGCGATCCGCTTGCCCTTGAGGTCGTCGAGCTTCTTGATCTTCTTCGGGTTCACCACGAGCTTGACGCCACCGGAGGCCGAACCCCCGATGATGCGCAGGCTCTTGCCCTGCGAGGCGGCGTAGCCGTTGATCGACGGGGAGGGGCCGATGAAACCGATGTCGATCGAGCCGGAGTTGAGCGCCTCGATCTCGGAGGGTCCCGCGTTGAACGTCGACGGCTTGATGGAGGTGCCGCCCAACTCCTTCTGGAACAGCCCCTTCTCGATGCCGACCAGCGCGGTCGCGTGCGTGAGGTTCGGGAAGTAGCCGAGCTTCACGCTGTCGGCGGAGAGCTTCTTCGCACCGGCCGCGGCGGGCGCCTTGGAGCCGGAGTCGTCGCCGTCGTCGGAGTCGGAACCGTATCCGCAGGCCGTCAGGGCGACGGCGAGCAGGGGCAGAGCGGCGGCTGCGGCGAGCGTGCGGCGCAGGCGGATGGCAGGCACGGGAGGGGGTCCTCTCGTTGGCCCGGACCTCGCGACTCCCCCGGGAGGGGGAGGGTTCAGGAGGTGCCGGGGAGGTCGGCTGGTCTTCGGCGGATCGAGTGGTACGGACGGAACGGGCGGCGCCGCGCGAGCGGCCGGCGGGGCACGGAACGGCGTGGGCCGTGGGTCACACACATCGCGCGACACCCCCGGTCCCGGCGCCCAGCGCGCCGCTGCCGACCCGGCCGCCCTCCTTGGCGAAACCGGCGTACATGTCCCGGGCGGCCGGCAGTGCGGCCCAGCCCGGTCGCCGGGACACCGGTGCGGTGGTCATCAGAAGTCCCATCCCTCGTCCTCGGGGGTGGCGGCCTCGGCGGTGGGCTCGGCGAAGGACTCCCCGGCCATGCCCGCCGCCAGCGTCGTCCCGTCCGCCGGGTCGATCAGCAGGAAGGAACCGGTGCGCCGTGAGTCGGCGTACGCGTCCAGCGCGAGGGGTTCGGCGGTGCGCACCACGACCCGGCCGATGTCGTTGGCGGTGAGCCGGCCGGGCGAGGGGTGCTGCGAGAGGTCGTCCAGCGTGAGACGGGACGGGATCTCCTTGACGATCGCCTTGACGGTGCGCGTCGTGTGCTTGAGCAGGACCCGGTGGCCCACGGTCAGCGGCCGGTCCGCGACATGGCACACCGTCGCCGTCACGTCCTGCGTGACCGGCGGGGCGTCCTTGGCCGGGGCGATCAGGTCGCCGCGCGAGACGTCCAGGTCGTCGGCGAGGCGGACCGTCACCGACTGCGGGGCCCACGCGATGTCCACCACGTGGCCCAGCGCGTCGATCCCGCTGATCGTCGAGGTCCGCCCCGAGGGCAGTACGGTGACCCGCTGGCCCACCCGCAGCGCCCCGGAGGCCACCTGACCGGCGTACCCCCGGTAGTCGGGGTGCTCGGCGGTCTGCGGCCGGATGACGTACTGCACCGGGAAACGCCCCGGGCAGCCGGTCAGGTCGTGGCTGACCGGGACCGTCTCCAGGTGTTCGAGCACGGTCGGCCCGCCGTACCAGTCCATCCGCGCCGAGGGCTCCACGACGTTGTCCCCGGCGAGCGCCGAGATCGGGATCGCCGTCACCTCGGGGACGCCCAGCCGCTTGGCGTACGCCGTGAACTCCTCGGCGATCGCGGCGAACACCGGCTCGGCGTAGTCCACGAGGTCCATCTTGTTGACGGCGAGCACGACGTGCGGGACCCGCAGCAGCGCCGCGACCGCCGCGTGCCGGCGGGTCTGCTCCACGACGCCGTTGCGCGCGTCGACGAGGACCACGGCGAGTTCCGCGGTCGAGGCGCCCGTCACCATGTTCCGCGTGTACTGCACGTGCCCCGGGGTGTCCGCCAGGATGAACCTGCGTCGCGGGGTGGCGAAGTAGCGGTAGGCCACGTCGATCGTGATGCCCTGCTCGCGCTCGGCGCGCAGCCCGTCGGTGAGCAGCGCGAGGTCCGGGGTGGACTGCCCGCGCCCGAGCGAGACGCGCTCCACGGCCTCCAGCTGGTCGGTCAGGACCGACTTCGAGTCGTGCAGGAGCCGGCCGACGAGCGTCGACTTCCCGTCGTCCACGGAGCCGGCCGTCGCGAAGCGCAGCAGGGTCGTGGCGCTCGCGTCGAGGGCCTCGGCGGCGGAGGCCGGTGCGGTGCTGCTGGTCATGTTAGAAGTACCCCTCGCGCTTGCGGTCCTCCATGGCGGCCTCGGACATCTTGTCGTCGGCCCGGGTCGCGCCGCGCTCGGTCAGCCGGGAGGCGGCGATCTCCGTGATCACGGCCTCAAGCGTCCGCGCCTGGGAGTCGACGGCGCCGGTGCAGGACATGTCGCCGACGGTGCGGTAGCGCACGAGGCGCCGCTCGACCGGCTCGGTCCGTGCGGGCCCGCCCCAGTCCCCGGCGGTCAGCCACATCCCGCCGCGGGAGAACACCTCGCGCTCGTGCGCGAAGTAGATCGCGGGCAGTTCGATGTGCTCGCGGGCGATGTACTGCCACACGTCCAGCTCGGTCCAGTTCGACAGCGGGAACACCCGCACGTGCTCGCCGGGGGCGTGGCGCCCGTTGTAGAGCTGCCACAGCTCGGGGCGCTGGCGGCGCGGGTCCCACTGGGAGAACTCGTCGCGCAGCGAGAACACCCGCTCCTTGGCGCGGGCCTTCTCCTCGTCGCGCCGCCCGCCGCCGAACACCGCGTCGAAACGGTTCTGCTGGATCGCCTCGGTCAGCGGCACCGTCTGGAGCGGGTTACGGGTGCCGTCGGGCCGCTCGCGCAGCCGCCCGTCGTCGATGTAGTCCTGCACCGAGGCGACGTGCAGCCGCAGCCCGTGCGCGGCCACGGTGCGGTCCCGGTACTCCAGCACCTCGGGGAAGTTGTGCCCGGTGTCGACGTGCAGCAGCGAGAAGGGCACCGGCGCGGGGGCGAACGCCTTGAGCGCGAGGTGCAGCATGACGATCGAGTCCTTGCCGCCGGAGAACAGGATCACCGGCCGCTCGAACTCCCCCGCCACCTCGCGGAAGATGTGCACCGCCTCCGACTCCAGCGCGTCCAGGTGGCTGAGCGCGAAGGGGCTGTCGGTACCGCCCTGTGTCGCGGTTGCCGTGGTCATACGAGACCCCTCTCCTTGAGCAGCGCGTAGAGCGCCGCGGCGGACTCGGCCGGTGTCTGCCCCTGCGCCTCGACGCGCAGATCGGGCGAGGCGGGCTCCTCGTAGGGGTCGTCCACGCCGGTCAGTCCGGACAGTTCGCCCGCCGCCTGCTTCGCGTACAGGCCCTTCACATCGCGTACCGCGCACACCTCCACCGGGGTGGCGACGTGCACCTCGACGTAGCCGGTGCCCTCGGCCTGGTGGCGTTTGCGCACCGCCTCCCGGCTGTCCGCGTACGGGGCGATGACCGGCACCAGCGTCAACACGCCGTTCGAGGCCAGCAGTTCGGCGACGAAGCCGATGCGCTGCACGTTGGTGTCGCGGTCGGCGCGGCCGAAGCCGAGGCCCGCCGAGAGGAAGGTGCGGATCTCGTCGCCGTCCAGGACCTCCACCCGGCGCCCCTCGGCGCGCAGCCGGCCCGCGAGTTCGTGGGCGATGGTGGTCTTGCCGGCGCTCGGCAGACCCGTGAGCCAGACGGTGGCTCCGGTCACGTCGTTCTCCTCGCTCGGCCCCGAGAACGCACGGGGCGGGATGTTCCTCGTCATCAGCCGTGCAGACCGCACTCGGTCTTCGCGCTGCCCGACCAGCGGCCGGCGCGGGCGTCCTCGCCCTCCAGCAGCCGCCGGGTGCACGGGGCGCAGCCCACCGAGCCGTAACCGTCCATGAGCAACGGGTTGGTGAGCACGCCGTGTTCGGCGACGTACGCGTCCACGTCCCGCTGTGTCCAGCGGGCGATGGGCGACACCTTGACCTTCTGCCGCTTCTCGTCCCAGCCCACGACCGGGGTGTTCGCGCGGGTCGGCGACTCGTCGCGGCGCAGGCCCGTGGCCCAGGCCGCGTAGCCCGCGAGACCCTCCTGAAGCGGTGCGACCTTGCGCAGGGCGCAGCACCGGTCCGGGTCGCGGTCGTGCAGCTTCGGGCCGTACTCGGCGTCCTGCTCGGCGACCGACTGGCGCGGGGTGAGCGTGATGACCCGCACGTCCATCACGGCGGCGACCGCGTCGCGTGTGCCGATGGTCTCCGGGAAGTGGTAGCCGGTGTCGAGGAACACCACGTCCACGCCGGGCATGGCGCGTGCGGCGAGGTGCGCGACCACGGCGTCCTCCATCGAGGAGGTCACGCAGAAACGGCCGCCGAAGGTGCCGGCCGCCCACTGGAGGATCTCCAGGGCCGGGGCCTCCTCCAGTTCGCGGCCCGCCCGCTCGGCGAGCGCGGCCAGTTGGAGGGGTGTCGTGGTCGCGGATATCGGGGTGATGGTGGTCATGAGAGCTGATCCCCTTCGCCGTCGTGGCGCTGAAGTCCCCGGGCGAGCAGCCCGAGGAACTTCAGTTGGAAGGCGCGATTGCAGGCCGCGCATTCCCAGCAGCCGTGCCCCTGCTCGCCGGGCCGCAGGTCCTCGTCCCCGCAGTAAGGGCAGTAGAAGGGCGCCGCACGCTCGCTCACGAGGCGGCCCTTTTCCGGTAGGGGGTGGTCCGGGTCACGACAGCGCCTCCGCGTCCGCGCGGGCGGCCCAGGTCGCGAAGCGTTCGCCGTCCTCGCGGTCCGCCTGGAAGCGGCGCAGTACGCGCTCGACGTAGTCCGGCAGTTGCTCCGAGGTGACCTTCAGCCCGCGGACCTTGCGGCCGAAGCCGGCCTGGAGACCGAGCGCGCCGCCCAGGTGGACCTGGAAGCCCTCGACCTGCCGGCCCTCCTCGTCCACGACGAGCTGGCCCTTGAGGCCGATGTCGGCGACCTGGATGCGGGCGCAGGCGTTCGGGCAGCCGTTGAGGTTGATGGTGACCGGCTCGTCGAAGTCCGGCAGCCTGCGCTCCAGTTCGTCGACGAGCGAGGCGCCGCGCGCCTTCGTCTCGACGATCGCGATCTTGCAATACTCGATCCCCGTGCAGGCCATCGTGCCGCGCCGGAAGGGCGAGGGGTGGACGACGAGGTCCAGCGCCTCCAGGCCCGCCACGAGCGAGTCGACCCGGTCCTCGGCGATGTCCAGCACCAGCATCTTCTGCTCGACGGTGGTGCGCAGCCGCCCCGAGCCGTGCTCCGCCGCCAGTTCGGCGATCTTGGTGAGGACGGTGCCGTCGACCCGGCCCACGCGCGGGGCGAAGCCCACGTAGAACAGGCCGTCCTTCTGGCGGTGCACCCCGACGTGGTCGCGCCAGCGCTCCACCGGCTCCGCCGGGGCCGGGCCGTCCACCAGCGCGCGGTGCAGGTACTCCTCCTCCAGCACCCGCCGGAACTTCTCCGCGCCCCAGTCGGCGACCAGGAACTTCAGCCGGGCCCGGGTGCGCAGCCGCCGGTAGCCGTAGTCGCGGAAGATCGACAGCACGCCCACGTGCACGTCCCCGACCTCCTCCAGCGGCACCCAGGCGCCCAGCCGTACGCCGATCTTCGGGTTGGTCGACAGGCCGCCGCCCACCCACAGGTCGAAACCCGGTCCGTGCTCGGGGTGTTCGACACCGACGAAGGCGACGTCGTTGATCTCGTGCGCCACGTCCAGCAGCGGGGAGCCCGAGACCGCCGTCTTGAACTTGCGCGGCAGGTTCGAGAACTCCGGGTTGCCGACGACCCGGCGGTGGATCTCCTCGATCGCCGGGGTGCCGTCGATGATCTCGTCCTCGGCGATGCCCGCGACCGGGGAGCCGAGCACGACGCGCGGAGTGTCCCCGCACGCCTCGGTCGTGGAGAGGCCCACGGCCTCCAGCCGCCGCCAGATCTCCGGGACGTCCTCGATCCTGATCCAGTGGTACTGGATGTTCTGCCGGTCCGTCAGGTCCGCGGTGCCGCGCGCGAACTCCTGCGACACCTCGCCGATCACCCGCAGCTGCTCGGTCGTCAGCCGTCCGCCGTCGATCCGCACCCGGAGCATGAAGTACTTGTCGTCCAGCTCCTCCGGCTCCAGCACGGCCGTCTTGCCGCCGTCGATGCCGGGCCGGCGCTGCGTGTAGAGCCCCCACCAGCGCATCCGGCCGCGCAGGTCGTTCGGGTCGATCGAGTCGAAGCCCGCCTTGGAGTAGATCGTCTCAATACGTGTCCGTACGTTGAGACCGTCGTCGTCCTTCTTGAACTGTTCGTTGCCGTTGAGCGGGGTGAAGTGTCCTACGGCCCACTGTCCTTCGCCGCGATGACGGCCGGTCTTGCGTCGAGGTGCGGCTGCGGGGGGCGTGGGGGCGTCGGCCATGGCGATACGTCCTTCGAGACGGCAGGCGGGCGGCTCCGGCCTTGCGCGTACGGGCACGCGTGCGCGGCGCTGCGCAGGCGATGACGGGGAGAGGCGGCTCGGGAAGCGGCGGGAGGAGGCGGGGCGGTGGGCGGTTCTCGCGGCGGAACCGGGACCGTCAGCGCGCCCGACAGATGGCGCTGGACATGCGGCCGAGATCGACGTGCCGTCGACTCACCAAGGCGATTCCAGCTGAAGACATGACGGAAGCGTGGCACGAGGGTCTCGGGCCAGTCCACCATTATCCGGAATGTGGACGAACGCGTCCCGTATGCCGAGACGACTGGATGGGGGAGGTGGGGCGGGAGCGACTGAGCGGGTTGGTACGGATGCGGATGCGGATGCGGCGGCGGGAGGGGAAGGGGCGTCGACGGAGCCGGGCGTTCGGGGAGCGGGGGCGCGGAGGCTGCGGGTGCCGGCCGCGGGTATGCCGCCCAGCGGCGCCCGTCCGCGCCCGCCCGTCCGTACCCGCCTGCTCGTCCGCGCCCGTCCGCCCGCCTCTGCCCCACCCCGCTCGCGCGGCCCGCTCGCGCGGCCTCGCCCGCCGGTTCCCGCCCCCGTGTCCCCGCCCCGCCGTGCTCAGAGCGCCGCGCCCGGCCAGGGGCCCGGGGTGGGGAGCGCCGGCTCCTCCTCGGTGTGGGTGCCGAAGACCGTGAAGCCCCGGCGCCGGTAGTTCTCCAGGGCGTGCGGACCGTCCTTGCTGCACGTGTGCAGCCACACCCGCCTGGTCGCCTCGCGCCCGGGATGGCGCAGCGCGAGGTCCCACGCGCGCGCGGTCGCGTACGACAGGAGGTGGCCGCCGATCCCGCGCCCCCGGAAGGCCGGGAGCAGCCCGAAGTAGACGATCTCCACGGCGCCTTCGTCCTGCCCGGCCAGTTCCGCGTAGCCGGCGGGTGTTCCCCGGTCGTACGCCACCCAGGTCTCCGTGCCCGGCCGCTCCAGCAGCTCCCGCCACTCTCGGTGGGTCCACGACAGCCGGTCGGTCCAGGTCACGTCCTGCCCCACCGCCGTGTAGAGGAAACGGCTGAACTCGGGGGAGAGGACCTCCGCTCTGGCCACCCGGACCGTGTCGGGGGCGCCCCCGGTCGAGCGCAGTTGGCCCGGGGAGGTCTGCTCAAGGGACCACGTGGTCACGGTGACGCTGCTCATGACGCCAGCGAACCACGCCGGTCCGGCCGCCCTCACTCCGCCCCCGGTTCCTCCCCGCGCGCCCGCCGCACCAGCGGGGCCACCGAGTGCGGCAGCAGGGCCGCCGGATCGCGCGGGGCGACCACCTCCACCTCGTAGCTCTCCCGGAAGCGGTACGGCCGGTGGTCGAGCACCCCGCGCAGGGTCCGCCGCACCCGGGACAGCTCCGCGCGCACCGTCACCGTCCTGCTGGGGTCGCCGAACAGGTCCACCGCGAGCTGCGCCGCCGAGCGGCCCTCCCGGCGCACCGCGAGCGCGTACAGCAGTTCGGCGTGGCGCGGGCTGAGGTCCCGGGTCCAGGAACCCGCGGACCCCGACACCGTCACGGTCGCGCGACGGGCCGCGCTCAGGTCGAGGACGACCCGCCCCGGCTCCCCGCCGCCCACCAGCTCGTCCTCCGCGAGGGCCCGCAACAGCCAGCCGCCCGGGAGTGGTTCGACCGCGCACAGGCCCAGCGAGGGCACCTGGACGCGGTCCGGCGCCGCCCCCGCGGTCAGCGAGCCGGGCAGCTGGAGCCGGTCGCACGGGGCGAGCCCGGTGACCCCGGCCACCCAGCCGTCCGGGTCGACCGCGACCGCCCGGCCGCCCACCGACCACAGGACGGGTGCCGCGACCGAACGCAGCCGCTCGACGGCCTCCAGGTGGTGGACCCGCAGCGTGGACTCCGCGAGCCGGGCCACCGAGTCCACCAGCGCGAGCGCCGCCGGGTGGAAGGTCGACCGGGGGCCGCTCAGGTCGACCACCCCCAGCAGCTCGCCGTCGCGCGGATCGTGCACGGGGGAGGCGGCGCAGGTCCAGCGGTGCAGGCGCCGCACGTAGTGCTCGCGGGCGTGCACCTGGACGGCACAGCCCGTCGCGAGCGCCGTGCCGATCGCGTTGGTCCCGGTCGCCTCCTCCGCCCACGCGGTGCCCTCCGCGAGGTGGATGCCCTGCGCGAGCCGCAGTGCCCGGTGGCTGCCGGAACGCCACAGGACACGGCCCTCGGCGTCCGTCACGACCATGACCTGCCCCGCCGTCTCGGACACGGCGGGGGCCAGGCCGCGCCCCAGCACCGGCAACACCTCCCGCATCCGCGAGGCGCGCCTGCGCCACTCCAGCGCCTCCGCCTCCAGCGGGGCGCCCTCCAGGTCCTGGCGCGGATCGAGGCCGCCGCGCCGCGCCCGGCGCCAGGACGCGTCGATGACCGGGCGGGCCGGGCCGTCCGGCCGGGGCTGCGTGGTCTGCACGGGAGGCTCCCGGGACTCGTGCCGCCGGCGCGGCCGACGGGGGTGGTGCCGGCGTGCCCGCCGACGGGAGTGCACCCCCATCCTTGCGGTGCGCGCCCTCTCGCCGCCGGGAATCGGCCACCTGATTGCAACCCTTTGCAACTCTCGCGGCCGGGGCCCGCTCCGGCCGATGCTGGGCGCGGCGTCGCTCGACGGCGCCGCGCACCCCTCACCGGGTGCGGTGAGCGGGGGTGGTGCCGTGTCGGCGCAGCATCACCCCCGTCCCCGTCCCGGCCCTCCCCCCTGTGGGCGCACCGCACAGACGGCCGGGTTCAGGACGGGAGTTCGACCCGGGCGCGTTCCACGATCGCCCCGGTCGGCAGCGGATGCGCGAGCGTCCCGAAGGCCCGGCCCCAGTCCCCGGCGAGCCGCGAGCCGCAGAACGCGTCGGCGACCTCCAAAGGCGCGTAACGCACCAGCAGCGAGCCCTGGAGCACGAGCGCCATGCGTTCCACCAGCCGCCGCGCCCGCGTCTCGATCCCCTCCAGGTCCGCCAGTTCGTGCAGCAGGTCCTTGACGGCGGCGTCCAGCCGGTGGTCGGCGCCCCTCGCCCGGCCGACCTCCGTGAGGAAGGCGTTCAGCGCCTGCGGCTCCCGGTTCAGGGCCCGCAGCACGTCGAGGGCCTGCACGTTGCCCGAGCCCTCCCACAGCGAGTTCAGCGGCGCCTCGCGCAGCAGCCTCGGCATGCCGGACTCCTCGACGTAGCCGTTGCCGCCCAGGCACTCCAGCGCCTCCGCCGCGAGCGGGGTGCAGCGTTTGGTCACCCAGTACTTGGCGACGGGCACCGCGAGCCGCAGCAGCGCCCGCTCCCGCTCGTCACCGGCCGCGGCCGCGTCGTAGGCCGCCGCGAGCCGCAGGCCGAGCGTCGTGGCCGCCTCCGACTCCAGGGCGAGGTCGGCCAGAACATTGCGCATCAGCGGCTTGTCCACGAGCGGTCCGCCGAACGCCTCCCGGTAGGTGGCGTGGTGCACGGCCTGCGCGACGGCCTGCCGCATGACCGCAGCCGAGCCGAGCACGCAGTCCAGCCGGGTCGCGGCGACCATCTCGATGATCGTGCGCACCCCCCGCCCCTCTTCGCCGACCCGTCGCGCCCAGGTCCCGTCGAACTCGACCTCGCTCGACGCGTTCGACTTGTTGCCGAGCTTGTCCTTGAGCCGCTGGATCGCGAACACGTTGCGCTCCCCGTCGGCCAGGACCCGGGGCACGAGGAAGCAGGTGAGACCGTCCGGCGCCTGCGCGAGCACCAGGAAACCGTCCGACATCGGGGCGGAGCAGAACCACTTGTGGCCGGTCAGCGCGTACTCGCCCGCGCCGGACAGCGCGCGGGCGAGCGTCGTGTTGGCGCGGACGTCGCTGCCGCCCTGTTTCTCCGTCATGCCCATCCCGAACAGCGCCCCGGCCTTGAGCGCGGCCGGCCGCAGCCCCTCCTCGTACACCCGGGAGGTCAGCAGCGGCTCCCACTGCGCGGCGAGCGCAGGTTCGGCGCGCAGCGCGGGGACGGCCGCGTGCGTCATCGACAGCGGGCAGCCGTGCCCCGCCTCCGCCTGGGTCCACACGAGGAAGCCGGCGGCCCGGCGCACATGCCCGCCCGGCCGGTTCCAGGCGCCCGTCAGGCCGGCGGACACGGCGTGTCCGAGCAGCCGGTGCCAGGCCGGATGGAAGTCCACCTCGTCGATCCGGTGGCCGTAGCGGTCGTGGGTGCGCAGCGTCGGCGGGTTCTCGTTCGCCTGCGCCCCCCATTCCTGTGCCTGGGCGGAACCGGCCGAGCGGCCCAGCTCCGTCAGCTCGGTGCGGGCCTCGTCGAGCAACGCCGGGTCCAGGTGCCGTTCGACGGCCTCCGTGAGGGCCCGGTCGGAGCCGTAGACGTCGTACCCGACCAGGGGCGGAGGCTGGTTGGTCACTGTGTGGGTGCTGGCTGCCATACGGATACGGTAAGGAGGTGCACCAGGCAAAAGAAACAGCTGCGCGGCGACGTCCCGGGCGGCTCAGGCGCGTCCGTGCGCTCTACCGCAACGTCTCCAAGCGCAGGACCGCCTGGCTGCTGATCAAGGACACCGTCAACTCCTGCATGGAGTACCGCATCCTCGGCCTCGCCGCCGAGGCCGCGTTCTTCACCCTGCTGTCCGTTCCGCCGCTGCTGCTGTGCCTGCTGGGACTGCTCGGTTACGTCGACGCGTGGACCGGCGCGGACACCATCGCGAGCGTCGAGCGCAACATCCTCGACGCCTCCCGCACGGTCCTGTCGGACCAGGGCGTGCGCGAGATCGCCGAGCCGGTCTTCGAGGACGTGACCCGGGGCAGGATCGACATCATCTCCCTCGGCTTCGTCTTCGCGTTGTGGTCCGGCTCGCGCGCCGTGAGCGTCTTCATCGACACGATCACCGTGATGTACGGACTCGACGGGGTGCGCGGCATCGTCACGACCCGGCTGCTGTCCTTCGGCCTGTTCGTCGTGGGCCTCGCGATCGGCTCGGTCGCCCTGCCGCTGCTGGTCGCCGGCCCCGACACGGTGGTCAACGTGCTGCCGTGGAGCGAGACGGCCGTCCAGGTCCTGTACTGGCCCGTCGTCATCCTCCTGTCCGTCATCTTCCTGACGACGCTCTACCACGTGTCCGTGCCGGTGCGCTCCCCGTGGATCGAGGACGTCCCCGGCTCCTTCGTCGCCCTCGCGATGTGGGTCGTGTGCAGCTTCCTGCTGCGCATCTACCTCACCTCCACCATCGAGGGCCCCACCATCTACGGTTCGCTCGCCGCGCCGGTCGCCGTCCTCCTGTGGATCGGCGTCTCGGCCTTCGCCGTCCTCGTCGGCGCCGCCGTCAACGCGGCCATCGACCGCGTGTGGCCCTCCGTGGCGACCGCCGCGGGCCGCGCCGCCAACGAACGGGCCCGCGAGGCCGAGGCCGCCGAGGTGATCGCGCGCGCCGCCGCCGTCCGGGCCGCCCGCCCCGAGGACTCCGAAGACCCCGACATGCCCTCCGAGTACCCCGAACGCTGGTCCCGCTTCCTGCCCCCGGAGGACGTCGGCTCCCGCCTGCGCACCCACGTCAAACACGCCCCGAAACACGCGAAACGGCCGCCGGGGGAGTAGGGCGCCCGCCCGTGGCACCCGGAGGGGCCGTGCCCGGATGCCACCATGGCCTCGTGGACGAAGCGAGCACCCCCTGGCCCGGCGGCGGCCCCCCGTGACCTACCGCGAACGCCCCGCCGCGCTGCCCGGGGCCGTCCTGTGGACCCGGGAGGCCGGTGGGACGCCCGCGTCCGCCCCGGCCTGCCCGGTGCTGCCGGACGGCTGCATGGATCTGCTGTGGAGCGAGGAGAGCGGGCTGCTCGTCGCGGGTCCCGACGTGCGCGCCCAGCACCCCGCCGGTACGGCCGGGGCCGCCGGTACGGCCGTGCGCTGGGCCGGTCTGCGATTCGCGCCGGGGACCGCGCCGGTTCTGCTCGGGGTGCCCGCGCGCGAACTGCTGGGGCGGCGGGTGCCGCTCGCCGAGCTGTGGCCGGCGCGCCGGGCCGCACGGCTGCGGGACCGGGTGGCGCGTGCCGGGGGGCCGGCCGCCGGGCTGGAGGCGGCCGGGCTGGAACTGGCGGCCGGTCCGGGGGTGGCCGATCCGCTGGTGGCGGCGCTCCTGGCCGGGGCGCGGGCGGGCCGGCCGCTCGACCGGATCGCCGAACGCACGGGTACCGGGCCACGGCTCCTGCACCGCAGGGCCGTCGCCGCCTTCGGCTACGGGCCGCGCACGCTCACCCGCGTCCTGCGCCTCCAGCGCGTCCTGCCCCTCCTGGACGCGGGTCTGCCCCTCGCCGAGGCCGCCGTCCGCGCCGGTTACGCCGACCAGCCCCACCTCGGCCGCGAGGTGAAGGCCCTCACCGGGTTCACCCCGGCCCAACTGCGAACCCTGCGACGGCCCGTGGCGGCCGAGCACGCATGATGGGCTTATGAGAAGACCCGCCTTGCCCGCCGCCCGCGCGGCCGCCGCCGTCCTGCTGCCCGCCGCCCTGCTCCTGCTCACCGCCTGCGGGAGCGAGCAGACCGGCGCAGGCGGGCGGGTGGAGGTGGAGCGGGCCGGGGGAGGGGCCGGCGGGGCGAGCGGGTCCGGTGCGTCCGCGGGGCCGGGCGCGGACGCCTCGCCCACCGACTCGCCCAGCGCATCCCCGGCCCCCGGTGCGGACGTCCTCGCGGCCCGTGCCGCGACCGCGCAGGTGCCTTTGGAGAAGGTCTACGTCGCCGAGGTGCCGGGGTTCCGGCTCGCCGTGCAGTCCGTGGGCCCCGTGGACGAGGACGGCTTCCAGAGTTCCGCGACCGACGCGCACGGCGCGGTCCTGCGGCTGACCGTCGACGACTTCGCCCCGCTCACCGCGGGCACCTGCTCCGCCGTGCCCCTCGGGGACGGCGCGGGCGCCGTCCGCTGCACCCCCGAGGACGGCGGCCTGTGGTACCTCACGGCGGGCGGGCAGCACGCCTACGTACGGCAACAGGGCGCCCTGCGCGTCGCCCTGGCCGCGCCCGCCCGAGCCGTGTCCCGCGCGAAACTGCGGGACGCCGTCCGCGCCGCGCACCGCGCGGACCCGGCCGAACTCGACCGGACCCTGCCCGGCGCCACGGCCTTCCCCTCGCCCGTGGAACGCGGGGACCTCCCGCCCGTCGGCGACGGCGCCCCGCTCAACGAGGTCGGCGCCTCGGGCTGAGGGACGCCGGAGGCCGCTCCGCGCTCAGGAGCCGAGCACCTCGCGTACGAAGGTGTTCGAGAAGCAGCCCTCCGGGTCCAGCTCCGCGACCAGGGCGGCGAAGTCGGGCATCCGGGGCCACAGCGCGCCCAGCGCCGAGGGGGCGATCGTGCTCACCTTGCCCCAGTGCGGCCGGGCCCCGAACGGCGCGAGCGCCTGCTCCAGCCGCCCCAGGACGGGGGCGAGCGCGGCGCCGTCCGGGAGCCACGTGAAGTGCAGGCCCACCGTGTCCCTCCCGTACGCGGGGCTCAGCCACAGCCGGTCCGCGGCCATGGTGCGCACCTCGCACACCTGGAGGACGGGCACCAGGGCCTCGCGTATCGCGGCCACCGCGCGCAGCGCCCCGGGCGCCGCCGAGCGCGGCACCAGATACTCCGACTGGAGCTCGGCGCCGTTGCTCGGGGTGAACTCGGGCCGGAAGTGCGGCAGTCGCTCGAACCACGGACCCGGCGCCCCGAACTGCGGGGTGCAGTTCTCCGCCGGCATCCCCGGCACCGGGTGCATCGCGACCTCGGCCGGGCGCGCCCACGGGAAGCGGGGCGCGCCGGTCTCCGTCCGCTTCAGCCACACCTGATCGAAGCCCGCGTGCTGCCAGCCGGTGAACAGGCTCACGCTGTGGCCCGCCCCCGTGATCGCGTCGAACTCCGCCTCCAGCACATCGAGTGCGAGCCCGCGGAACACGTCCTGCCGGACCTCGAAGGCGGGCACCAGATCGAGGGTGAGCGCGGTGGTGACACCGAGCGCGCCGAGCGAGACGACGGCGCCCTCGAAGCGCTCCCCGTCCTTGTCCCGCGACAGGGACAGCCCCTCGCCCGAGGCCGTGACCAGTTCGACGCCGCGCACGTGCGTCGCGAGGGAACCGAGCCCGTTCCCCGAACCGTGCGTCCCGGTGGCCACCGAACCGGCCACCGAGATGTGCGGCAGCGAGGCCATGTTGGGCAGCGCCAGCCCGTGCGTGTGCACGACGCGCGCCAGTTCGGCGTAGCGGACGCCGCCCCCCACGCGTACCGTCCGCGCCGCCTCGTCCACCTCGATCAGCGAGGGGAGACCGGCCAGCGACACGAGGAGGCCGTCGCGGTCGTCCGGGTCGGCGATCCGGTTGAAGGAGTGGCCGCTGCCCAGCACCCGCACCCGCCGGGCGTCCGCGACCAGCCCGCTCAGCTCGTCCACCGAGGCCGGGCGGTGCAGGACGGAAGGGGTGAAGGTGATGTTCCCCGCCCAGTTGCGCACGGGTCCGGCCACGCTGCGGGGAGCGCCGCTCACGCTGTCACTGTCGCTGCTCATACGGTGGATCATCTCACCGGCCCGCACGCCCGGCCGGGGCCTGCTCCGGTGCGGGGCCCCGGCACCCCGCGCGGGTCCGGTGGCGCCCGCGCGACCCGCCGCCCGGTTACCGTGGCCCCGCGCGGCCGCTGACCGTCGGCGCCGTACGCCGGTCCCCCGAGCCGACGGCCCGGGGCGGCCGCGCAGGACGCGGGAGGACACACGATGACCCAGCCGGCCATGGACCTCAACTCGGACCTCGCGGAGAGCTTCGGGCGCTGGCAGCTCGGCGACGACGCCGCGCTGCTCGCGATCGTCACGAGCGCCAACATCGCGTGCGGCTACCACGCGGGTGACGCCACGGTGATCCGCCGGGCCTGCGCCGACGCCGCCCGGCACGAGGTGGTGGTCGGCGCCCAGGTCGGCTACCGCGACCTCGCCGGCTTCGGGCGCCGCTTCATCGACGTACCGCCCGCCGAACTCACCGACGACGTCCTCTACCAGATCGCGGCACTCGACGGACTGGCCCGGATCTCCGGGACCCGGGTGCGCTACGTCAAACCGCACGGCGCGCTGTACAACGCGATCGTGCACCACGAGGCCCAGGCCGCCGCCGTCGTCGAGGCGGTCCGCACCTGGGACCCGGACTGCGCGGTGCTCGGCCTGCCCGGCTCCCAGTGGCTGCGCCGGGCCGCGGAGGCGGGACTGCGCACGCACCGCGAAGCCTTCGCCGACCGCGCCTACACCCCCGAGGGCACGCTCGTCTCCCGCCGCGAGCCCGGAGCTCTCCTGCACGATCCGCAGGAGATCGCCGAGCGCTGCGTGCGCATCGCGCGCGGGGAGCCCATCACCGCCGTCGACGGCTCCGAACTGCTCGTCGAGGCCGACTCCCTGTGCGTGCACGGGGACAGCCCCGGCGCGGTCCGGATCGCCGAGACGGTACGGGACCGGCTGCGCGCCGAGGGCATCGCGCTGCGCCCCTTCACGGGCGGCGCCCCTCGCGAGGGGACCCCCGCGCGCCTGCCGTAGGGACCTGATGCCGTACGCCCCCGCGCCGTAGGGGCCCGGCGCGCACCGTCGGCACCACCGGACACCGCTGGACAGGACAAGACAAGACAGGGCAAGAAAGGACATTGCCTTATGTACCCGACGCCCGCCGTGCCGCGACCGCCCTCGGCGTCCGCGCCGCCCGTCCCGCGCGTCCTGCCCTGCGCGGACCACGGACTGCTGCTCGAACTGCCGGACCTGGACGCCGTGCAGGCCCTGTACGGCGCGCTGCGCGCCGATCCGCCGCCGGGCGTGCGCGACCTCGTGCCCGCCGCCCGCACCCTGCTCGTGCACCTGGACCCGGAGGCGGACGCCGCCGCCGTCGCCCGCGCGGTGCGCGCCGTACGGCCCGGGTCAGGCGGCCGGGGGGACGGGGAACTCGTCCGCGTACCGGTCGTCTACGACGGCGCCGACCTCGCCGAGGTGGCCGGACTCGCCGGTATCGGCCCGCGCGAGGTCGTACGGCTGCACACCGCGACCGAATGGACCGTGGCCTTCGGCGGGTTCGCCCCCGGCTTCGGCTACCTCACGGGCGGGCCGCCCGAGTTGACCGTCCCGCGCCGCGCCGAGCCCCGCACCCGGGTCCCCGCCGGATCGGTCGGGCTCGCGGGGGAGTTCAGCGGGATCTACCCGCGCTCCTCGCCCGGGGGCTGGCAGCTCATCGGCCGCACCGACCTGCCCGTGTGGCGCGTCGACCGGGACCCGCCCGCCCTCCTGCGCCCCGGCGTCCGCGTCCGCTTCGAGGAGGCCGGATGACCGTCACCCCCGCTGCGGGCGCGGACGGGCCGGCCGCTCTGGAGATCCTCGCGACCGGACCGCTCGCCACCCTCCAGGACCTCGGCCGGCCGGGCCTCGCGCATATCGGCGTCGGCCGCTCGGGCGCCGCCGACCGCGGCTCCCTGACGCTCGCCAACCGGCTGCTCGCCAACCCGCGGGACGCCGCGTGCGTCGAGACCACCCTCGGCGGCCTCGCCGTACGCGCCCGGCGGGACCTCCTCGTCGCGCTCACCGGCGCCCCCTGCCCGGTCACCGTCCAGGGCCGCGCCGCCGCCCTCAACTGCCCGATCCCCCTCCCGGCCGGCGCCGAACTGCGGCTCGGGCTCCCGGCGTCCGGGCTGCGCACCTACCTCGCCGTCCGGGGTGGGCTGACCCCACCGCCCGTCCTCGGCTCGCGTTCCACCGACGTCCTGTCCGGGGTCGGCCCCGCGCCGCTCACCCCCGGGACCCGCCTGCCGGTGGGCGCGGCGCCCGCCGCGTTCCCGTGCGTCGACCTCGCGCCCGTCGCCGTTCCCGCCGGGGGCGAGTTGACGCTGCGGGTGCGGCGGGGGCCGCGCGCCGACTGGTTCACCGACGCCGCGCTCACCGCCCTGCTGAGCGACGCCTGGCAGGTCACCGCCGACAGCGACCGGGTCGGCATGCGCCTGTCGGGCCCGTCGCTCGCACGCGCGCGGACCGGGGAGCTGCCCAGCGAGGGCATGGTTCCCGGCGCCCTCCAGGTGCCGCCCTCCGGACAGCCCACCCTGTTCCTCGCCGACCATCCGGTGACCGGCGGCTACCCGGTGATCGCCGTAGTCACGCGGGAGGACGTCAACCGCGCGGCCCAGGCCCGCCCCGGTCAGCCCCTGCGCTTCACGGACGGCCGAAGGCCCGCCGTCGGCCCCGCGTGATGACCTCGGCCACGGGCGCCCTCACTTCGCGAGCATCGGCGCGGCCCCCATCACCACGACCGGGTGCAGGGCCGGGTTCAGCCGCCGCATCAGGGTGCGCAGCCGGGGCTTCGTCAGGGACACGCAGCCCTGGGTGGGGCCCCCGTGGTCCACGTGCAGCCAGATCCCGCCGCCCCGGCCCGCGCCCATCGGCCTGCGCCGGTCCCGCGGCGGGCTCCCGGGCACCCGGTTGTAGTCGATCGCCACGACATGGTCGAAGGAACCGTCCAGTGGCTCCCCCTCGAAGCCGGTGCCCGAGTCCCCGTAGACCGGGTCACGGTCGTAGGGCAGCCGGGTGCCCGGGTCGGGGTCCCGGCCGCCCGCGTCGGTGAGGGTGTAGACGCCCGAGGGGGACCGCAGGTCGTCGACGCGGTGGTACGTCGTCCACCCGAGCAGGGCGTTGCGCGCCGGCCAGGGGCCCGCGACCGGCCGCCAGCCCTTCGCCCCGCCGCGTTCGTACAGCACGGCGCTCGCCCGGTTGGAGTCGGCGGAGCGTCCGGTGACCACGAGCGCCTGCCGCGTGCCCGCAGGCAGCCGCGCCCGCGTCCGGGGCCCGAGCGCCGGAATACGCGCCGCCCCCTCCGCGGCCTCAGGCCCGGCGGCCGGGACCGCCCGCTGCCCCGACGCGCCCGAAGCGCCGGAGGCGGCGCCCGGAACGGTACGGTCCGGCGTCGGGGAGGCGTGCTCGGGAGCGGCACGGGTACCGGCGCAGCCGACGAGGAGCAGCACCTGCGCGCCCACGAGCACGGTGCGCCGCAGCCCGCGCGCACCGGGGTGTCCCTGAGTTCTCACTGCCGCGCTCCTTGAGGAAACGGGCCCCGCGGGCCCTGGGGGGAAACGGGCCCCACGGGCCCTTCGGGAGACCGGCCGTCACCGGCGGCGGGGGACCGGCCGGGGACCGGTTCCCCGCACTGTGCCCCAGACCCCGGGGCGAGACCGGGCACCGACACGGCCGCCGGGCCGGGCGGGGGCCGGGCCGGTGAGCGCCGTGGGCCCGCCCGGGTGAGCCCGCCGCCCGAACGGCCGCCGCCCGTGACCGTCCGGTCCCTCCCGGGCTGCCGGGCCCCTCGCTCCGGCCTACGGTGAGCGTGTCCGCAGTCCGAGCGGTCGCCGCCCCACCCGGCCCCGCGCGCGGTACGGGGCCGGTCCCCTCAGCCCCGGAGGCCCCGTGAAGCCCGGCACCAGTCCCCTGCAGGGCCGTACCGTCGTGGTGACCGGAGCCGCCCGCGGCCTCGGCCGGGCGCTCGCGGAGCGCCTCGCCGGGCGCGGGGCGCGCCTGGCCCTGGTCGGCCGCAACACCGACGCCCTCGGCGAGGTCGCCTCCGCCCTGCCCGTCGAGGCCGAGTGCTGGGAGGCGGACGTCACCGACCACGCCGCCCTGGAGGCCGTGGCCCGGCAGATCCGGGAACGGTTCGGGCCGCCCTCCGTCGTCGTCGCGAACGCCGGGGTCGCCGAGGGCGGGCCCTTCCTGGGCTCCGACCCGGTGACCTGGCGCCGGGTGGTCGACGTGAACCTCGTGGGCAGCGCCAACACCGCTCGCGCCTTCCTGCCCGACCTGCTGGCCTCGCGGGGCTACTTCCTCCAGATCGGCTCGCTCGCCTCCATGGGCACCTCCCCGATGATGAGCGCGTACTGCGCCTCCAAGGCGGGGGTCGAGGCGTTCGCGCACTCCCTGCGCGCCGAGGTCGCCCACGAAGGGGTCGGCGTCGGCATCGCCTACCTCAACTGGATGGACACCGACATGACGCAGGACAGCGAGAGTTACGCGGTGCTGCGGGAGCTGCGCGCCCACGAACCGGCCCCCGCCCGCAAGGTGTTCGCCGCGAGCGAGGTGGCGGACCGCATGGTGCGCACGATCGAGCGGCGCCGGGGCGCGGTCTACGTCCCCGCCTGGCTGCGCTCGGTCCAGGCGGTGCGCGGGGCGCTGCCGCTCCTCGTCCTCGCCGTCGCACGGCGCGAACTGCCCCGTATCGCACGGGAGTCACCGATCACCGCGACCGGTCTGCTCGGTGCCGGGGCCCGCGACGGGGAACCCTCGGGCCCGGCGTGAGGATTTCCTGGAGGTCTGGGAGTACGGACAGGGCCCGCGTGCCCGGGAGTTGAGGCGGCGGGAGTCCGCCAGGGCCCCCACCGCGTGTCACGGCCGCGCCGCTCCCGCTCACGCCCCGGCGGGGTCGTCGATGGCCTGCTCCGTCCAGATGGTCTTCCCGCGGGCCCGGTAGCGGCAGCCCCAGCGTTCGCTGAGCTGGGCGACCAGGAAGAGACCGCGGCCGCCCTCGTCCGTGCTGCGCGCGCGGCGCAGCCTCGGCTGGGTGTTGCTCGGGTCGGACACCTCGCACACCAGGCCCCGGTTGCGGATCAGCCGCAGCGTCAGCGGTCCGCTGCCCGCGTACCGCACCGCGTTGGTGACCAGTTCGCTCACCAGCAGCTCGGTGGAGAACCGCAGGTCGTCCAGGCCCCACTCGGCGAGCTGCGCGTCCACGTCCGCGCGCGCCCGTTGCACCGCGGCCGGATCGGCCGGGTACTCCCAGCTCGCCATGCTCCCCTCCGGTACCGCCCGGGTCCGCGCGAGCAGCAGGGTGACGTCGTCCGGCGGGCTCTGCGCGCTGGGCCGGCGCGCGATCAGGTCCGCGCCGATCCGCTCCAGCGACCGCTCGCCGTCGCACAGTTCGCGCAGGTTCTCCCGCAGCCGCTCCATGCCCGTCACCGGGTCGTGGTGCTCGCCCACGAGGCCGTCGGTGTACAGGGCGAGGACGCTGCCGGGAGGCAGGGTGAGCGAGCACACCTCGAAGGGGTTGTCGCCCACCCCGAGCGGCGGTCCGGGCACCAGCGGCGCGAAGTCCACGCTGCCGTCCGGCAGCACCACGGCGGGCGGCGGATGCCCCGCGCTCGCCATCTCGCAGACCCGGGTGACCGGGTCGTACACCGCGAACAGGCAGGACGCGCCGACCCCGTCGGGGTCCTCCGCCTCCCCCTTCATCCGCAGGACCAGATCGTCCAGCCGGGTGAGGAGTTCGTCGGGGGGCAGGTCGAGATCGGCGAGGGTCTGCACCGCCGTACGCAACCGGGCCATGCTCGCGGAGGCGGGCAGACCGTGCCCCACGACGTCGCCGACGACCAGGCCGATCCGCAGCGAGGACATCGGCACGGCGTCGAACCAGTCGCCGCCCACGCTGACGCTGCCACCGGCGGGCACGTACGCGCCCGCCGTCTCCGCCGCCGCGCTGTCCGTCGCGGCCGGCGGCAGCAGGCTGCGCTGCAGCACGACGGCGGTACGGTGCTCCCGGTTGAAGCGGAACGCGTTGTCGATGGCCAGCGCGGTGCGGGCGCACAGCTCCCGCATCAGCTTCGTGTCGGCCTCGTCGTAGGGGGTGGCGTCCCGGGTGCGGTACACGTTCGCGTACCCGAAGAGACGGCCGCGCCGGTACAACGGGCAGCCCAGCGAATGGCGCAGGCCCTCCGGCACGAGCCGCGCCACCAGCTCGGGGTCGCGGCCCAGGATGTCCCGGGAGAGCTCCCCGTCCGAGACGATGACACCGCCGACGGTGCGCGGGGCGATCTCCCTGCTCTCGGCCACCGGGGGCAGCAGCTCCCCGGGCTGGAGCAGTTCGGGCGGCCAGGGCCCGTACGCCGACTTCGCCGCGGTCCTGCGGGCCGCCTCCGTCTTCGGCCGGGCGTCGCCGAGCGGCGGATCGCGGCCCTGGAGGACGTCGTCGGGGAAGTCCACGGTGGCCATGTCGCCGAGCGCGGGCACGAGCACCTCGACCAGATCCTGCGCGACCTGCGCCATGTCGAGGGAACCGCCGATGTCGATGGCCCTGCGGTACGCCTCGGTCAGCCGGCGGCGGGTGTGCCGCCGTTCGGTGACCTCGCTCGCGACCACGGCGAGGGCGACCGGCATGCCGAGGGCGTCCTCCACACGGAAACAGGTCAGCGACAGGACGACCGGCGTGTTGTCGGAGGTGAGCCGGTACTCCGCGCCGACCACCATGGCGCCGGTCTCGGCGACCTGGGAGAGCAGGTCACGGGCGCTCGTCCCGTCCTGGACGTTCACCAGATCGCTCAGCCACTCGTCCTCGGACGACTGCGGCCGCAACTCCTCGAAGGGTTCGTTCGTGCGCAGGGGCCGCAGGTCCATGCCGAACTGGGCGAAGGCGACGCCCTCCTGCGTCAGCAGCGCCCGCCCCAGGTCCCTGTCCCGGTCGGGACCGCCCCCGCCCCCGCCCGAGGCCATCGCGAGCACCAGCACCCCCGGGGCGGAGTCCGGGCGCACGAGGCGCATCTCGGCGTCCACGACATGGCCCGAGCGGTGCCGCAGCCGCATCGTCCTGCCCCCGCCGGGCGGGCCCTGGCGCCGGTCGGGCGGCGCGGCGTCGGCGATGTAGTGGCGCGCGAGGTGCCCGGCCACCTCCTCACCCGTCCAGCCCAGCAGCTCCGTGGCCGCCCGTGACCACCACACGATCCGCCCCTGGCCGTCCAGCAGGGCCGCGGCCACGCCGTCCGTCCCGGCGGCGCCCTCGGCCGCACCGGCGGGTGGTGTCATGTCCGTCCTCCGTCACCGGCGGGGGACGGCGCCGTCCCCCGCCCGCAGTGGGTGTGGAGCCAGCATGCGCCGAACCGCACGTACGGGCACGTCGAAGACACCCGGTCGGGACCGTCCGGGGCGGGGCCTCGTGGCGGACCGGTACGAGGCGGGCCGGCGGGGCCGTTACGAGACGGACTAGTACTGCAACGGTGCTTAGCGTGCCGAGGCGTCAGCTCATGGGATGTGGCCTCGTCTTCTGTAGTGGCCGGTTCGTGCCTGGTGCGGGCGTCGGCGTCGCCAGTGAGACCAGTGCAGGACGTGGGCGACGGGGTGGTGGACGAGCCGGGTGAGGCCGGTGATCAGCCGGCGGATCCCGGGAACGGTGAGGGAGATCAGGTCTGGTGTTCGAGTGGGTCCGGCCCCTTTTCGAGGTGCTGGCCCGCAGGACAGTGAGGTAGGCGTGAGCGGCCATGGCCAGGGTGATGTGCCGGTGCCAGCCCGGGTAGCGGCGGATCTGGTAGTCGTCCAGGCCGCACTGTCCTTTCGCGGTCTGGAAACACTCCTCGATCGCCCAGCGGGCACCGGCGACGGCGATCAGCTCGTTCAGCGTGGTGCCGGCGGCCATGTGGTCTGGTGCACTGCGGGAGAGACCAGCAGCAGGGCTCCGCCAAGGTTCGAAAGCGGCGAGAGAGGTTGGCGCTTCATCTCCCGGGTGTTCCCATGCTTGAACTTCTGCCGGCTGGGTGGCTGTCCACGATCACGCTGGAACGAACTCGCAGAAGGCAGTCACGAGGTCAACCGTCTCGGAGAGTCGAGCTCTCACAGAAGTTGAGCCAGAGCCAGGTGACCATTTTTCCGAGATCCACCTTAGGTGATGCCATCCACGGCGGATTCTGCTTGGAGGAAAAGCGCTGCAGTCAGCCAGGGTTAGCTGTTCCTCCAGTGCCGCCTTGATGAGCCTGGAAGGGATTTCGCCACGCCATTTTTCTACAGATCCCACGGCTTCTGCGTCCTCAGCCGAAGAACGATATCGCATCCGGCTTTTTGCTCGTACCGTACACCGTTCCGCTGATAGTAGATGCTGCACTCGCCGACATGGCCCTTTATCTTACCCACTACTTGCACACGGGCCATGTAATAGATTCTGGAGTTTTTTCGGGGTGGTATTTTGTAGGGATTTTCGGCGTAATTTTTTAGCTTCCGGTAGTCGACATCGTCAGGGTCACCCTCGTACGCGAGGAGGGCCCTTCCTTTGCTCTCGCGTTCGTCGAATGCCACGTAACCAAGGAGATGCAAGCCATCGGGAACCTGGGAGACGTGCGCGCCGGTGATGGTTATCGGGCTCTTGCTTGCGTTGCCCATTGGGGGGAAGCCCAGGAGCCAGACCTGGCCCTTGTGTGCGTAGTTGTTGCTGACGGTGCCGTCGGCGGTCTCTTCGAGGGCGAGGGCGTGGCCTGGCTGGCGGCTGCTTGTGTCCGCCGGTGTGGAAGTGGTGCCACACCCGGCCAGGAGGAGAGCGGCCATGGAGAGGAAGGTCTTAGCGAGAGTAGAAGAGGTGTGCATTCTTCGATCCCGGCTTTCCGCCCGAGCCCCAGATCCAGTGGGTCCCACTCTTGCCTCCCGCAATGATCTTCTGATGATGGTCGCGGTTGTATTCCGTGGTGGCGCCGAAGGTGAGGCCGTAGACGCTCGCGGCGCCTGTCCACTTGATGCTGTGGCCAACATGCTGGGTGAAGCCGCTGTTCTTCGCCACCTTGGCGCGGTTTGCCTTGGAGGACTTGTTGAACTTGCTCTTGGTGTCTTTGTAGCGCACGTCCTTGCCGTATTTGGCGACGTATCCGCCACTGGGTACCTCGTACCGGCCGGCCGAGATCGTCCAGTGAGTCGAACGTGCGACACCTCCGCAGTAGTACGTGTGCTTGTACTTGGTGTACCGCAGCGGTACCTTCCACTGCTTGGCGAAGTAGGGGCCGCGGTTGTAGTACCCGGTGGTGACTCCCATGCTGCTGCCGATGGTGCGCCCTCCGGAAACGCTCCACTTTCCTCCACCGCCACTGAAAGCGGTTTCGACTGTGCCGGATAGCTTGGCGTCGTATTCGAAGCTGGCCTTCGAGTCCCAGCCGGCGTGAGCCTCGCCGACTGTGGTGTAGGCGATCTTGTGAGACACCTTGGCCTTGACCGTCCAGCAGTTTCCCGAGTCCCGGGTCAGAGGATTGCTGCTCGGCGTGACTGCCTCGACGCTGATGTCCTTGCCATTGACGATGTTGGGGTTGAAGTCTGCCGCATTCTGTCCGTCGTCGCTGCGCCACTGGGGAAGGGGGGCCTCGTCACCGCTGGCAGCGTCGGGCTCCAGGGCGTTCGCCCGTGCGTTCATCGCCGCCTGCTGGTCGGCGGAGGCTGAGGGATCCTTTGGCGTCGGCGCGTTCGGGGCAGCAGCAGGCAGCATCGCGGCGGTACCCGGGGAGGTGTCGGCGGCTGCCGCGAGAGCGAAGGTGGTGGGTGCGCCGCTGGCCGGGTCCTCGGGGGCGGCAACCATGTTCGCTGTCCCGACCAGATTGACGCCCGAAGCGGTGGTGCCAGCGATGGTGACAGTCAGGTTGAGGGCTCCGCCGTTGTTGTCGGCGATCTTCTGCAGGGCGTCGGGGAGGGGAGTCGGCAATTCGAGCGACCACTTGCCCGCAGCGTCCGTGCGTGTGGTGGCGACCGGGGTGAGAGTGCCGTCACTGTCGTCGACGGCGTTGTTGTCCGTTTCGACGGTTACCGGGAAGTTGGCTGCCGGTCGGCCGTTGGGAAGGGTGAAGGCTCCGCTGGCCTTGTTGGGGCCGGAGGCGGGCGCCGGCTCCGTGTTGTCGTCGGCCCACTCGCCGTCGCTGCTGTCAGCCTCCGGTGACCCCAGGTAGGGAAGCCGGTCGGAGTCCGTGGGCGCCAGGCAGGTGGCCGTGTCGGTGAAGACGTCGCCAAAGAGTGTGGGCCTTGACTCGTCCTCCTCCTGCGTCGTCGGAGCGAGGGGAGAGCCGGTGTATGAGGTGATGTAGCCGGTGTAGTCCTCGCCCGTGGACGTTGTATAGATGGTGCCCGGCCCAGGGCTCCAGCCATGCACGGCGTTCTTGAGCCCCGTGAGGACGGTCGTGGGCCCGCTCAGTCGGGGAACCGGCTTGTTGAGCACGGTCACCTCGCTGTAGCTGTAGTAGCTGATCGCCCCGTCCTTGAGCACGTACAGCTTGGAGCCCACCATCCACATGTCGTCGGAGGCCACAAGTGCCTGGCCGAGCACACTGGTGCCTTCAACGAAGCTGTCGGCCATGCCTACGAGGGTCAGGGTGCCGCCGCCAGTGGTGGGAGAACTCTGCTGGTAGGCGGCAATGTCACCGGTACCGCTCTGAATCAGGAGCCGGTCACCGTTGGACACGATGTTCTTCACTTTGGTGCGGATGGGGAGATTGGGATACGTCTTCACGGGCGTCAGCAGAGAACCGCCGGAGGCGGTTTTGTCCGCATAACTCTGGACGGTGTTTTTCTTCTGGTCGAACGTGTAGAAGATGCCGTTGCCAGCCGTAGTGAAGACCGCATAGGCGGGGATGGTGGCCGTCTTTTCGGTGTCCCAGAGCGGACCGTCGACGCCTCCCCCCTGTGGGTCCCAGTCCAGGTACTTGTGCAGGGAACGGGGAAGGGAGAGGGGCCATCGCATGCCACCCAGGGCATCGGGGACCGTGTACGTCGCCACACTGCTCGCGCAAGTGTTTTCCGCGGCGGCCGCAGTGCCGCCGAGCCCCTCAGGAGCGGTGAGCGTCGCCGCCGCGAGCGCAGCGCAGCTCGCCAGCGCAACTCTTCGCGGCATTCGTGGCGATTTGAGCTTGAACAAGAAAATTTCCTATCTTTGACGCTTTTCGCAGAGAGGTATTTTTAACATAAAAAAGATCACGTCAAATGCCTCATATTGGGATAAAAGGAGCGGGAAGTGCATAAGGCATCAGCTAAAAACCCGATATGTGGAGCTTCGGTCTACATGTTTGAGCAAAAGCTGAGCTAGTGGGTGCGTCAGAGTGACGTCTGCCCATGTGTGACGCGGCCGAGCCGTTTATCGTCCACACCAGCCTCAGATCAGCGGCGCAAGAGCCAGCACGGATAGTGGCCCAGCAGCGGACACGGCCCAGGAAAACGCAGTTGCCGCGCAGCGACACAACCAAATAACGAGTTGGTGCGTGATAGTGGGGGAGGCGTGTTTGGCCTGGTCGTGGCCTGTTCTCAGTTGTTGTGGGTGCGGTCGGAGACGAGGCCGGCGATGGCGCGGTAGGTGTCGGGCAGGCGGTCGCGGCGGTGGGTCCAGCGCGTCAGTTGCTTCCAGCTTTTGTGGTCGGCGAGGGCGTGTTCGACGGTGATGCGGTCGGATGAGTGGCCGTGAAGGTCGCGTTCGCATTGTTCGATCCTGCCGGGCAGTGCTCCCGGACGCGGCTTTCTGGGCGGTGCGGACCGGACCGGATCCAGCGGCTGCTGAACCGGATCGACTGGGACGCTGACGGGGTGCTCGACGATGTGCGCGAGTACGTCGAGCACCTGGCCGACCCGGGAGGCGTCCTGATCGTGGACGACACCGGATTCCTGAAGAAGGGTGCACGGTCGGCGGGCGTCCGGCGGCAGACCTCCGGTACTGCCGGCCGGACCGAGAACTGCCAGGTCGGAGTCTTCCTCGCGTACTCGGGTGAGCGGGGCCGGACCTTGATCGACCGGGCGCTCTACCTGCCGCGGTCCTGGACACAGGACCGCGAGCGCTGCCAGGAGGCGGGGATCGGCGACGAGGTCGAGTTCGCCACGAAGGTCCAGCTCGCGAGGAGGATGGTCCGCGGTGCGGTCGACGACAAGATCCCGTTCCGCTGGGTGACCGCGGACGCGGGCTACGGCTACAGCAAGGGCTGGCGCTACGAGCTGGAGCAGGCCGACATCTTCCATGTCGTGGCCACGACCCGGTACGACACCGTCGTCACCCGGCAGGCTCTGGACTACCCGCTCCATGAACTGGTCACGGACCAGCCACTACAAAAGACGAGGCCACATCCTATGAGCTGACGCCTCGGCACGCTAAGCACCCGTTGCAGTACTAGCGGGCCCGGTCTCCGCCCCGGCCGCGGGAAAAGCCGTGGTGCCCGTCGGGCGCCGCGCGCTACAGTCCGTCCGGTTCCGCAGGGCGCGGACCCGCACGGCCCCACGGCCGTCGCGTGTGAAGGATCCGGGAGGTGGACCCCATGGCTGTCGTTCCCGCGGTGGGCGTTGCCCGCACTCAGTCGTTCGTCCTGTGCTCTCCCGCGGTCCCCCCGGTGACCGGCCGGCAACCGGCCTCTCCCCGGTCGCTCGGCGGCCGGTAAGTCACCAGCCGGGGCTGCCCCTCGAAGGGTTCCCCTTGTCTTTCCCGTCCTCTCCGTCCCGTCCGTCCGTTCCCTCCACCGAGTCCACTCGGTCCCCCTCCGGGGCCTCCGGGTCCTCCCGGCCCTCTCCCGGTCCCTCCTCGTCTGCCTCCCCGTCCTTCGCGGGATCCTCCCGGGCTCTTTCCGCCCCGGCCCCCGTCGACGGGGCCGAAGCGCGGGTGCTCGCCCCCTACGGCTGGGACGCGCACTGGGCGGCGGAGTTCGTCCCGTACGCCGGACGGGGTCTGGTCCCCGGGCGCGTCGTGCGGGTCGACCGCGGCCAGTGCGATGTCGTGACCGCGCGGGGCACCGTGCGCGCCGACACGGCGTTCGTGGTGCCGCGCGATCCGCTGAGGGTGATCTGCACCGGCGACTGGGCCGCCCTCGACCCCGAGGGCGCCGACCCCCGGTTCGTCCAGGCGTATCTGCCGCGCCGCACGGCCTTCCTGCGGTCCACCTCCTCCAAACGCTCCGAGGCCCAGGTCCTCGCGGCCAACGTCGACCTCGTCCTCGTCGCGGTCTCCCTCGCGGACGAGCTCCAACTCGCCCGCCTGGAACGCTTGCTGGCGCTGGCCTGGGAGTCGGGCGCGAGGCCCCTCGTCGTCCTCACCAAGGCCGACCTCGTCCCCGACCCGGCGACCCGCGCCCACCTCGTGGCGGACGTCGCGGCGAGCGCGCCGGGCGTCGAGGTGCACGTCGTCAGCGCCGAACTCGGCGAGGGCACCGGGGAACTGGGCGCCGTCGTCCGCTCGGGCACCAGCGTGTTGCTCGGCCGGTCGGGAGCCGGGAAGTCCACCCTCGCCAACGCCCTGACCGGGGAGCACCACATGGAGGTCCAGGCCGTCCGCGACCTGGACGGCAAGGGCCGGCACACCACCACCACCCGCAACCTGCTCCCGCTGCCCGGGGGCGGTGTCCTCATCGACACCCCCGGCCTGCGCGGCGTCGGCCTGTGGGACGCGGGGCGCGGCGTCGGCCAGGTCTTCGCCGAGATCGAGCAGCTCGCCGCGGACTGCCGCTTCCACGACTGCGCGCACGAGAGCGAACCGGGTTGCGCCGTACGGGAGGCCGTCGAGGAGGGCGCTCTCGCGCCGCGCAGGCTGGACAGCTACCGCAAGCTGCTGCGCGAGAACGCCCGCATCGTCGCCAAGACCGACGCCCGGATGCGCGGGGAGATGCGCAAGGAGTGGAAGCGGCGCGGCGCGGAGGGACGGGCCGCGCAGGAGGTCAAGCGCGGCGGACCCCCCGTATCGCGCCGCCGCGGCCGGTAGGCCCCGCCGCCCGGCCCGCCCAGGACGGCCCCGCCGGTGGTGAGGGCGGGCCGGAGCCGGGCGGGCCGGATTCGGGGGCGGGTGGACGGACGGGCGCCGGGCACGGGCGACTCCGCCCCGGCCCGCCCGTCCTGCGCGAGTCGTCGCCCCCTACGAGCCCTCCCGTGAGGGGCTCACCTCCTCCGGGCCCCAGCTGCGCACCCGCTCCGGGGGTCGCGGAGGAGTTCCTCGCTCGGACGCGCGCCCACGTCGTGCGGGCCCGTCAGAAGCTCCGCGCGGCCCCGGATCTCCACGCCCCGCGCCCGCCAGGGCACTCGCTCGGGATGTCGTCGACGACCGGCGCGATCTCCGGGTTCGCCCGCAGGTCGCGCCAGTTCCCGGCCCGGCCCATCGCGTAAGCGCCGATCAGACCGTGTCGTCCAGCCGTGGGAAGAGGCCCACCGGATCGGCCTGCGGCGTGCCCCGCGGGTCGGTCGTCGCCACGCGCCCCAGCCGCTGGGAGGCGAGACGGGCGCGTTCGGCTGCGCCGGGCTTCGTCATGGTCGCCAGGCTTCCACGGGCGGCGTACGCCCGCACCGGTTCTCCGGCCGGGGACCGCGGGAGGAGGGGCGGTACGTCCGAGGGCTCAGCCCCAGATCTCCGAGCCCACCCAGGCTCCCGCGATCAGCAGGCAGCTGAACAGCTCCACCAGCACGCTCTCGCCCATCGTCCGCATCGCCGTACGGGTCGAGGCCGCCGCCTCCCCGTGGCGGCCCAGCCGCCGCCGCTCCGACAGGTACATCCCGGCGAGGAAACCGGGGATCGCGCCCAGCACCGGGATCACGACGAAGCCGAGGACCGCGCCCGCCCCCGCCCACACGACCATCCGCCGGTTCACCCCCGACCCCCGCACCCGCCGGGCCGGGAGCTGCCAGCGCAGCAGGTTGCTCAGCAGCAGGACGACGCTCGCGCCCACCAGCACGGCCCAGGACAGCGGCTTCGGGTCCTGGAGCGCCCACCACAGGATCGCGGCCCACACGAACCAGGAACCGGGGACGCCCGGGACCAGCACCCCGCACAGGCCGAGCAGCAGTACCAGCCCGACCAGCAGGAGTTCCCACGCGCCCATGGCCCCAGCCTGCGGGAGCCGGGGGCGTCCCGCAGGTCAAGGGGGCCCATGGGGGACGCAGGTCCGGGGGCCCATGGGGGACGGCGGGGACGGGCGGGCGAACGGGACCGCCCCCGAACCGGCCCGGCCGGCCCCCTGCCGGCCCGGCCTCCGAGCGGCCGTCCTCCGAGCGGCCGTCCTCCGGGCGGCCGGGCCCCGGCGCACGGCCCCCGAGCGCCCTGCGGGCCACCGGCCCCGGTTCAGCGCGTCACCCAGCCCCGCTCGTAGGCGTGCCAGCCGAGCTGGAGCCGGGTGGTGACGCCGGTCAGTTCCATGAGGCCCTTCACCCGGCGCTGCACGGTGCGCAGCCCCAGGTCCAGCTGTTTCGCGACGCTCGCGTCCGTCATGCCCGCGAGCAGGAGGGAGAGTATCTGGAGGTCCACCCGGTCCGGGGCGGAACCCACGACCTCGTCGACGGCCCCGCCCTCCCCCAGCCGCAGCGGCAGCGCCTCGCGCCACACCGCCTCGAACAGGCCGGTCAGTGACTCCAGCAGTCCGCTCGCGTGCACGACGAGGGCGGCGGGCTCCAGGGCGCGCGAGGTCAGCGGGACCATCGCGGTGGCGCCGTCGGCGATCACCAGTTTCGTCGGTACCCGGTCCACCACTCGCACCTGCTCCTCGCGGCCCATCGCCGCGCCCAGCTCGACCAGGCCGGAAGGCAGGGTCAGCACCTCGCGCTCGACCACCACGCGGAAGCGCACCCCGCGCCCCACCGCCTGCTCCTCCGCCTCGTTCTCCGTCCCGGACACCGCCATCGGCGCCCCCGTCACCAGGGCGCACACCGTGTCGGTGGCCCCGAGCTGCAACTGGAGGAAGCGCTGCGCCACCGCTGTCGTCCCGGTGACGACCTCGACGAGATCGTGCGCGGCGGTCTGCCCGGCCCGCGCCCGGTACTCCTCGGCCAGCAGCGCGGCCGACAGCTCAGCCTGCTCCAGTTCGTGCCGGCGCTGCGTCAGCAGCGCCCCGAGCGCGACCCCCGGCGGAGCCGCGACCCAGCGTTGCGGACCGGCCGAGGACTGCGCGGCCAGCCCGTGTCTCTCCAGCCGGCGCAGGGCCCGCTCGGTGTCCGCCTCGCCGAGCGACAGCCTGTGCGCGAGATCGCCCACTTCCGCGGCCCCCACCGCGACCAACGTGCGGTACGCCGTCTCATGCGCCTCGTCGAGGCCGATCGCGGCCAGCATGTCCAGCACCCCTCCCCGTAGTCCCGTCCCCTGCGGGCCGTCCGCGTCCACCACCGAAATGAGCTGGCGGAAAAGAGCCACGGCATAAACCCGCCACTTTCTATCATCGTTGTAACCGCCGATCATCTGTCATCGTGGGGTGAGGTCTTGGCCAAAGGTTGGGGCGGCGAACATCCGTGGGGGGTGCGCGCCGTCGTTCCGCCCGGCCGGACATCCCGCGTGACCCCGCCCCGCTTCACGAAGTCGCCGTAGCCGGCCTCGCCGGAGACGGCTTCGGGCGGAGTCACCTCACGTCGCCGGACGGTCCTCCCGTGGGGGGTGGGGCCGTCCGGCGTTCGTGGTTCAGGCCACGGACCCGTCGGTAACTTCCTCCCGGCCCGTTTTCCGCGGAGTCTCGCGGTGGACAATAAGGGCATGAGCCAGCAGGGGGACAGGCGCAACGGCCGCGAGGACGACTGGTGGCGGCAGTTGTACGACGAAGCGGCGCCCGACACCGGACCGGTGCGGGCCGGTGACACCCTCGACGACCGCTTCGACTCGGCGGTGCGGACCGTCGGCGAGGCGACGGGCGAGGGCGAGCCCGGGGGCGGCGAGGAGCCGGGGGACACCGACCGCGCGCGGCGGGGCGTCAGGGACGAGCCCGAGCCCGGCCCGACCGCCCGTCAGGGCCCACCGGCCCGTCAGGACCCGCCTCACGACGGGCCACTTGGCCGGGACGACCTGCTCCGCGCCGATCGACCGGCCCCCGTGACCCCGCCCACCAGCGGCGAACCCCCGATCCGCGGGGACAGCGGGGACTACGGAGGCCGCGAGGACCCGGTCCCGCCGCCCGGTGACCGGCCGGACCGGTGGTCGCCGCCCCCGCCCTGGGCCCCCGCCCCGAAGGCGGCCTCCCCGACGACCTTCCCCGCACCCGGGGGCTCCGCACCGCCGCCCCCCTCCGCCCCGGTGCGCCCGGGGAGCGCCGCTCCCTGGCCGACCGGTGAGCGACTGGGCCGCCCGTACGTGAGCGGGGCCCGCCCGTTGTCGGGACCCCCACCGGCCGAGCAGCCGCAGGCCGGGCCCCCGCCCGGCGAACGACCGGCCACGGCGCCCGCGGCCGCCGGGCCGTCCGCCCCGCCGCCACCCGGAAAACCCCCGGCGGCCGAGTGCCCCGTGACATGGCGGCCCACCACGCGCGGCACCGGGTCCGCCGACTGGTTCGGGCCGCGTCAGGGAAGCCCCGGCGGCGGGACGGCGTGGCCGGGCGCGGACCGGGGCCCGCGCCCGGCGCGAGCGGAACGCACCGATCCGGCGTCGCCCGGGGACGCGCCCACGCCGGGCACCGAGGACGAACGGGAGACGACGAAGGCTCTCCGGCCCGGCCCCGCCGTCCCGCCGCCGCCCGTGGTTTCGCCCCCGCCCGCCGCGCCGTCGCCCCAGGACGCCCCCTCCGCCCCGTCCGCCCCGGCCTCCGCGACCGACGGCCCCTCCGCGCCGGGCGGGGCCACCCGTCCCGACAGCTTCGGCGCGAGCGGCCCGTGGCCCTGGCGGCGCGGTCACGCTCCCCGCCACGCGGCAAACGCGCAGGCGCCGGACGCGGCACGCGAGGCGCCCGCACCGCCCCCGGAAGACCCGGCAGGGGACCCGTCCGAAGGCAGGGGAGGCCAGGAGCCGACCGCCGCGCGCGAGCCCGCCGTACCGACGGGGTTCGCCGCCCCGCCCGAGTCCGCCGCCCCGCCCGAGTCCGCCGCCCCGCCCGAGTCCGCCGTACCGCCCGAGCCCGCCGTACCGCCCGAGCCCGCCCCGCGGCCCCCTGCGCCGAGGCGAGAAGCGCGTACGCGAGAGACCGCCCCGCGCAGCGCGGAGGCTCCGGGCACCCCACCCGCCCCGCCGACCGTCGCGTACGTGGGTGACCGGCCGCCCACCTACGAGGCCGAGCCCACCGCGCTGCCCGAGGCGGACGCCGACGCGTTGGGGGAACTCGTTCCCGACACCGTTCTCGAAGGCGCCCGGCACGGCGGCGGCACCCTGCGCGCCGTCTCGCTGCGCGGGGACTTCGCCCGCCACCGGGGCGAGCCCCGCGGGGACGCCCTGCTCGTGGCGCGCTTCGGCAGCGGGGAGTCCGCGCTCCTCCTGGTCGCCACGGCCACCGGGGCGCGCGGCGGCGCGGGCGCGCACCTGGCCGCGGCCGACGCCTGCCGCTGGATCGGTTCCGCCGTGGGCCGCAGCCACCTGCGGCTGGGCGAGGACGTCCGGGCGGGCCGGCGCGGGGACCTCAAGTCGGGGCTGCACCGGCTCACCGACCGCAGCCTCGGCAAGCTGCGCGCGCGGGCCGCGGAACTGGGCGTCCAGCCCGAGGAGTACACCGCGAGCCTGCGCTGCCTCCTGCTGCCGGCCGACCCCCTGTGCCGCACCCGCGTGTTCTTCGGCGCCGGCCCCGGCGGGCTGTTCCGGCTGCGCGGGGGCGAGTGCCAGGACCTCGAACCGCGAGCCGGGGACGTGGCGGGGGAGCCGCTCATGAGCTACGGCAGCCCCGCCCCGCCCGAGCCGGCACCCGACCGGCTCACGATGGACCTCGGGATCGCGACCCCGCCCAGCCCCTACGAACCGGCCCCCGCGCCGCGCCGCGAGACTTTCCGCTTCCGGGCCTCCATCGCCCGGCCGGGTGATGTCCTGCTGCTGTGCACGGCGGGCCTCGCCGAGCCGCTGCGCGGCAGTCCCGAACTCGCCCGGCGGCTCACCACCCGCTGGACGGAGGCCGAGGCCCCGGGCCTGGCCGCCTTCCTGGCCGACAGCCAGACCCGGGTCAAGGGCTACGCGGACGACCGCACCCTCGCCGCCGTATGGGAGCGGTGAGCGATCCGTTTGGGAGGCGGGTACGCGGTCACTGTGACTTCATGGACCCACGGAGCACAGAAGGGGTGCGTGAGTCATGGCCAAGCAGAACGTCTCCGAACAATTCGTGGACATCCTCGTTCGCGCGGGTGTCAAACGTCTCTACGGGGTGGTCGGGGACAGCCTGAATCCGGTCGTGGACGCGATCCGCCGGAACTCCGCGATCGACTGGATCCACGTACGGCACGAGGAGACCGCGGCCTTCGCGGCGGGGGCCGAGGCCCAGATCACGGGCTCCCTCGCGGCCTGCGCCGGCTCCTGCGGGCCGGGCAACCTGCACCTCATCAACGGCCTGTACGACGCGCACCGCTCGATGGCCCCGGTCCTCGCGCTCGCCTCGCACATCCCGTCCAGCGAGATCGGCCTCGGCTACTTCCAGGAGACGCACCCCGAGCGCCTCTTCACCGAGTGCAGCCACTACAGCGAGATGATCTCCAACCCGCAGCAGATGCCCCGGGTGCTCCAGTCGGCGATCCAGCACGCCGTCGGCCAGGGCGGCGTGGGCGTCGTGACGCTGCCCGGTGACGTGGCCGCCCTCGACGCGCCGGAGCAGGCCACCGAGCAGGCCATGATCACCTCGCGGCCCACGGCGCGCCCTGGCGACGACGAGATCGAGCGCCTGGTGAAGCTCATCGACGAGGCGGGCCGCGTCACCCTGTTCTGCGGAGCGGGCACGGCGGGCGCGCACGCCGAGGTCATGGAGCTGGCCGAGAAGATCAAGTCGCCGGTGGGCCACGCGCTGCGCGGCAAGGAGCACATCCAGTACGACAACCCGTACGACGTCGGCATGAGCGGACTGCTGGGCTACGGCGCCTGCTACGAGGCGACCAACGAGTGCGACCTGCTGATCCTGCTGGGCACCGACTTCCCGTACACCCCGTTCCTCCCGGACCGGGACACCAAGATCGTGCAGGTCGACGTCCGGCCCGAACACCTCGGCCGCCGCTGCAAGCTGGACCTCGCCGTCTGGGGCGACGCGCGCGAGACGCTGCGCGCGCTCATCCCCCGGGTCAAGCCCAAGGCCAACCGCAAGTTCCTCGACAAGATGCTCAAGAAGCACGCCGACGCGCTCGAAGGGGTCGTCAAGGCGTACACCCGCAAGGTCGAGAAGCACGTCCCGATCCATCCCGAGTACGTCGCCGCCGTCCTGGACGAGGTCGCGGACGAGGACGCCGTCTTCACCGTCGACACCGGCATGTGCAACGTGTGGGCGGCGCGCTACATCACGCCCAACGGCCGCCGGCGCATCATCGGTTCCTTCCGTCACGGCTCGATGGCCAACGCACTGCCGCAGGCGATCGGCGCCCAGTTCGCCGAACCCGGCCGGCAGATCGTGTCGATGTCCGGGGACGGCGGGTTCTCCATGCTCATGGGGGACTTCCTGACCCTCGTGCAGTACGACCTGCCGATCAAGGTGGTCCTGTTCAACAACTCCTCGCTCGGCATGGTCGAACTGGAGATGATGGTCGGCGGCCTGCCCGCCTTCGGCACCACCAACAAGAACCCGGACTTCGCGGCGGTGGCCCGAGCGGCCGGCGCCTACGGGGTGCGGGTCGAGAAGCCGAAACAACTGGAGAGCGCCCTCAAGGACGCCTTCAAGCACAAGGGGCCCGCCCTCGTGGACATCGTCACCGACCCCAACGCGCTGTCCATCCCGCCGAAGATCAGCGCCGACATGGTCACCGGGTTCGCGCTCTCCGCGAGCAAGGTCGTCCTGGACGGCGGGGTCGGCCGCATGCTCCAGATGGCCCGCTCCAACCTCCGCAACGTGCCCCGTCCCTGAGCCCGCGCCGCCCCCGGCCGCTCGTCCGCCGCGAGGTCGTTGTACGCCGTCTTCCGGCCGTCCCCGACGTCGTGACCCGTGACACGCGTCGCCGGGGGCGTAACCGGGCATGGTGTCCGTATACGTGTTCGTTATACGAGGGCGTACGAACGCGGAAACGAGGGCCCGCGGAAGCGGGCCCGCACGCGGACGACACCGAGGTGCCGGACGAGGTACCGGGAGGTGTCCGAGTCGGCGGGGCGACCTGCCACGGGGGTGGAGCCGGTCATGGAGAGGCATACGGGCGGTGGTTCCGGTACCGCCCCTCGGCGCGGGACGAACCGGCGCGCGGCGCGGCGGGCACCGCGCGGCCGGCGGCTCACGCGGAAGCTGACGCGGACCGACCTGCGGGCCGTCTCCGAGGTGCGGCACGCCTTGCGCGCCCTGCTGGACGACACGGACCGCTCGGAGTGCGCCGACACGGCGGAACTGCTGACCAGCGAGCTGGTGACCAACGCCCTCGTGCACACCGCGCACGACGCGGTCGTCACCGCCACGGTCGGGCCGCGGGGCCTGCGCGTGGAGGTGCGGGACTTCACGGGCCACCGGCCCCGGCCCCGCACCCCGGTACCCGACGAGCACACGGGCGGCCGGGGCCTGGGCCTCGTGCAGTCGCTCGCCGACTCCTGGGGCGTACGGGCGCTCGGCGTCGGCAAGGTCGTGTGGTTCCAGCTCGACGACCCCGCCGGGCCCGGTGAGGCCGAGAGCACGCCGGAAGCGGACGGGCGCACGGAGGACGGCGGCGCCCCGCCCCCCTGATCACCAGGGGGGCGGGGCGCCGCCGCCGCTCACCAACGCCGGACCGGGCGCGTGGCGCGCTCAGCCGAACTGCCGCTCCATCTCCTTGAGCTTGCGCTCCAGCGAGTCGAGCCGCGGCAGCGCCTGCGTGTCGTCCTCCGCCGTCAGGTCGACGACGTCCGCTCCTTTCGGAGCACCCTTCTCAGCCTCGTCCGGCGTGGCCGACAGAGCCTGAAGGGAGGGGCGGGCGGACACCGGGGGCTGGTCCTGCCCCGGTATCGCGGGGTCCGCCTCGATCTGGGCCTGGCCCGCGGTCATCGCCTGCTGGACCTGCTGGACGTCGACCTGACGGCCGCCACCCCTGCCGCCCCAGCCCCGGCTGCCCCGGCTGATGGCCTTCAGCTGAGCCTTCTTCAGGCGCGCCTGCTCACGGTCGCGCTGACGCTCCAACTGCTTCTGCCGCTTGTCGTCCCGCACCTCGTCGACCGCCTCGTCCAGGCTGCGCACGCCCTCCAGGAGCATGAGCGACCAGGCGCCGAAGGTCTCGCGCGGCGCCCGCAGCCAGCGGACCATACGGATCTGCGGCAGCGGACGCGGCACCAGGCCCTGCTCGCGCAGCGCGGCCCGGCGGGTCTGCTTCAGCGCGCGGTCGAACAGCACCGCCGCCGACAGGGACATGCCGGAGAAGAACTGCGGAGCGCCCGCGTGGCCCGCGCCCCTCGGAGCGTGCACCCAGTTGAACCAGGCGGCGGCACCGGCGAAGGTCCACACCAGCAGGCGCGAACCGAGCGCCGCGTCACCGTGACTGGCCTCGCGCACGGCGAGCACGGAGCAGAACATCGCCGCCCCGTCCAGGCCGAAGGGCACGAGGTACTCCCAGCCGCCGCTGAGGTTCAGGTTCTGCTGGCCGAAGCCGACCAGCCCGTGGAAGGAGAGCGCGGCGGCGACCGCCGCACAGCAGAAGAGCAGCACGTACGAGGCGCTGCCGTAGATCGCTTCCTTGCGCCGGCGCCGCTCCTCGCTGCGCTCCCACGTGTCCTCGGCCGCTGCCGCCTTGGCCCCGGCCCGCTTGCCACGCGTGAGCACCGCGACCGCCACCAGCATGCCCAGGAGCAGTACGGCGCCGGGTAGCAGCCAGTCCAGCGATATGTCGGTCAGTCTCATCAGGGGTCCCTTGCGTCGCGGTAGGGCCTTTCGGTGCCATAGTGGCGCACTCCGAAAAGCCGTCAGGTGTTTTCCGGGCAATAGGGCGCCACGAGTGGGGAGCCTGCCCCCGGAAGGCGTCAACCTGCTCGAACTCTCCTGCGAAAACCGGGAGTTCAGTGCGAGACAGATTACCCGTAAGCGAGGATCGGCGGGAAATGCTTGCTATCGGGAACGTCGCGCCGCCCACCGCGCCGCCCCGCCGGTTCGCGGGAAACGGGAATCCAGGCGGGGACGGCCGGAAAGAACCTGTGTGGAAGGGGTGTTGGGAGGGTAAAGCCCGGTTGTCTCTCGTCCGGGCCACGCCCCGTCGTCACCGTTCGCGGCCGTCGCCGGTGTGACGGTTCGTGAACGGAGTGGTGACCGGGGCGCGAGGGAGGGCCGTGGCCGGGCTTTGGCCGGTGCCGTGGGGACGCGCGAAAGCCCCGCCGGGGCGGGGCCGGGCGCCGACGCGTACTCGGGGGTTCGAACGGGTGAGCGCCGGGGCGGGGTGGTCAGCCCTGCGCCGCGCGCTCCGCCACGAGGCGTTCGACCCGCTCGGTGTCGCAGGTGCGCGGGCAGGTCACGCAGGTGTCCTCGGGGCGCAGCGTGTAGAACATGCAGCAGCTCGCGCGGTCCCTCGTCTGGAGAGGCTCGCCCTGCGGGCCGGTCAGCTCGCGGAAGCCGGTACCCCCGACGTACGGCTTGGTGGAACCGGGCAGCAGTGCCTCCAGCTCCGCCATGGCGCGCTGCTCCTCGCCGAGCAGATGCCCGACGTACCACAGGCTCTCGACGATCTCGTCGGTCGCCGTGCCCCACAGCGCCCGGCCGCGCCGCCGCATCCGCGGGCCGAAGCTCTCGAAGAGCGGCAGCAGGTGGGCCGCCACGGCCGACCGCACCTCCGAGCGCAGCGCCTCCTCGTCCGGGACCACGACCGCCAGGGGGTGCCCGGCCGCCGGATCGTCGGGCAGGCACGCGAAACTCGTCGGCCGCAGGGCCATCCGGCCCCGCGCGCGGTGGAAGGAGACCTGATCCACGGTGACGCGCGGGACCCGGCGTACGAGGAACCACGGCACCGTGATCAGCAGGCAGGCCGGCCAGGCGTACCGGTGGAAGCCGAAGCTCGCGACGACGTCGGGGCGCGCCTGCTGTCCGTAGTCCCGCTCGACCTGCTCGCTGTCCCAGGACAGGAACGTGTCCAGGGCGGCGCCGCCGGCCGCGAGCGCCGCGACCTCGACCCAGCCCGGCCCCTCGGGGAGGCTCCCGTCCGCCGGCACCTCGGTGACCTGGAGCCCGGGGAAGACCTCGGCCAGCCGCGCGTAGGCGTCGGCGACCGGGGAGGGGGTGGACGGCGCGGAGAGGGCGGGCAGGCGGGCCGGAGCCGGGGCGGGAAGGGGCATGCCGAGGACCACCGAATCGGGTTCGTTTGCAGGTAAGCCTTACCTTACCCGAAGTGATCCAGATGGGAAGCGGGGGCCCGGCCGCCTATCGTGCTCACGGGGTACGCACATCTGTGCGCCCCCAGGAGCCGCCCCCAAGGCCCCCCGAGGAGAGACCGCAGTGGACCACGACCGAGGTGGACGAGAGGCACCGTCCGGCCGTCGGCCGGAGACAAAGGCGTCCGGCGCCGCCAGCCCGAGCCGGGAGCGGTCCTTCGGCGAGCACCCGGAGCGGACCGCCGCAGGCCCGCAGTGGCCGGGGTCGCCGGGGCGGCCCACGCCGGTGCCGCGGCCGCGGTATCCGGGGGACCCCCACGGCAGTCCGGCCCGCGGGGAGCATCCGCACGCGCGGCGGCCGGGCGTGGACGAACCGGCGGAGCCCTCGGGCCTCTCGGATGCCGCGGACCCCTCAAACCCCGTGGACCCGACGGGAACTTCCGGCCCGGCGGAGCCGGACCACCCCCACGGCCCCGGCCCGGCCGGTCCGCGTACGCCCCTGCGGCGTTCCTCGGTGCGCGGGCAGATCCTCAGCGCGCTGCGCTCGGCCCTCGACGCCGGTGAACTCGTGCCCGGCGAGGTCTACTCCGCCCCCCTGCTCGGTGAACGCTTCGGCGTCTCCGCCACCCCCGTCCGCGAGGCGATGCAGCAACTGGCCGCGGAGGGCGCCGTGGAGACCGTGCCCAACCGGGGCTTCCGCGTCGTCTCCCGTACCCCGCGCGACCTGAGCGAACTGTCCGAGATACGGCTCCTGATCGAACTGCCGACGGTCTCCCGGCTGGCCAGGGACGCCTCCCCGGAGCGCCTGGCCGAGCTGCGCCCGCCCGCCGAGGCCACCCTGCGGGCCGCCGAGGCGGGGGACCGGGGCGTCTACGCGGAGGCCGACCGCGCCTTCCACCGCGCGGTGCTCGCCCTGTGCGGCAACCACCACCTCGTCCGGGTCGCCGACGACCTCCATCTGCGCGGGCAGTGGCCGACGGGACAGGGGCGCGGGGTGCTGGTCGCCGACGCGGTCCAGCACGTCGCGCTCGTGGACGCGCTCGTCGAGGGCGACGTCGGCGCCGTACGCGAACTCGTACGCGGCCACTTCGCCGCGGCGGAGTGAGCACGCGGCCCCGCTCCGGCCGCCCCTGATCCCGCACGCGCGGACGGCCGGGCCGACCCCGTACGGGCGGCGACGGGGCCGACCCCGCACGCGCGGCGACTGGACCGGTCCCGCACGCGTGACGACGGTCCGGCCGTCCGCCGGCCGTCCGCCAGTCCCCGGTTCCCCGGCCCCGGCTCCGTCCCCTCCTAAGCGAGGTCGGCGGTGGGGGCGGGCAGCCGCAGGCGGGGGGCCAGCGCGGCGGGGACCTTCCCCAGCAGGAGCCACAGGCGGCGGGCCTCCGCGCGCAGGCGCGCGGCCTCGCTCTCGCCCTCCGCGTCGGCCAGCGCGGCGAGCGTCGCCGCGACGCCCACGACATAACCGAGGTCCTCCCGCAGCCGCAGGCACTGCCCGAAACCGTGCCTGGCCTCCGCCAGCTCACCGTCGCGCAGCGCGAGTTCGGCGAGATGGTGCCAGGTGTACGACTGGAGCAGCAGGTCGTGGTGGGCGGTGGCCCCCGCGTGCGCCCTGCGGTACGCGGCCCGCGCCGACTGCGGGGCGCGGGCCAGATGCTCCGCGATCAGTCCGCGCCGGAAGTCCAGCAACGGGCGCCGCGCCGAACCGGGGGCCAGCAGGGCGGCGGCCCGGCCCAGCGCGCTGCTCGCCTCGTCGGCCCGGTCCCGGATGCCGAGGAGGGTGGCCGCGTAGGCGAGGTGCCCGCGTTCACAAGCGGCCGCGCCCCGGGCGTCGTCGTCGCGGGCCAGCGCCTCCGCCGTCCGCAGCCCGTCCTCCGCCTGCTCCCAGCCCTCGCCCGTGTACAGACAGCCCTCGACGAGCAGGGCGGCGCGCCGCAGCGCGGGCTCGGGCCCCGGAAGGTCCTCCAGCAGGCACGCGGCCTCGCTCCAGCAGCCGCGCGCACGCAGCCGCCACACCGAGTTCTCCACGGACGCCGCCCGGTCCCCGGGCGTGGACGTCGATACGGAATCAGGCATGGCGGTGTCCGCCACCTTCTCCTCCTCAAGCGCGCCGGCGAGCTCTGGGCGAATCCCAGCACGGATAGCCGGTCGCGCCAAGAGGGCGGGTGAAACTTTTCACAAGACGGTCGGCGGGTCGTACCGCCCCGGGATTCAGGGGCGCGACAGCCGCCGCGTCCCCCACCTGCGCGGGGAGCACGGAACCCCCGGGTCCGGCTGCTCCGTCCGGGGGAGACGCGGACCGGACGCGTCGGCCGGTGCGCGGACCCGGGCGCGGCGGCGGAAGGCTCAGCTCATCCGCAGGGCGAGGAAGAAGTCGAGCTTGTCCTCCAGACGCGACAGGTCCCTGCCGGTGAGTTGCTCGATCCTGCCGACCCGGTAGCGGAGGGTGTTCACATGCAGATGCAGCCGGGTCGCGCAGCGGGTCCAGGACCCGTCGCTGTCCAGGAACGCCTCCAGGGTCGGCACCAGCTCGGCCCGGTGGCGGCGGTCGTACGCGCGCAGCGGGTCGAGCAGCCGCGCGGTGAAGGCGCGGCGCACGTCGTCGGGGACGAAGGGCAGCAGCAGGACGTGCGAGGCCAGCTCCTGATGACCGGCCGCGTTGACCGGCCCGGGACGCGCGGCCGCGACCCGGCGGGCGTGCCGGGCCTCTTCGAGGGCGCCGCGCAGCGCCTCGGCGGAGTGCACGGCGGCGCTCACCCCGAGCGTGAGCCGGCCCTCCTCGCCGAGTCCGGCGCCCAGCGGCTCGCTCACCTCGTCCAGCAGGGTCTGCGCGAGCAGACCGGACTCGGAGCCGTCGTGCTCGGCGGCGACCGCGGGCAACGGGACGAGGGCGACCGCCTCGTCCCCGAGCTGGGCGACAGCAGTCCGGTCGCCGTTGTCCTGCCCCGCGCCCGGCGGACCGCTCAGGATCTCCTCCAGCAGAGCCTGAGCGGGCCGCCCGTCGGTGTCCGGCTCCCCGGCCCACTCGACCCGGGCGACGATCACCTGCCAGTGCGGGGCGGCCCCCGCGCCCGGCATCAGGACCGGCGCCGCGACCCGCAGCCGGGCCGCGGTCTCGGCGGCCGGGGCCCCGCTCTGCACCAGCTCCAGGATCTCGCCGGCCAGCCGCCGCCGTACGGTGCGCGCCGCCTCCCTGCGGTCCCGTTCGACCGCGATGAGCTGGGTCACCCCCTCCAGCAGCTCCCCGCGCTCCCGCGGCCAGTCCGCAGCGTCCGCCGCCACGGCCAGCAGCCACTGGGTCAGCTCGGCGTGGCGCCGTCCGGGCCCGGTGACCGGGTCGGGCAGGGCGCCGGAGGGCCGTACTGGGAACAGCGAGTACACCGTCCCGTCGACGGTGAGCCGGTGCGGGCCCAGACGTCCGGTCCGTACGGCCGTGAGGTGCCCGGCCGCGAGCGCCGTCCGCGTCTCGGGGCTCAGCCCGGCCGAGGCGGCGAGCTGCGAGCCGGCCACCTCGCGGCCGGTCGCCGACAGGACCCAGGCGCGCAGATCGAGATCGCTGCCGAGCAGGTCGAGCACGGCTCCCGGGCCGCCGCCCGCCGGTCCCGCCGTCATGAGCCTGCGGTGCCGGTCGACGACCGCCGCGAGATCCCCGGCGCGCTCTCCGGACACCTGTCGTACGACGTGTTCGGTGATGGCCGCGAAGGCCACCCGCTCGCTCACCGAGAACAGCGGCAGCCGGTGGCGCGCGCAGGCCGCGACCAGATCCTCGGGGACCGGACCGAGCTCTGCCTCGCCCGCCGCGAGGGCGACGACCCCCGCCTCGGCCAGGATGCGCGCGAAGGACTCCGAGTCCTCGGGGCCGTGCCGCCAGGCGAGCCCGGTCAGGACCAGCTCCCCGCCCGACAGGTAGCGGCTCGGGTCGCGCAGATCGGTCGTCATGACCCCGCGCACCGTGCGCTCCAGTTCCTCCGCCCCGCCGAGCAGCCGCAGCCCCAGCGCGTCGGTCTCCAGCAATGCGCGCAGCCGCATGTCCTCGCCGCCGATCCGTCTAGAAAAGATGTCCGTGTCCCCGCCCCACCCCGGCAAGGTCACCGCGACCGGTGTCGCCTGGGGTTTCCCCGGGGAAACAGTGAGGTTAACCGGCCCCGCTGTTCATATGAATCTACAAGACCATGGGGCTGGCCAGCGAACTCCTTCATGGATTCGGTGACTGCCCTCACCCGTGCCCGCCCCGCTTCACTGGACCCACCGTGGCGCGGGTCACACCGCCGCCCTCCCGCCCCCCGCGGCCCACCGCCCCGCCCGCGTACCCCTCCGGTACCTGTCCGCACCTCCGGAACGACCCGCAAGACGACGCGTACGGCCGGGAAGCCCCCGCGCGCGGTACGCGAGGCCCGTCCGTACGCCCGTCCCGACCGGAAGAGAGCCGTCATGGACTTCCTTCGCCCCGCCGACTGGGAGGAGGCGCTGGCCGCGAAGGCGGAGCATCCCGGCGCCGTGCCCCTCGCGGGCGGCACCGACGTCATGGTCGAGATCAACTTCGACCACCGCAGGCCCGAGCACCTGCTCGACCTCGGCCGGATCACCGAACTCGCCGAGTGGGAGGAGGACGGGGATACCGTACGGCTCGGCGCGAGCGTGCCGTACGCGCGCGTCATGACGGACCTGAGGGCCCAGTTGCCCGGCCTCGCGCTCGCCTCGCACACCGTGGCGTCCCCGCAGATCCGCAACCGGGGCGGGGTCGGCGGCAACCTCGGCACCGCCTCCCCGGCCGGGGACGCGCACCCCGCGCTGCTCGCCTCGGGCGCCGAGGTCGAGGCGGCCTCCGTGCGCGGCACCCGCCTCATCCCGATCGACGACTTCTACACCGGCGTCAAGCGCAACGCGCTCGCCCCCGACGAACTGATCCGCGCCGTGCGCGTCCCGAAGGCGCGCGGACCGCAGCAGTTCTCGAAGGTCGGCACCCGCAACGCCATGGTCATCGCGGTGTGCGCCTTCGGCCTCGCCCTGCACCCCGACACCCGCACCGTGCGCACCGGTATCGGCTCCGCCGCCCCCACCCCGGTCCGCGCCAGGGACGCCGAACTGTTCCTCGACTCCGTACTGGAGGAGGAGGGCTGCTGGGACAGCGGCCGGGCCCCCGGCGCCGCCGCCCTCAAGGAGTTCGCGCAGCTGTGCTCGGCCGCCTGCAACCCCATCGACGACGTACGCGGCAGCGCGGGCTACCGCCGGCACGCGGTCGGCGTGATGGCCCGCAGGACACTCACCTGGGCCTGGGAGGCCCACCGCACCGGACACCGGCAGGGAGGCGCGGCATGCGCGTGAACTTCACCGTCAACGGACGCCGTCAGGAGGCGGACGACGTGTGGGAGGGCGAGTCCCTGCTGTACGTGCTGCGCGAACGGCTGGGCCTGCCCGGCTCCAAGAACGCCTGCGAGCAGGGCGAGTGCGGCTCGTGCACGGTGCGGCTCGACGGCGTGCCGGTGTGCGCCTGCCTGGTCGCGGCCGGGCAGGCCGAGGGGCGCGAGATCGTCACCGTCGAAGGGCTCGCCGACCACGCGGCGCGCCGTACGGCCGAGGAGACCGGCCGGGCGGCCGGGGGCGTGCCGCTCGACGCGGCCCGCCGCTGGCAGGCGCGCCCCGACGATCCCGCGGTCCTCCCGCTCTCGCCCGTGCAGCAGGCGTTCGTCGACGCGGGCGCCGTCCAGTGCGGCTTCTGCACCCCCGGACTGCTGGTCGCCGCCGACGAGATGCTGGAGCACAACCCCTCGCCGACCGACGCGGACATCCGCGAGGCGCTGTCCGGCAACCTGTGCCGCTGCACCGGCTACGAGAAGATCCTCGACGCCGTCCGGCTGGCCGCCGCCCGCCAGGAGACCGCGAAGGAGGCGATCTGAGTGCGCCCCACCCGACCCCGGTCCGAAACCGCCGCGGCCGCTCGTGAGACCCCGGCCGCCCGCAGGACCCCGCCGGCCGGCACCCCGACCGGACTGACCCAGAACCAGGGCACCGGCACGCGCGGCGGCATCGGCGAGTCCACCCTGCGGCCCGACGGCGTCCTGAAGGTCACCGGCGAGTTCGCGTACGCCTCCGACATGTGGCACGAGGACATGCTGTGGGGCCACACCCTGCGCTCGCCCCTCGCGCACGCCGAGATCCGCTCGATCGACACGGCGCAGGCCCTCGCGACGCCCGGCGTGTACGCGGTCCTCACCTACGAGGACCTGCCGACCGAGGTCAAGCACTACGGGCTGGAGATCCAGGACACCCCGGTCCTCGCGCACGGCCGGGTGCGCCACCACGGCGAGCCCGTCGCCCTCGTCGCCGCCGACCACCCGGAGACCGCGCGCCGCGCCGCCGCGAAGATCAAGGTCGACTACGCCGAACTGCCGGTGGTCACGGACGAGTCGAGCGCCACCGCTCCCGGCGCACCGCTGATCCACGAGAACCGCGCGGACCACCACATCGGCCACGTCCCGCACCCCAACATCGTGCACCGCCAGCCCGTCGTGCGCGGGGACGCCGACGCGGCGGCCGCCCGCGCCGACGTGACCGTGCGCGGCGAGTACGTCTTCGGCATGCAGGACCAGGCGTTCCTCGGCCCCGAGGCGGGGCTCGCGGTGCCCGCACCGGACGGGGGAGTGGAGCTCTACATCGCGACCCAGTGGCTCCACTCCGACCTCGGGCAGATCGCCCCGGTCCTCGGCCTGCCGCCCGAGAAGATCCGGATGACCCTCTCCGGGGTGGGCGGCGCCTTCGGCGGGCGCGAGGACCTGTCGATGCAGATCCACGGCTGCCTGCTCGCGCTGCGCACCGGCAAGCCCGTCAAGATGGTCTACAACCGCTTCGAGTCCTTCTTCGGCCACGTCCACCGCCACCCCGCGAGGCTCCAGTACGAGCACGGCGCGACCCGCGACGGGAAACTCACCCACCTCAAGTGCCGCATCGTGCTGGACGGCGGGGCCTACGCCTCCTCCTCCCCGGCCGTCGTCGGCAACGCGGCCTCCCTCGGCGTGGGCCCGTACGTCGTGGAGGACGTCGCCGTCGAGGCCGTCGCGCTCTACACCAACAACCCGCCGTGCGGGGCGATGCGCGGCTTCGGCGCCGTCCAGGCGTGCTTCGCCTACGAGGCGCAGATGGACAAGCTCGCGGCGGCACTCGACATGGACCCGGTCGAGTTCCGCCGCCGCAACGCGATGTCCCAGGGGGACCTGCTGCCCACCGGCCAGGTCGTGGACTCCCCGGCCCCGGTCGCCGAACTCCTGCGCCGCGTCAAGGCGCGGCCGATGCCGCCGCAGCGGCAGTGGGAGTCCACCGAGGGCGTCGACGTACGGCAGTTGCCCGGCGGACTGTCCAACACCACGCACGGCGAGGGCGTCGTCCGGGGCGTCGGCTACGCGGTCGGCATCAAGAACGTCGGCTTCTCCGAGGGCTTCGACGACTACTCGACCGCCCGGGTACGCCTGGAGAACCTCGGAGGCCAGGCCGTCGCGACGGTGCACACCGCGATGGCCGAGGTCGGGCAGGGCGGCGTCACCGTGCACGCCCAGATCGCCCGCACCGAACTCGGCGTCACGCAGGTCACGATCCAGCCCGCCGACACGCGGGTCGGCTCGGCCGGTTCCACCTCCGCCTCGCGGCAGACCTACGTCACCGGGGGCGCCGTCAAGCACACCTGCGAGGCCGTCCGGGCCAGGGTGCTCGACCTCGGACGCGCCAGGTTCGGCACCTACCACCCCGCGTGGGCCACCGCCGAACTCCTGCTGGAGGAGGGCAAGGTGGTGACGGACGGCGGGGAGGTGCTCGCGAGTCTGGCCGAGGTCCTGGGCGAGGAGGTGATCGACATCGAGAAGGAGTGGCGCCACCGGCCCACCGAACCCTTCGACCTGCGCACCGGCCAGGGCAGGGGCCACGTCCAGTACTCCTTCGCCGCACACCGCGCCGTGGTGGAGGTGGACACCGAACTCGGCCTCGTCAAGGTCGTGGAACTGGCCTGCGCGCAGGACGTCGGCAAGGCGCTCAACCCGCTCTCCGTGCAGGGCCAGATCCAGGGCGGCACGACGCAGGGCCTCGGTATCGCCGTCATGGAGGAGATCCTCGTCGACCCGGTCACCGCGAAGGTGCGCAACCCCTCCTTCACCGACTACCTCATCCCGACCATCCTCGACACGCCGACCATCCCCGTCGACGTCCTCGAACTCGCCGACGAGCACGCCCCGTACGGGCTGCGCGGCATCGGCGAGGCGCCCACCCTGTCGTCCACCCCGGCCGTACTCGCCGCGATCCGCGCGGCCACCGGCCTCGAACTGAACCGCGTCCCGGTCCGGCCCGAGCACCTGACCGGCACGGGGGGCTGAGGACGGGCGGGCGGGCCCCCGGCCCGCCCGCGAGCCGTCCCGCCCCCCCTCCGTCCGACCCCGTCCCCCCGTTCCCGAGGAGACCGCGCATGCTGGACATCGCCGACGTACTGCACGGCTGGGCCCGACAGGGGCGCGCCTTCGCGGTCGCCACGGTCGTCTCCGTGACCGGCAGCGCCCCGCGCCGGCCCGGCGCGGCGCTCGCCGTGGACGAGAACGGCTCCGTGACCGGCTCGGTCTCCGGGGGCTGCGTCGAGGGCGCCGTCTACGAACTGTGCCGCCAGGCCCTGGGCGACGGACGCACCGTCCTCGAACGCTTCGGCTACAGCGACGAGGACGCCTTCGCGGTCGGTCTCACCTGCGGCGGCGTCATCGAGGTCCTCGTCACCCCGGTGCGCCCCGGCCAGGAGCCGTACGCCCGCGCGCTGGAGACCGCCGCCGGGGGCGGGACGACGGCGCTGGCCCGGATCGTGGACGGGCCGCCCGAACTGCTCGGCGCGGCCCTCACCGTGGACGCCGGGGGCCGGTCCGGCGACGGCTTCGGCGGCCCCGGGGCGCTCGACCGCACGGCCCGGCGCGAGGCGGCGGCGCTGCTCGCGGCGGGCCGCACCGGCCGCGTCACCATCGGCGCGGACGGCTCGCGCTGCGGACGCCCGGTGACCCTGCTCGTCGAGTCCAGCGTGCCGCCGCCCCGGCTCATCGTCTTCGGGGCGATCGACTACGCGGCGGCGCTCGTCAGGGCCGGCGCCTTCCTCGGCTACCGCGTCACGGTGTGCGACGCGCGCCCCGTCTTCGCGACCCCCGAACGGTTCCCCGGCGCCGACGAGGTGGTGGTCGAGTGGCCGCACCGCTACCTCGGGGCGACCGCGACCGACGAGCGCACCGTGCTGTGCGTCCTCACGCACGACGCCAAGTTCGACGTCCCGCTGCTACGGATCGCGCTGCGCCTGCCGGTCGCCTACGTCGGCGCGATGGGCTCGCGCCGCACCCACCTGGACCGGCTGCGCCGCCTGCGCGCGGAGGGGATGACGGAGACCGAACTCGCCCGCCTGCGCTCACCGATCGGCCTCGATCTCGGGGCCAGCACCCCGGAGGAGACCGCGCTGTCGATCGCGGCGGAGATCGTGGCCGTGCGCAACGGCGGCACCGGAGCACCCCTGACCGGTGCGCACCGCCCCATCCACGCCACCCGGCCACCGCTGGGCGCCCGGCGCAGCGCGGCGTACTGAGAGCCGTGCGGAGCGGGGCCGGATGCCAGGGTCCACCGGCGACCCCGCACCGCGGGTGTCCCAAGCTCCGCCGCGGTGGGCGAAGTTCGGGCCGGAGTGGGCGGCCGGGACGCGCGGACGCGGGGGCGCGCGGCCGGGGAGACGGTCGCGGCCCGGCGGCTACGCCCGTTCCCGCAGCTCCACGTAGCGCCCCCGCAGTCGCGCACCGTCCGCCGCCGACCAGCCGGCGTCGACGTGGCCCAGGACCGGCGGCGTCACACTCTCCGACTCGTTCCCGGTCAGGACGCGGTGGAAGCGCAGTACGGGCCCGGGAGCGCCGTCGCCTCCGGTGAGCAGGACGTCGGTGCCCTCGGGCCCCGAGACGACGGAGGAGATCTCCGCGCCCGCGCTCGCGGCGAGCGCCTCCGGGACGGGGGCGGGACGCCGCGCCAGCACCGACGGGTCCGGGGTGTCGCTCTCACTCTGCGCCTGCGGTGCGGCCTCGCCCCGCAGCAGGGCGAGCACCTGGGCGACCAGCACGGGGTCGTGCGTCCCGTCGTACACCCAGCGCTTGCCGAGGACCCCGTGCTCGGCCGTGCCGATGAGACCGGCCTCGGCGCCGTCTAGCGGAGCCGCGCGGTACGTGAACGGCACGTGGTAGATGACGGGTTCGGGGCCCGAGGAGTCGGAGGCCGCCATGAACTCGATCCCGACCTCCCCGGCCGGGTCGTCGAGGCGGAACCCTCCGGCCTTGACCGGGGCGGCCGCCTCCGGCCCGGGGCCCCGGTACCAGGGCTGACGGGGCAGCCACCCGGCCAGCAGCTCCACCTTGGTCGGAGTCAGTGTCGTACGGTGAACGACCGCCATCGCGGAAAACCTTTCGTAGACCCGGGCGCCTCACGAGGCACGCCGCCCACATCCTGCCAGCCGCCGCACCACCCCGCCCGTGTCATTCCGTCAGCACGAGCCACTGCCGCCCGTCGACGAGTTCCCGGACGACGTCGAGGTGCCCGGCGTGACACGCGGTCTCCGCCACGACGTGCAGCACCACCTCGCGCACGGAGTGCAGGCGGTCGTCACCGAACAGGTCCTCGTGCCACCACGCGGGAGGGGTGAGCGCGGTACGGGCCGCGAGGACCGCGTCGGCCGAGGCGCACTCCGCGCGGTAGAGGCCGAGGACGCCCGGCGTGTCGTCCCCGGGGGCGAGCCGCCAGGCGTTGTCCTTCCCGGTGGAGGCCAGCACCTGGGCCACCACCTCCTCCTCACCCGCGACGACCCCCCGGAACCAGAACCGCTCGACATCCAGCGCCAGATGCCGCACCAGCCCGAGCGGACTCCATCCGGAGGGCAGCACCGCGCCGTGCAGCGCCTCCTCGTCCAGCCCGTCGAGAGCCTCCAGGACGTGCCGCCGCTGGGCTCTCAGCACATCGAGCAACACCCCGACCTCGGTATCCGACCCGGCCGGCCCGCCGGCCTGAGCGCTCCTCGTGTCCACAGCGACATCCCCTCTCGGTCCACCAGCACGTGTCCGTTCCGGGTGCCGCACCAGGCGGCACCCGCAACCCACCGTAGGACGGGGCACTGACAGCGGGGCGGCGCCGGGCACGGCCCCCGAGCCCCCGGGTTTACAGGAACTCCGCTCCGGTGGGCCGGGGCCGACTCGGCCGCGAGGCGGCGGCGCCCGGCGAGTCCGGACCGCGACAGCCGCGGCGGCCGGGCGTCCTCGCCCGCGACGACGTCGCCGACGCGCGTGACGTACTGGTCCCGGCCGTGCGCCACCACGCGACGCCGGCGCGGTACGCGCGCCGGCTGAGGTGACGACCCGGCCCGCCCCGCGCGCCATGCCCCCCGACACGCCCCCGAGGACCGTTCCTGTCCGCGAGACGTCCTACCGTGCCGTCATGAAGACGTCAGCCGCCTCCGTCCTCGGTGACCGTGCGCTCGGCCGGGCCCTGCTCGCCCGGCAGTTCCTGCTGGAGCGGGTGTCGCTGTCCACGGCAGAGGCCCTGAGCCGGCTGATCGGGCTTCAGGCGCAGAACGTGAGACCGCCCTACGGGGCGCTCGCCGCCCGGCTCGACGGGTTCGGGCCCGCGGAGCTGTCCGGGGCCATGGAGCGGCGCGAGGCGGTGCGGCTGGTCACGATGCGATCGATACTGCACACGCACACGGCGGCCGACGCGCTCGCCCTCGCCCCGTTCACCCTGCCCGTGCGCCACCGCGAACTGGCCCACTTCCGCAAGGGGCTCGTCGGGGTCGACCTCGACCGGCTCACCGCGGTCAGCCGTGCGCTGATGCTGGAGGAGCCGCGCACGCCCGCGCGGTTGAGGGACGCGCTCGCACCCTTGTGGCCCGAGGCCGACCCGCGCGCCCTCTCGGTCGCGGCGCGGTGCCTTCAGCACCTCGTCCAGGTCACTCCGCGCGGGCTGTGGGGCCGAAGCGGTGGCGTGGCGCTCACGCCGCTCGATCACTGGCTCGGCGGGCAGGTGCCCGAGGGGGGGGCCGCCGCGCGGGACGTCGTGCGGCGGTACCTCGGCGCCTTCGGGCCCGCCTCCGTGAGGGACGCGCAGCGCTGGTCGGGGCTCACCGGGCTGCGGCCCGTCTTCGAGCAACTCCGGCCCGAACTGCTCGTGTTCCGCTCCGAGAAGGGCACCGAGCTGTTCGACCTGCCGGACGCGCCCCGGCCCGATCCCGACACCCCCGCGCCGCCCCGCCTGCTGCCCGAGTTCGACAACGTCCTGCTCTCGCACGCCGACCGCGCCCGGATCGTGCCGGCCGCCCACAAGGGCCGCACCTGGAAGGGCAACCGCGCCTTCCCGGTGCTTCTCGTCGACGGACGGGTCGCCGGGGTGTGGGAGCCGCGCGACGCCACCGTCACCGTACGGGCCTTCGCCCCGCTCGACCGGCGGGCGCGCGAGGCGACGGCCGCCGAGGCGAGCCGTCTGCACGCGGTGCTCGCCCCGGCGGCGGAGGACGGCGCCGCCTTCGACGTCCGCTTCGAGCCCGCGCCGGGGTGACCTGGGCGCGGCGGCCCCTGCCTGACCGTTCGGACAGGCCCTACGGCAGCAGCCCCGCGCGGCGTGCCCTGGCCACCGCCTCCCCGCGCGTGTGCGCCCCCAGCTTGCGCATCGCGGAGCGCAGGTACGCCTTGACGGTCTCGGGGCGCAGGCCCAGCTGCCGGGCCGCCAGGGCGTTCGTCGCCCCCTCGGCCACGCGGCCGAGGACGTCCAGTTCGCGCGGGGCCAGCGCCGCCCCGGCCCCCGGCCCGTGCGGCGTGCCCGCCCCCGCCAGCCGCGCACAGGCCGCGAGGAGCTCCGCGCGCAGCGGCCCCTCCTCCAGACGGGGCGCGAGGGCCCGCAGCTTCCCGTGCGCCGCGCGGACCTCCTCCCACGCGGCGGCCGAGTCCACCGGTTCGCGGGCCGCCGCGAGCAGGGCGCGGACCTCGTCCCGTACGACGAGGGACTGTTCGACGTCGCGGGCCGCCTCGACCGCGGCGTGCAGCGTCCGGTCGCCCAGCGGCTCGGCCGAGCGCAGCGCCCCGTACAGCACGGCCCGCACCCGGCGCCGTACGACCACGGGCACCGCGAGCACGGCGCGCAGCCCCTCCGTCGCGACCGCCACGTCGTACTCGTGGCTGATGGAGCGCGCGAGGCGGTAGTCGGTGACCGCGCACGGACGGCCCAGGGCGACCGCCTTCCCGCCCAGGCCGTTGCCCGCCGACACCGCGAGGCCGTCCAGCGCCGCCGTGCCCGTACCGCTCAACTCGCCGATACGCACCCGGCGCCCGCCCCGCAACGGGCCCCCGAAGGCCACGGGCAGTCCCGTGGCGCGGCGCAGCCGCAGCAGGGCCGCCCGGATGTCGCCCGCGTCGCCGGGGTCCGCCCGGCCCGTGACCGGGGTGTGCGCCGCCATGTGTGCCTCCGTCCGCCACCGTGCCGGGAAAAGTACGCCGCCACCCCCGAACAGGGGTAGTGAGACCCACGTCACGCGTACACGATGGTAAGGAGAGGTCTGGCAATCAGGAGGACACATGACGGCAACACCCCCCGAAGGACCCGCGGAGCGGGACGCCGCGTCCCGAGGCGAGGTGGCCGGACCCGGCGGCGGACCGCGGGCGACCGGCGCCTCCGCTTTCCAGGAGCCCGCGGCGACCAGGGAGTTCCGGGCCGCCCGCGACTTCCTCGTGGCGCACCGGGAGGACTACCGCGCCGCCTGTGAGGGCTTTTGCTGGCCGCGCCCCGAACTGTTCAACTGGGCCCTCGACTGGTTCGACCGGATCGCCGAGGGCAACGACCGTACCGCCCTGCACATCGTGGAGGAGGACGGCGCCGACACCGAGGTCTCCTTCGCCGAGATGTCCCGCCGCTCCTCGCGGGCCGCCAACTGGCTGCGCGAGCAGGGCGTAGGGCCCGGGGACCGCGTCCTCATGATGCTCGGCAACCAGGCCGAGCTGTGGGAGCTGATGCTCGCCGCGATGAAGCTGCGCGCCGTCGTCATCCCCGCCACGCCCCAGCTCGGCCCCGTCGACCTGCGTGACCGCGTGGAGCGGGGCGAGGTCCGGCACGTCGTCGTCCGGTCCGGGGACACCGCGAAGTTCGACGAGGTGCCCGGCGCCTACACCCGGATCGCGGTCGGCGCGCCCCGCCCCGGCTGGCTCTCCCACGCCGACGCGGCCGCGGCCCCCGAGGCGTTCACCCCCGACGGGCCGACCCGCTCCGACGAGACGCTCGTGCTGTACTTCACGTCCGGTACGACGGCCCGGCCCAAGCTCGTCGAGCACACCCACCTCTCGTACCCGGTCGGCCACCTGTCCACGATGTACTGGATCGGGCTGCGCCCCGGCGACGTGCACCTCAACATCTCCTCGCCGGGCTGGGCCAAACACGCCTGGTCGAACTTCTTCGCCCCGTGGAACGCCGAGGCGACCGTCTTCCTCTTCAACTACACGCGGTTCGACGCGGCCCGCCTCATGACCGAGATGGACCGCGCGGGCGTCACGAGCTTCTGCGCCCCGCCCACCGTGTGGCGCATGCTCATCCAGGCCGACCTGAGCGCGCTGCGCACCCCGCCGCGTTCCGTCGTCGCGGCCGGCGAGCCACTGAACCCCGAGGTCGTCGAGCACGTCAGGCGCGCCTGGGGTGTGACCGTCCGGGACGGCTTCGGGCAGACCGAGACCTCCGTGGCCGTGGCCAACACCCCGGGGCAGCCCGTCAGGGCCGGCTCGATGGGCCGGCCAAGCCCCGGCTTCCGCGTCGAACTCCTCGACCCGGTCACGGGCGAGTCGGGCGCCGCCGAGGGCGAGATCAGCCTGGACCTGTCCGCCCGGCCGGTGGGCCTCATGAACGGCTACCACGGCGACCAGGAACGCACCTCCGCCGCGACCGCGGGCGGCTTCTACCGCACCGGTGACATCGGCGCGCGCGACGCCGAGGGCTACCTGACGTACATCGGCCGCGCCGACGACGTGTTCAAGGCCAGTGACTACAAGATCAGCCCCTTCGAGCTGGAGAGCGCGCTGCTGGAACACCCGGCCGTCGCCGAGGCCGCCGTCGTGCCCGCCCCGGACTCGCTGCGGCTGAACGTGCCGAAGGCGTACGTCGTCCTCGCCGAGGGCTGGGAGCCGGGCGCCGACACCGCGAAGCTGCTGTTCGAGCACTCCCGCGCGGTCCTCGCGCCCTACAAGCGGCTGCGCAGGCTGGAGTTCGGCCCGCTGCCCAAGACGGTGTCCGGCAAGATCCGCCGGATCGAGCTGCGCGAGGCGACCGCCGCCGGTTCCGACGCCGAGTACCGTGAGGAGGATTACCGATGAGCGCCGCCACCGGGGCGGGGGCCGTGACGGGCCCCGCGCTCTCCTACGCGCACGGCACCGCCGGGGCACCGCTGCTGGGCGACACCATCGGCGCCGATCTGGCGCGCGTCGTCGCCGGTTTCCCCGAGCGGGAGGCGCTGGTGGACGTGCCCTCCGGGCGCCGCTGGACCTACGCCGAGTTCGGCGCGGCCGTCGGGGAGGTGGCGCGCGGGCTGCTCGCCCGGGGCGTCCTCAAGGGCGACCGGGTCGGGGTCTGGGCCGTCAACTGCCCCGAGTGGGTGCTGCTCCAGTACGCGAGCGCCCGTGTGGGCGCGATCCTGGTGAACATCAACCCGGCCTACCGCTCCCACGAACTGGCCTATGTGCTGCGGCAGTCGGGCACCGGGCTGCTCGTCGCCTCGCCCCGGCACAAGGGCACCGACTACCGCGCGCTCGTCGAGGAGGTGCGTGCGGAGTGTCCCGGACTGCGCGAGGTGGTGTACATCGGGGAGCCCTCCTGGGACGCGCTGACCGCGGCCGGGGCCGGGGTGTCCGAGGACGAACTCGCCGCCAGGGAAGCCGGCCTGTCCTGCGACGACCCGGTGAACATCCAGTACACCTCGGGCACCACCGGCTTCCCGAAGGGGGCCACGCTCTCCCACCACAACATCCTCAACAACGGCTACTGGGTGGGGGAGACGGTCGGCTACACCGAGACCGACCGGGTGTGCCTTCCCGTCCCGTTCTACCACTGCTTCGGCATGGTCATGGGAAACCTCGGGGCCACGTCGCACGGCGCCTGCGTGGTGATCCCCGCGCCCTCCTTCGACGCGCGCGCCACACTGGAGGCCGTGGCCGCGGAGCGCTGCACCTCCCTGTACGGGGTGCCCACGATGTTCATCGCCGAGCTGAACCTGCCCGGCTTCGCCTCCTACGACCTGTCGACGCTGCGCACCGGCATCATGGCGGGCTCGCCCTGCCCCGTCGAGGTCATGAAGCGGGTGGTCGCCGAGATGCACATGGCGGAGGTGTCCATCTGCTACGGCATGACCGAGACCTCCCCGGTCTCGGTGCAGACCCGCCGCGACGACGACCTCGAACGCCGTACCGCCACCGTCGGCCGGGTCCTGCCGCACATCGAGGTCAAGGTGGTCGACCCGGTCGGCGGGGCGACCGTCCCGCGCGGCGCGACCGGTGAACTGTGCACCCGGGGCTACTCGGTCATGCTCGGCTACTGGGAGGAGCCCGAGCGCACCGCCGAGGCGATCGACGCGGGCCGCTGGATGCACACCGGGGACCTCGCGGTGATGCGGGAGGACGGGTACGTCGAGATCGTCGGCCGGATCAAGGACATGATCATCCGGGGCGGGGAGAACGTCTACCCGCGCGAGATCGAGGAGTTCCTCTACACGCACCCGAAGATCGCCGACGTCCAGGTCGTCGGCGTGCCGCACGAGCGGTACGGGGAGGAGGTCCTGGCCTGCGTGGTCCCGCGCGATCCGCAGGACCCGCCGGGCCTCGCCGAACTCCAGGAGTTCTGCCGCGACCGGCTCGCCCACTACAAGATCCCCAGCCGGCTGGGCGTACTCGACTCCTTCCCGATGACGGTCTCGGGAAAGGTCCGCAAGATCGAACTGCGCGAGCGGTACGGGTCGGCGGACGCCGCCGCGCCCCGGGCCGAGGAGCCCGGGACGCGGCGGTGACAGCGGGTCCCGGGCGTCTCGCGCCGCCCGGGACCGGACCGGCCGCCGGATCTCAGCCCGCGAGGTTCCACACGGCGTACGCCACGGCGTCGCTGTGCCGGTCGAGCGCCGTGTCGTTGATGTTGGTGAGCGTGTCGCAGGAGCGGTGGTAGCAGGCGTCGAAGGCCTTGCCCGCCGTCCCGCCCCACTGGGCGGCCTGCTTGGTGGTCTTGATGTAGTCGGCCCCGCTGAACAGGCCGCCCACGGGTATGCCCGCGTTCTTGAACGGGGCGTGGTCGGAGCGGCCGTCGCCCTCCGTCTCCGGCTCGGTCACCACGCCGAGGCCGGTGAAGTACTGCTTGAAGGTCTTCTCGATGGCCGGGTCGTCGTCGTAGACGAAGTAGCCGGGGTTCGGGGAGCCGATCATGTCGAAGTTCAGGTAGCCGGAGATCGTGGCGCGCTGGGCGGTCGTCAGCTTGCTGACGTAGTTCTTCGAGCCGACCATGCCCAGTTCCTCGGCGCCCCACCACGCGAACCGCAGGTGCTTGGCGGGGTGGAAGCCGGTGCGGGACACGGCCAGCGCGGTCTCCAGTACGGCGGCGGAGCCCGAGCCGTTGTCGTTGATGCCGGGGCCCGCGGTGACCGAGTCGAGGTGGGCCCCGGTCAGCAGGACCTTCCCGGTGTCCCCGCCCGGCCAGTCGGCGATCAGGTTGTAGCCGGTCGCGCCGCCCGAGGTGAACTGCTGGATCGAGGTGGTGAATCCGGCCGCGTCCAGCTTGCCCTTGATGAGGTCGAGCGAGGCCCGGTAGCCGGGCCGGCCGTGGGCGCGGTTGCCGCCGTTGGCGGTCGCGACGTCCTGGAGGGCCTTGAGGTCCGCCTTCACGGCGGTGACGGAGATGTCGGGGGCCGCGGCCACCGCCTGTGCCGAGGCGCCCGCCTGCGCGGCCGGTCCCAGCAGGAGGGCGAGGACACCGCCCAGCGCGGCGAGTGGGAGGGCGGCCCGGCGGCGGGCGCGCGGGGGGTGCGGGCGGCGGGTGGTGTTCCGGCGCATGGGGACTCCGGTGGTGTGGGGAGTGGGACGGGACACGGCATCGTCCGCGTATTGTCGGTGTCCGGTCAAGAATGAACTTTCGGTCAACCTGAGTGACCGAAAGTGGAGTTGAGGGTGCGGGGGAGTGCGGCGCCCGAGGGGTGGCGGGCTCCGGGTGGCTTCTCTCGGCCAACCGAGTGATCTTCCGCCGAAGTGGACGGGGTGGGGCGGCCGGTGCCGCTGATCATGGGCGCGTGAATCTTCGACTTCCCCCTGCCGCGGGCCCCCGACGCCGGGGCCTGCCCCTCGCCGCCGGCCTGCTCTCGCTGTCCGCCCTGCTCGCCCCGGCCGGCCCGGCCCACGCCGACGGTGCCGCGTGGTGGTCCACGACCCCGGCGGAGCGAGGCACGAGCGCCTACCTCGACGCCGTCCGGGACGAACCCCGCGCGCTGGGGCGCTTCTTCGCCGCCCTGCCGAAGGGCGGCGATCTGCACAACCACCTGTCCGGGGCCGTCTCCACCGAGTACCTCGTCGAGCTGGCCGCCGAGGACGGGCTGTGCGTGGACACGGCGACGTACACGGCCCTCGCGGCGCCGTGCGGGCCCGGCGCCCGCCCGGCCGCGGAAGCCCGGACGGACCACCGGTTCCGGGACCGCGTCGTGCGGGCCTGGTCGATGCAGGACTTCCCGGCCGGAGGCAACGGGCACGACCACTTCTTCGACACCTTCGGCAAGTTCGGCGAGGTGACCTCGCGCCATCGCGGGAAGCTGCTCGCCAACGTGGCCGACACCGTGGTGGCGCAGAACCAGTTCTATCTGGAGACCCTCGTCACCCCCGCCTCGGACGGCGCGAAGAAGCTCGCCGCCGAGGTCGGCTGGGACCAGGACCTCGCGGCGCTGCACCGCAAGCTCACCGCGGCGGGCCGCCTCGACCGGCTCGTGACCGAGGCGGGCCGCGAGTCGGACGAGGCCGACGCCGAGTTCCGCGCCACCGAGCACTGCGGAGGCGCGCAGGCGCGTCCCGCCTGCGGACTGACGGTGCGCTGGGTCTCCCAGGTGTCGCGCGGCAGCGCCCCGGAGCGCGTCTTCACGCAGATGGCGCTCGGTATGCGGCTCGCCGAACGCGACCACCGTTTCGTCGCCGTCAACCTCGTGCAGCCCGAGGACGGGGAGCGGGCGCTGGCCGACTACCGCCTCCAGATGCGGATGCTCCACTACCTGCGCGGCGTCTATCCGAAGGCGCATGTCACCCTGCACGCGGGCGAGTTGTGGCCCGGCCTCGTCAAGCCCGAGGACCTCGCCTTCCACATCCAGGAGGCCGTGGACGTCGCCGGGGCCGAGCGGATCGGCCACGGCGTGGACCTCGTCCACGAGGACGGCTGGCGCCGCACGGCGCGCACCATGGCGGCCCGGGAGATCGCCGTCGAGGTGCCCTTCAGCAGCAACGCGCAGATCCTCGGCATCAAGGGGGACGACCATCCCTTCGCCACCTACCGGCGCTTCGGGGTGCCCGTCGTGCTCGCCACCGACGACCCCGGCGTCTCGCGCATCGACATCGGTCACGAGTACGCCTACGCCCACCGGACCTACGGCCTCGGCTACCCCGAGCTGAAGGACCTCGCCCGCGCCTCCCTGGAGTACGCGTTCCTGCCCGGTGCCAGTCTGTGGGCCGGCAACCCCACCCGGCAGGGGTGGTCCCCGGTCGCCGCCTGCCGCGGTGCGCGGCCCGGCGTCTCGGAGCCGGGGCCCGGCTGCCGTGACCTGCTGGCCGCCAGCCCGAAGGCCGCCGTCGAATGGCGCCAGGAGGCGGCCTTCCGCCGCTTCGAGGCGAGGTTCGGCATCCGTCGCTGACCCGGCGGCCCCGCCCGTCCCTACCGAGCAGCAGGCCGCCGGTCCCTCCGTGGGACCGGCGGCCCCTGTCGTTTCACGCCATGCGCGGCGGTTCGTATCCGGTCATTTCAGCAGAAAAAGTCGATCACGAGGCTGGATTCCCCTATTAACTTAGGTTAGGTTAACCTCAGCGACGTGATCGTGACTGCACTCGACCGAGAAGACAGCCCGGAGCGGCGGCCCACGCCCGCGCCCGCTGCCGCCGGGCACCTGGCGCAAGGCTCCGGGGCCGAGGCCGCCGAGCCCGCGACGGGCCTCGACGCGCGCGGTATGACGGTGGCTTACGAGGGCACCGACGTCGTGCACGCGGCCGATCTGCGTCTCCCACGCGGCAAGGTCACCGCCCTGATCGGTCCCAACGGCAGCGGCAAGTCCACCCTGTTGCGCTCGATCGCCCGGCTGCACCGCGCCCGCGCCGGCAGTGTCACGGTATCGGCCCAGGACAGCGAGGAGGTCGACGCGCTCGCCCTCTCCCGCACCGAGTTCGCCCGCCGGATCACGCTGCTCGCGCAGAGCCGTACCGCGCCCGCCGGGCTCAGCGTCCGCGAGGTGGTCGGCTTCGGACGGCACCCCTACCGGCACCGGTTCCGCGGCACCGACCCCGAGGGCCCGCGCCTGGTCGAGCACGCGCTGTCCGTCACCGACACCACCGAACTCGCCGACCGCGGCGTCGAGAACCTGTCCGGCGGCCAGTTGCAGCGCGTCTGGTTCGCCTGCTGCCTCGCCCAGGACACCGACGTCCTCCTGCTCGACGAGCCCACCACCTACCTGGACCTGCGCTATCAGGTCGAGATCCTCGATCTGGTCCGCGACCTGGCCGACACGCACGGCGTGACCGTCGGGGTCGTCCTGCACGACCTCGACCAGGCCGCCGCCGTCGCCGACCGCGTCGTCCTGCTGAAGTCCGGCCGCGTCGTCGCCGCCGGCACCCCCGCCGAGGTGTACGAGGCCGAACGGCTCACCGACACCTACGGCATCCGTATCGAGGTCGCCCACGACCTTGCCACCGGCATCCCCCGTACCCGCGCGGTGGGCAGACACCACCTCCGCACCGAAAGGCCCTGAAGACCCTCATGAACAGCAAGCGTTTGGCCTGGCCCGTGATCGCCGTCGCCTCGGCGGTCGCCCTCGCCGCCTGCGGCAGCACCGAGGCGCCGAAGAAGGAGGCGAAGGCCGACTCCTCGCTCACGGTCACCGACGCCACGGGCAAGAAGGTGAAGCTCGACGGCCCCGCCAAGCGGGTGGTGGGCACCGAGTGGAACGTCGTCGAGTCGCTCGTCACGCTGGGCGTCGACCCGGTGGGCGTCGCCGACGTCAAGGGCTACTCCGCGTGGGACAAGGCGGCCCCGCTGCGCGGCGGCGCCAAGGACATCGGCACCCGCGGCGAACCGAGCCTCGGCACCGTCGCCGCCCTCAAGCCGGATCTGGTCGTCGCCACCACCGACCTGTCCGACTCGGCCATCAAGCAGCTCTCCAAGGTCGCCCCCGTCCTGGTCACGAAGTCCGCCGACGCGAGCCGGCAGATCGACCAGATGCTCGACACCATGGACCTCATAGCCAAGGCCACCGGCAAGGAGAAGGAGGCCAAGGCGGAGACCGCCTCCTTCCGCGAGGCGATCGAGGACGGCCGCGAGAAGCTCGACAAGGCCGGGCTCAAGGGCCAGAAGCTCGCCTTCGCGGACGGCTGGAAGGAGGGCAATCAGGTCTCGGTGCGCCCCTTCGCCAAGGGCTCGCTGCTCTCCGACATCAACACCGAACTCGGCCTGGTCGACCCGTGGACGGTCAAGGGCGACAAGGCGTACGGCCTCGGCTCCACCGACGTCGAGGGCCTCACGAAGATCGGTGACGCGCGCTTCGCGTACATCTTCAACTCCGTCGACGGCAAGGACCCCTTCGCCGACGGGCTCAAGGACAACGCCGTGTGGAAGTCGCTGCCCTTCGTCAAGAAGAAGCAGGTCTACCGACTGCCCGACGGCGTCTGGATGTTCGGCGGCACCGCCGCCGCCAAGGACTACATCGACGCGCTCGTGGGCGCGCTGACCGACTGAGCATGAGCACACCGACCCGTACCCCCCGCCCGGCCACCGCGAGCGGCACGGCGGCCCCCGGGCCCGGCCCGGACACCGCCGCCCCGGCCGTGTCCGGGCCGCGCCGCGGCGGCCGTACGGCCCTGCTCGGACTCGCCGCCCTCCTCGTGCTGCTCGCCCTCTCCGTCGTGCACATCAGTCAGGGCACGGCGCCGGTCAGCCTGCACACCCTGTGGCGCACGATCGTCACCCTCGGATCGGACCGTGAGGGCTCCGACCAGGCCGGGGCGGTGCTGGTCGCCTCCCGGCTGCCCCGGCTGTGCGCGGGGCTCCTCGTCGGCTGCGCCCTCGGCGCGGCCGGCGCGGCCCTCCAGTCGGTGTCGCGCAACGTACTGGCCTCGCCCGACACGCTCGCCGTCAACGCGGGCGCCTACCTCGCGGTCGTCGCCTTCGCCGCCTTCGGTGTCTCGCTGCCCGCGCTGCCCGCCGGGGGCACCGCCTTCCTCGGTGGGCTGATCGCCGCCGCGATCGTCCTCGGCCTGTCGCGGGCCGGCTCCGGAGCGATCCGGCTCGTCCTCGCCGGGTCCGCGCTGACCCTCGCGTTCAGCGGACTGAGCCAGATGCTGCTGCTCCTGCGCTCCCAGGAGACCACCGGCCTGTTCGCGTGGGGCAACGGCAGCCTCGCGCAGTCCGGGATGAGCGGCGTGGCACGGCTCGCCCCGGTCGCCGCCCTCGTCCTGATCGCCCTCGTCGTCCTCGGCAGGCGGCTCGACATCCTCGCGCTCGGCGACGACGGCGCCGCCGTGGTCGGCGTCAACCCGCGCGTCACGCGCGCTGTCGCCGTCGTTCTGGCCGTGCTGCTCTCCGCCGTCGCCGTGACCGTCGCCGGGCCCATCGGCTTCGTCGGCCTGTGCGCCCCGGCCGTCGTCCGGCTCCTGGGCGGCTGGGCACCCGGACTGCTGCGCCACCGCGTCTTCGTCCCGGCCTCGGCGATCGCCGGTGTCCTCGTCCTGCTCGGCGCGGACGTCCTGATGCGCGCCCTGTTCGGCGCGCAGAGCGGGGCGGCGGTCCCGACCGGCATCGTCACCTCCGTGTTCGGCGCCGTCGTCCTCGTCTTCCTCGCCCACCGCTCCCGCGACGCGGGCGACACCGGCAACTCCACGGCCTTCGCGAAGCTGCGCGGCCGCCGCGCGTACGTCGTGACACTCGTCGTCGCGAGTGTCGCGTTGATCGCCGCGGTGATCGCCGCGACCCTGCTCGGGGACGCGACGCTGCGCCTGGGCGACGTCGGCTACTGGCTCAGCGGCCGGTCCGGCCAGTTCGTCACGTACCTGCTCGACACGCGCGTACCCCGGGTCGCCGCGGCCCTCCTGGCGGGCGCGGCGCTCGCCGTCGCGGGCACCGTCGTCCAGGCGGTGTCGCGCAACCCGCTCGCCGAACCCGCCATCCTCGGCGTCGTCGGCGGAGCGGGCGTCGGCGCCGTCGTCACGATCACCGCCGTACCGCTCGCGAGCTTCTGGTTCGTCAACGGCGCGGCCCTCGCCGGGGCCGGGGCGGCGGCCGTGCTCGTCTTCGGACTGGCCGCCCGGCACGGACTGGAGCAGAACCGGCTGGTCCTCATCGGCATCGGTGTCTCCACCGGCACCTCGGCCCTCGTGAGCCTGCTCATCACCCTCACCGACCCGTTCAACAGCACCAAGGCGCTCACCTGGATGTCCGGTTCGACCTACGGGCGCAGCTTCCCCGAGATCGTCCCGGTGCTCGTCGTCCTGGCCCTGGCGCTCCCGCTGCTGCTGTTCAGGCGCCGCGAACTCGACCTCATCGGCCTGGACCCCGACACTCCGCGCCTGCTCGGCATCCGGCTCGGCACGACCCGCCTCCTGCTGCTGACCCTCGCGGTCCTGCTGACGGCCTCCTCGGTCGCGGCGGTCGGCGTGATCGGCTTCGTGGGCCTCGTCGCCCCGCACGCCGCGCGCGCCCTCGTCGGCCAGCGCCACTCCCGCGTACTGCCGGTCTCCGCGCTGCTCGGCGCGCTCCTCGTGGTCGTCGCCGACCTGATCGGGCGGGCCGTCATCGCGCCCGCGCAGATCCCGGTCGGCCTCGTCACCGCCGTGATCGGCGCGCCCTACTTCATGTGGCTGCTGTGGAGGTCGCGCCGGGAGGCATGAGCGCGTGAGCGGGGGAGGGGAAGCGAAAGCGGTCCTGCCCCCGGGACGGAGGGAGGCGGGCACCGACGCGGAGCCCCGGAAACGGCCGGCGGCCGAGGGGCTCCGGTGCGATGCGCGGTGCGGCGGGAGCCCGAGCGGCTCCCCGTGCGACGGGGGCCCGAGGCGTTGATCCGGGAGCCCGCCTTCGTGGGTGCTCCGTCCCCGGCGGCGACCGCACCCCGTCGGTCCCCGGGTGCCGAGGGGAAGAATGGCCCCGTCCGGCGGAACTCCGCTGCCTGCCAGGGGAATTCACGCGGAACGCCGGGCCGACCCGGGCTCCCCGCCATAGGCTTCGGGGCATGCCAAGAGGGGTGGGAAGTGCGACAGGACCACCGGACGGAGCGCGCCCTGTCCATCTGGGACCGCTGGCCAGGTGGGAGCGGCCGGTGGCCGGGGTGGCCGGAAGCCTGCTCGCCGGGGCAGGCGTGGCGGCGGTGTTCGTCTCGAAGAATCAGGTCGGCAGTGCGACTCTGGTGGTGATCGGGGCGCTGTTCCTGCTGATGGCCGTGAGCGGCCGCACCATCGAAAGCGTACGAATCGGCGACTGGGAGTTCACGATGGCGGAATTGCGCAGGCAGGCGGCTGAACAGGCCCGTTCCGGGCTGACGGATCAGGCTCAGGCCACTTTGAGCGTCCTCAGGAAGATCAATCCGGACTCGGACCGGGACCCAGAGGTCCACGCCGTGGAGATCTCGGTCTTCGAGAACCGGGTCGTCGAGGCTGTCGAGGCCGCACGCGCCGAGGGCGAGCAGACGGAGCGCCACCTCGGAGCCGGGCTGGGCGAGCCGCTCGCCGTCCTCGTGGCGCAGCCCGGCGGTCTCCGGGTCGGGGTCTTCGCCGCGTACGCCCTGGACGCCTCCGGCCACATCGCGGAGACCTCCTCGGACAGCTTCGCCCGGCGGGCCAGGGAGGTGGACTGCGTGGCCTTTCTTTTCGTCAACGGCACTCTGCATCAGGAGGATCTCGACCGCCTGGTGGAGGGTATCCAGCGCGACGGGGGCCAGCCGGTGGGCATCGAGACCTGGGAGTCCACCGCGCGACCCGCTCCGCTGCGCCCCGCCATCGACCGTCTGCTGGCCCGGGTGCGCGATGCGCAGGACGGGACGGCGACGATCCCCCGGCAGTGATCGAGTGACGCTCCCGGCCTCCCACGGGCCGTGCGCGGCAGCGACGTCCGGCCGGTGACGGCGCGGGCGGCCCGTGTTCGCCTCAGGTGCGGGCGGGGGCCGGCCGAGGGCGTGTCGCCGCGCGTTGTCCGCAGGCGGAGGAGCCCTGGCCCGTCCCGGACTGCCGTGTCAGGACGAGGCGGGCGCACTCGTCCCGTCCTCGGCCTCCCCGGCCGGGCCGCGCGTCTCCCGGGCCGCGCCCGGGTCCCCCGGGGACCAGCCCTCGACGGTCGGTGAAGGAGCCGGCGGCTCCGGGACGGCCGGTCGTCCACAAGTTCCGGCATCGCGTCGGCACCGGCACCACCGGCCGGACCAGCCCCCACACGCCGCGGCAGCGCGGGAGGAAGTACGCGCGCACCACGCCTCACCGCCCGGGATCAGGTGACGACCGCTCCCCGCCGCGGCGGTGTTCGCGGAAGCGGAGTACGTGGGAGGCGCGGGCCCGCGCGGCGTGCCGGGCGGGACCCCGCCATGCGTGGCACGTCCGCACGGGTGCGTGCCGGGCCCGTCCGGGTGCGCGGCGCACACGGGGTGTGCGCGGGCGGGGGAGGAGTGCGTGCCGCCCGGACGGGCCATGGCGAGCCGGACAGGCGGGGACGACAGTGACAGTCGTGATGCGGACGGCAGCCCGCCGCCCGCACGCGGAACGAGGGGACAACTCCCGTGCGCACTCTCCCCGTCAAACCGTCACCGTCCTCACGGCCCCGCAGAACCCTCGCGGTCCTGTTCGCCGCCCTCGCGCTGGTCCTCGGCGGACTGCTCACCGCCCCCGCCGCCCAGGCCACGCCCGCCGCCCTCGGGGATCTGGTCTGTCCGGCGGGCAACCAGACCGTCTCGTACTCGCCGGGCCTGACGAACACCTCGAAGTCCACGACCATCGCGTACAACGCCACGCTCGGCGTGTGCGCCTCGCTCACGCACCCGGAGATCACGAGCGGCGGCAGCGCCGGCACCGTCGTGGCGCCCTACTCGTGCCTCGACCTGCTCAACACCTCCACCGGTACGCAGACCTTCACCTGGAACACCGGTCAGAGCAGCGTCCTGTCCTTCACGCGGACCGTGACGATCCTGAACGGCCAGACCGTCATCACGCTCACCGGCACCATCACCTCGGGGCTGTTCACCGGGGGCCACGCGGTGTTCACGGTGGTGGAGCCCGCGCTCCAGCTGACCGCCTGCGAAACCCCGCAGGGGCTGACCAGCCTGGCCGGGGTGACGACCCTCGTCATCACCTGAGACCAGGCCGGGGCCCGGGGTTCCCGCCCCGGGCCCCGGCCTGGCTCTCCCCTCAGCCGACCGAGCCCGCCTCCACCGCTCCGAGGAACACGCCCCAGCCGAGGTCGCCGAACAGAGGGCGGGTGCGGTGGGGTTCCTGTCGCGGACGGGGGTGCGGCCGGTGAGCCGGCCGATGGCCGTCTCGACACGGTCGCTGTTACCCGACCGCGTCCATGCCGAGCGTGCGGAACATCTGGCCCGCCCGGACTCCGAGGTCCTGGAGTACGGGCGGGCCCGGGGGCCCGGCGGGGCGGATGGGCGCGGGCATGCGCGTGGGCATGGGCATGGGCATGGGCGGTGTCTACGAAGACCTCGTGCTCGCGGTCCGGGCACGGGGCGGGAACCGGTGGCGGCTCGGCAGGGGGAACCGCTCGCCGAAAGCCGCTCCCGAAGGTCACTTCCCGCCCGAGGCCGCGAGCCGGTCGGCGGGCGGATTGCACGGGCGCGCCTCTCCGGAGCGCTGGAGGTGGAACAGGGGCACCCCCAACTCCTCGGCGCTCTGTGCCGCTTCAGGGCTCGGGCCGCCCAGGGTGAAGCCCACCGGGGTGACCGAGGCGGCCAGGCTCGCGAGCCACAGGCACTCCACGTCGCGGCCCCGCACCTGCCGGGGCGAGGGCTCGACGTGGGCGAGCAGCCCCTTCGCCGCGAGCGCCACCCCGTGCGGGGGCGGCTCCTCGGCGCGGCGGATCTCGCCGTACCCGAGCCAGCCCAGGTACAGCGCGGCAGCCGTCACCGCGCCCCTGGCGTCCGTGATCGGCACCGGGCGGAACGGCGTACGCGAGGGCACCGGGCCACCGCCCCGCTCCCCCTCCTCCACCGCGACCCGCAGCAACAGGCCGCAGGAACAGGCCAGTTCGGGATAAGGCCAGTGGCCGGTGCGATCGCAGGCGCGGCAGCGCACCGCGATCCAGTCCTCGGCCCAGGTCCGGTGCTCCAGTACGGTGCCCTCCGCCCCGTCCACGAGCGCCGGGGCCACCGGCTGCCCGCAGGCGCAGGGCAGAGCGGGCGGAACATACCGGCCCACGCTGCGGCAGACCGGACAGCGGACCGACACTCCGGCGGCCATGACGCGCTCCAAGACCTCGGGAACAGACCCCTCCATCATCCCGCACCCACCCGGCGCGCGGACGCGGGTTGGTCAGACCCGGGGGCGAATACCCCGGCCTCCGGCGCCCTCTCACGCCCCGGTACGCGGCGGGCGGGGCCGCCCCGGGCGCGACATCCCCAGAGCCGAGCCGAGTCGGACAGTACCGAGCCGTAACGAGCCGAGCCGTACCGTCTCCTCTCGGCCACACGCACCGCCCCGTCCGCGCCTTCGGCCACTCTCCGGAGGCTGACGGAGGCTGACGGAGAACTGGGTGGAGGACAGGGCGGTGGACCCCACGCGCCCCACTCGGTATACCAAGTAGGTATCGGGCGCGAGGGCGCCGCGGGGCGAGTTGTGCCGGACTGCCCGCCTTGAGCTGCCAAGTAGCCCAACATTTGGGGCAATACGACATGGACGGCCCGCGCGGGCTCCGGCGGCTTGGTATACCGTGTCGCCTCAACGCGTACCGGCCGCCGGTCCGCGTCCTCCCCTGCCGTCCCGAAGGAGGTCCCTTCGCCGTGCGTCGTATACCGGCCACTGTCGTGGCGGTCGCCCTGTTGGCGATCACCACCGCGTGCAGCACCCTCTCCCCGCCCGGCGAGGGGACCGTCGCCCAGCCGCGCCTCGCCGACACCCGCCCCGTCAAGGACGGCGGCACACTCACGATCGCCCTCAAGTCCGATCCGGACATGCTGGACCCGAGCCTGACCTCGACCCTCGTCGCCCGGACCGTCTTCTCGTCCATGTGCGAGCAGCTCTACGACGTCGACCAGGACAACAAGTTCGTCCCGCAACTGGCCGCCTCGATGCCGAGGATCACCAACGGCGGGAAGACCTTCACCTTCACCGTCCGCGAGGACGCCCACTTCAGCGACGGAACCCCGCTGGACGCGCGCGCCGTCAAGACCTCCCTCGACCGCCACCTGCACCTGCGCGGCTCCGGGCGCGCCTCCGAGATCGACTCGGTGAAGAAGGTCAGCACCCCCGGCAAGTACACGGTGCGGCTCGACCTCAAGCACGCGGACGTCCCGCTCCTGGGGCGGCTCGCCAACACCGCCGGGCTGATCATGTCGCCCAAGGCGATCAGGACCTACGGCAGGAAGTTCGCGAGCCACCCCTCCTGCGTGGGCCCCTTCAAGTACGTCAAGCGCGTCATCGGCGACCGCGTCGAACTCACCAAGGACCCGCTCTACTACGACGCGGACAAGGTCCACCTCGCCGGAGTGACCTACAAGACGATCACCGACGGCAACATCCGGATGGCCAACATCAGGTCGGGAGACGTGCAGATCGGCGACCAGATGGGCCCGGTGGAGGTGCGCGGCTCCCTCGGCGAGAAGGGCATCACCCTCCTCAACACCCCCTCGCTCGGCTACATGGCGCTCACCCTGAACGTCGGCAACGTCCACGGCATCGACAAGAAGCCCGGCCGGGTCGACTCGCCCTTCGGACGCGACGTCCGGGTCCGGGAGGCCTTCGACCTCTCCCTCGACCGCGAGCTGATCAACAAACTCGTCTTCCAGGGCATGTACGCCCCCGCCTGCGGGCCGGTGCCCCCGGGCACCCCGCTCAGCTCGCCGGTCACCTGCCCCGGGCGGGACCTGCCCAAGGCCAGGCGGCTGCTCAAGGCGGCCGGGGTGAAGACGCCCGTGCCGCTCGAACTGATGATCAACACGACGCCGGACGACAGCCGCCTCGGCCAGGTCGTCCAGGCCATGGCCGCCGAGGCCGGTTTCGACGTACGGCTGCGGCCCACCGAGTTCGCCACCGGACTGACCCGCACCCTGGCCGGGGACTTCCAGGCCAGGACCGGCGGCTGGGGCGGACAGCCCGACCCGGCCGGCAACATCGACAGCCTCGTCGGCACCACCGGCAGCAACAACCAGGGGAAGCTCTCCGACCCGGAGGTCGACCGGCTGATCGTGGAGGGCCGCAGCACGACGGACATCGCGAAACGGCGTGACGTCTACCGCCGGCTCACCCGGGCGATCAACCGGCTGCACGGCGTCATCTACCTCTACCGGCCGGTCAACTACGTCTCCGCGTCCACGGACGTCAGCGGCGTCAAGCTCTCCGGGGACGGCCTGATCAAGGCGAAGGAAGCCGGATACGTGAAGGGGAGCCGGTGAACCACCTCCGCAAGCTGCTGACCTCCTACATCAGCCGCAGGCTCGGCATGTCGCTGATCACCATGGGACTCGTCAGCATCGCCGTCTTCCTCGGCGTACGCGCCATGCCCGGCGACACCGCGCAGGCCCTCGCGGGCGAACAGACCTCCCCCGAGGTGCTCGCCGCGATCCGCCAGGAGTACGGGCTGAACGACAACATCGCCGTGCAGTACTGGCGGTACGTCAGCAACGCCGCCACCGGCGACTTCGGCACCTCCGCACGCACCGGGCTGCCGGTGCTCGACTCGATCACCCAGGCCCTGCCCATCACCCTCGAACTCGCGGCCCTGTCCCTGGTCCTGGCCGTCGTCGTCGGGATCGGCGCCGGTGTGCTGGCCGCCGTACGGCGCGGGAAGCCCGAGGAGTGGCTCGCCAATGGCATCGCCCTGCTCGGCATGTCCGTCCCCTCCTTCTGGCTCGGCATCGTCCTCCTCCTCGCCTTCGCCATCGCCGTGCCCGTCTTCGCCGCCTCCGGCTTCGTGCCCTTCGGCACCGACCCACTGGAGAACCTGCGGCGCCTGACCCTCCCGGCGATCGTGCTGGGCTCCGGACTCGCCGCCGTCGTCATGCGGCAGACCAGAGCCGCGATGATCGACTCCCTGTCCTCCGACTACACCCGCACCGCCCGCGCCAAGGGGCTCGCCCCGCGCACCGTCATCGGCCGGCACGCCCTGCGCAACTCACTCGTCACCGTCGTCACCGTGCTCGGCCTGCAACTCGGCCAGCTCATCTCGGGCGCCGTCGTCACCGAACAGGTCTTCGTCCTGCCCGGCTTCGGCAAGCTCACCATCGACGCGGTCTTCACCCGCGACTACGCGATGGTCCAGGGCGTGGTGCTCTTCACCTCGGCCGCCTACATCCTGATCAACCTGCTGGTCGACTTCCTCTACTCCGTCGTCGACCCGCGTATCCGGCTCGGAGGTTCCCGATGACCGTCGCCCCCTCCCCGGCGCCGGCCGCCCCCGCCGTCACCGCGCCCGCGCCGAAGCCGGGCCCCGGGCGCGGCCGGTGGCGCTCCGGACTGCGCCGGCTGCGCCGCAACCGCCTCGCCCTCGTCGGCGCCGTCCTCGCCACGCTGTTCGTGTGCGTGGCCCTCCTCGCGCCCCTGCTCGCCCCCTACGACCCGGCCCGGCCCGACTTCGGCGCCGCGCTCGCCGAACCGTCCTGGTCGCACTGGCTGGGCACCGACGACCTGGGACGCGACCAGCTCTCCCGCGTCCTGGTCGGGGTCACCGCCTCCATGCAGGTCGGCGTCCTCGCCGTCGCCCTCGCCTTCGTCGTCGCCGTCCCCCTCGGACTGGTCGCCGGCTACTACGGCCGCTTCGCGGACTCGGCGGTCTCCCGGCTCACCGACACCCTGCTCGCCTTCCCGTTCCTCGTACTGGCCGTCGGCCTCGCCGCGATCCTCGGGCCCTCGCTGGAGAACGCCACCATCGCCATCGGCATCTCGCAGATCCCGGCGATCATCCGCATCACCCGCGCCGAGACCCTGCGCCTCAAACACCTCGACTACGTCGGCGCGGCCCTCGCCAACGGCGGCAACGACCGGGTGATCCTCTTCCGGCACATCCTGCCGAACGCCACCTCGGCGCTCATCGTCCAGGCCACCGTGGGCATCCCCTCCGCCATCATCGGCGAGGCCGTCCTCAGCTTCCTCGGCCTCGGCGTCCAGCCGCCCTCGCCCTCCCTCGGCGTGATGCTCTCCAGCGCCCAGCCCTTCATCGCCGACGCCCCCTGGATGGCCGTCTTCCCCGGCCTCGTTATCGTCCTGGCCACCCTCGCCTTCAACCTGCTCGGCGACGGCGTACGCGACATCCTCGACCCCCGCGGAGGTACCCGGTGACCCGAACCGACACGGCCACCGCCGCCCGGCCCGCCCCGGGACAGAACGAACCCGTCCTCAGCGTCCGGGACCTCACGGTCGCCTTCCACGGGCAGGACCGCACCGTGCACGCCGTCGACGGCGTCTCCTACGACCTGGCCCCCGGCGAAGTACTCGCCGTCGTCGGGGAGTCGGGCTGCGGGAAGTCCGTCACCTCCATGGCCGTCATGGGCCTGCTGCCGCCCACCGCCCACGTCGGCGGATCGATCCGCCTCGACGGACGCGAACTGGTCGGCGCCCCCGAGAGGGAACTGCGCTCGCTGCGTGGCCGCCGTCTCTCGATGATCTTCCAGGAGCCCATGACCTCCCTCAACCCGGTGCTCACCGTCGGCCGGCAGATCACCGAGGTGCTCAGCCGCCACCAGGGCCTCGGGCGGCGGGAGGCCCGGGAACGCGCCGTCGAACTCCTCGACCTCGTGGGCATCCCCGCCCCGCGCACCCGCGTCGACGAGTACCCGCACCAGCTCTCCGGCGGTATGCGCCAGCGCGTCATGATCGCCATCGCCGTCGCCTGCGACCCGGCCGTCCTGATCGCCGACGAACCCACCACCGCCCTCGACGTCACCGTCCAGGCCGGCATCCTCGACGTGCTCCGCTCCCTGCGCGACCGCCTCGGCACCGCGATCGTGCTCATCACCCACGACCTCGGCGTCGTCGCGGACACCGCCGACCGGGTCCTCGTCATGTACGCCGGACGCCCCGTCGAACAGGCTCCGGTGGACGAGCTGTTCGGCGCGCCCCGGCACCCGTACACCAACGGGCTGCTCGGCGCGGTCCTGCGCCCCGGCAGCCGCACCGCGGGCGGCCGGGCCCGGCTCAACGAGATCCCCGGGCTCGTCCCCGACCTGAGCGAACAGCCGCGGGGCTGCGGATTCGCCCCCCGCTGCGCCCACGCGAGCGCCGACTGCCTCACCGTCCGCCCCGCACCGCGCGCACTGTCCACCACCCACCGCGTCGCCTGCCACCACCCGGTCACGGCCGCCGCCGCGGCGGACCCACAGCCCCACCACCCCGACACCTCCGAGGGAGCCGCGCGATGACCGGCAGTCCCCGTCCCACCGAAGCACCCGTGCTCGCGGTACGGGACCTCACCCGTCACTTCACCGCGGCCGGCGGCGGCACCGTACGCGCCGTGGACGGCGTGACCCTGACCATCGAACCCGGTGAAGTCCTCGGCCTCGTCGGCGAGTCGGGCAGCGGGAAGTCCACGGTCGGACGCTGCGTGGTCCGCCTCGACCAGCCGACCGGCGGCAGCGTACGGATCAACGGGACCGACGTCACGACGCTGTCCGCGCGCGCCCTGCGGCCCCTGCGCAAGGACTTCCACCTCGTCTTCCAGGACCCCTCCTCCTCCCTCAACCCGCGTATGACGATCCGGCGGATCATCGCCGAACCGCTGCGCCTGCACGGGATGGCGAGCCGGCAGGAGGCGGCGGACCGGGTCGACGCCCTCCTCGCTCAGGTCGGGCTGCGCCCCGAACTCGCCGACCGCGGCCCCCACGAACTCTCCGGCGGCCAGCGCCAGCGCGTCTCCATCGCCCGCGCGCTCTCCGTCGACCCGAGCCTGCTCGTGGCCGACGAGCCGACCTCCGCGCTCGACGTCTCGGTCCAGGCGTCCGTCCTCAACCTGCTGGCCGACCTCCAGCAAGAGCGCGGCTTCGGCTGCCTGTTCATCACGCACGACCTCGCCGCCGTCGAGTACCTCGCCGACCGCATCGCCGTCATGTACCTCGGCCGTATCGTCGAACAGGCGCCCGCCGCCGACCTGTTCGCGGCGCCCAAGCACCCGTACACGCAGGCGCTGCTGTCGGCCGCGCCGGTCCCGGACCCGGCCGAACAGCGCGGACGCAGCCGCATCGTGCTCGGCGGGGACCTGCCCAGCCCCCTCGACCCGCCGCCCGGCTGCCACTTCCACACCCGCTGCCCCCTGGCCACCGACCGCTGCCGCGCCGAGGCGCCCGCGCTGCGCACGGTGGCCGCCTCGCAGACCGGGCCCGCCGCGGGACGCCAGGTCGCCTGCCACCTCGTGGCGGACGACGGCACCGTGCCGGACGCCGCGCACGCGGCGACCACAGCCGCCTGAGACGGCCCGTCGGCCGCCGGTACACGCAGAGGCCAGCCCCCACGAAGAGGCCCGCCGGCGCCAAGCGGCAGGCCGGCAAACACGAAGCGGCCCTGTCCCCCTCCTGTGAGAGGGGGGCAGGGCCGCTTCGTACCGGCCGGCTCTCAGCCGACGAGCCGCAGGCCGTCCGCGACCACGCGACCGGCGTGCAGGACCGTCCGGTCCTCGCCGCGGTCCATCACGGCGGAGGCGACCGTCTCGCCCTCCACCAGCAGCAGGTCGGCGCGGTCACCCACGGCCAGGGCGGGACGGTCGGCCACCGAACTCAGCCTCGGCAGCCCGGGGTCCAGGATCGAGGCACCACCGCGCGAGGCGACGGCCACGCAGTGCTCGATCAGCTCGTCCTTGCGGTACCGGTTGGTGAAGGCGAGCTGCCAGGTACGGTCCAGCATGTCCGCGTTGCCGTAGGGCGACCAGAAGTCGCGCTGCCCGTCCTCGCCCAGACCGACCCGGACGCCCGCCCGCGTCAGCTCCGCCAGCGGCAGGGCGTGGAGCTGCTGCGCGGGAGCGATCGTCGCCATCGAGATGTCCAGCTCGGCGAACTCCTCGATGAGCCGGCGCGTCGTCGCCTCGTCCACGGCGCCCAGTTCGTAGGCGTGGGACAGCGTCACCTTTCCGGCCATGCCGAGCGCGCGGACCCGCTCCAGGATGAGATCGACACTGAACACACCGAGGTGGCCGGGCTCGTGCAGGTGGACGTCGATGGGCGCCTGGTGCTTCTCGGCCAGGCCGAAGAGGATGTCGAGGTGGCGCACCGGGTCACGGTCCAGGGTGCAGGGATCGATCCCGCCCACGACCGCCGCGCCGGAGGACAGCGCCTCGTCCATCAGCTCCGGCACCCCCTTCTCCCGCAACAGCCCGGCCTGCGGGAACGCCATGATCTCGACCTCGCAGCGGTCGGCGTGCGCCTCCTTCGCGGCCAGTACGCCCTCGAAGCGCTCCAGGCCGCAGTCGGCGTCGATCTGCGCGTAGCTGCGCACCCGGGTCGTACCGCGCTCGATCATCCGGCCCAGCGTGTACGTGGCCCGTTCGGCGACGCTCCACTCGTCCTCGCGCCAGTGCGCCCGGTCGTTCATCGTCAGGCCCCAGACCCCGGGCGCCCCCGTGTGCGGGCGGAAGGGCAGCCCGATCCGGGTCGAGTCCAGGTGGCAGTGGACGTCGGAGAAGGAGGGCAGCGCGAGCCGGCCCCGCCCGTCCACCGAGGCGCCCGCCGTGGCGCGACCGGGCTCGTGTGGGTGCAGTGCGGCTATCGCGCCGTCCCGGATCTCGATGTCCTGCGACGGGCCGCCCCAGGGGCGGACGTTGGTGATGAGCATGCGGACGTGTTCCGTTCCTTGTGGGGCTGAGGTGGGTTGGGGGCGGGGGTGGACGACACCGGCCCGCAGGGGGCACGGTGCGGTTCCGGTACGGCCCGGCGCGGGTCCGGTACGGGCGGCTGCCCGGGGGGCGCGGTCCGTCACTCGGCCGGGAGGATTCTGGCCAGGGTCGCGAGAGAGGGGCCGCGGCCCCGTTCGATGTGGGCGTACGCGACGGCGCCGGCCAGCTCCGCGTTCCCGGAGTGGATCGCGGCGCACAGGTCCCGGTGCTCGGCGCACTGCACGGCGGGGTCGAGGTTCCCGGTGAGGGTGAAGACCCACTGCATGAGCCCCAGCGAGGGGTGCAGCGCCGTCTGGAGGAGGTGGTTCCCCGTCATCGCGACGATCCCGGCGTGCAGGGCGGTGTTCGCGCCGGGAATCTCCTCGACCGCTCCGCGACGCGTGGCGTCCTCGGCACACTCCATCAGCTCCCGCAGCCGCCGCGCGGCCGGTCCCGAGGCGTCCGCCTGGGCCGCCCGGCGCGCGGCGAAGACCTCCAGGCTCAGACGGAGGTCGAAGAGTTCGTTGACGTCGCGCAGCGACAACCGCCGTACCGAGGCGCCGCGCCGGGGCGAGAGTTCCACGAGACCGTCGGCGGCGAGCCGGGTCAGCGCCTCGCGGACCGGGATACGGGAGTAACCGAGGGTCTGCGACAGTTCGCGCTCACGCAGCCGGGTGCCCGGCGGGTACGCGCCGGAGAGCACCCCGTCCCGGATCACGCGTTCGGCGTGCACGACGTGCGAGCCCCCCGCGTCCGGCGCCGGGGAACTCACCGACCGGCCCTGCCGAGGTCCACGGGTGGGCGGGTGCGCATGGAGCCTCCTGAAGACGACGCCCCGGCCGAAGCGGCTCCGGCCGGCCGGCCGTCACGCTGCCAAGGACGCAGGCGACACTAACACTTGGCATACCAAGGGGAAATGTTCTCGGGTGATACGCGGCCTAATCCCGAAATGAGACAGGCGATTCGTCGCTTCCGGGGTGGCTCCGGGGCCTTAAGGTATACCAGCGTGGTGGCCGGTGGCCGGTGGCCGGTGGCTGTGATGGCGACCCCGGCTCGTGATCATGGTGTCTGGGGCGTGGCCGGGAGCCGGCCGGTCCCGGTGCCCCGCCGCTCTCCGGTGTCCCGGCCCCGGCGCGGCAGGACGCCGCCCGGCCGTACCGGGGCCGGTACCGGTACGCCCGCTTCGTGATCCGTCCGCTCCGCGACCCCGCGCGCGGGCGGGTCGTCGCGCCCGTGGCGTGCCACCTTGCGCCACATCCGCCACCCTCGTCCCGGAATCCCCCTCCGTCCCGTTGGGCAGGCTTTCCTCCCGTCCGTCCTCCCTCCCCCCTCAGAAAGGCCGTTCATGACGTTCGCCACCCGCGACGACGACCTGCGCGCCGAGCCGGTAAGCCTCGCGCCCGAGGAGTACGCCCGCTCCCGTGCCGCCTTCTGGGGCGGCTCAGCCGTCCTGTTCACCGATGCGGACGGGCGTGTGCTGGTCGTCGAACCCCGCTACCGCGAAGGGCTGTTGCTGCCCGGCGGCGGGATGGACCCCGGGGAGCGGCCCTCCCGCAGCGCCGCCCGCGAGGTGGCGGAGGAACTGGCGCTCGTCGTACGGCCCTCCCGCCTGCTGGTCGTGGAATGGGTCAGCGGCGACCACGAGGAGTACGCCGAGTTCGGCTGCTTCCCCGGCGAGACCCTGTACGTGTGGGACGGCGGGGTGCTCGGACCGGGCGCGCTGGCCCGCATCGTGCTGCCCCCGGCCGAACTCGGCGCCCACCACCTGCTGCCCGCCGCCGAGGCCGCCGCGCGGATGGGCCCGCTGGACGGCGCCCGGATGCTCGCCGCCTACCGCGCCCGGGTCGACGCGAGCGGCCCCGCGGTGCTGGAGGACGGCAGGGCCACGGCCCCGGGGGTGCTCGAACGGCACGGTGTCGTCCCGGGGGCCGCCCCGGCCGGGAGTGCCGCCACCGGGGTGTGGGCCTTCGACCCGCAGGGCCGCGTCCTGCTCCTCGTGGACTCCGAGGGCAGGCACTGCACACTGCCGAGCGCCCACCACGGCGGTCTCTTCCACGACATCCCGTCGGCGCTGCCCGGCCGGGCCGGGGCGGTGGCCCGGCTCGCTCCCGGCCTGACCGTCCCGTCCGGTGGCCCCGCCCATCTGCTCGCGCCGCCCGCACAGGCGGCCGCCCTGCTCGGCCCCGGCGGCGGGACCCGCGAGCGGGCGCGGGCCGCCGCCGATCTCGCCGCCGACCGCTGGGGCCTGCCCCGGGCGGCCCCCAGGCCGGTGGAGGAGATCGCCCCGGGCCGGGGGTGAGCGATTCCTGTTCGGTTAGGGTCGGGTGCGGTGCCGGACCCCGGCGCCGTACGACGGTCGAGTCCGGGGAGGCACCGTGCGATTGCGGGTCGAGTTCACCACCGAGCCCTTCGACCTGGACGAGACGCCGCGGCACGCGCTCGTGGCCCGGCAGGTGATCGACGGCGCCGACCTCGACGCCGTCGACGTGGGCCCGTTCGGCAACACCGCGGACGGCCGCGCCGACGTGGTGCTCGACTCCGTCGCCCGCCTGCTCAGGAAGACCCTGGAGGCCGGGGCGAACCGGGTGTCCCTCCAGGTCAGCGTCCTCGACGAGGAGGACGGTCGGTGAGTACGCCCCCCAAGCGGCCAAGCGGCCCCACCGGGCGTCCGGAGCTTCCCGAGCGTCCGGAGCTTCCCGGGCATCCGGAGCTTCCCGGGCATCCGGAGTTCCCCCGGCATCCGCTGCTCGACGCCGTGAAGCCGCTCGTCGACGCCCTCGGCGCGCAGGTCCTCGAACCGCGTGCGGCCGGACCCGAGGACGTGATGCTGAGCTGGGAGGGCGAGGAGGTCTTCGCCGTCCGCCTGCCCCGCCTCGCGGAATCCCTGGACCGGATACTCGCCGGGCTCGAACGGGTCCACGGGCCGCTCGCCGCACTCGACCGCAGGACCAAACAGGACGTCGTGAAGCAGTTGGAGGGGCGCGGCGCCTTCACCGTCCGCCACGGCGTCGAAACGGTCGCGAGCGCGCTCGGCGTCAGCCGTTTCACCGTCTACAACTACATCAACTACGCGAACGAGCAGCGCGCCAAGGGGGAGCGGAGCGCGGAAGGCGAGCGGGGCGCGGAAGGCGGCCGGGACGCGTCGCGGAAGCCGTAACGGCCGTCGGGCGTCGGACGCGGGGCCGGTAACGGCCGTCGGGCGTCGGAGGCGGCGCCGGACCGGGGAGCGGGCGGTGTCCGCCGCCCGGCCGCGGATCGCCCGGATGCGGACGGCCGAGGCGTGGTCCGCGCGGGCGCGCTCCGCTTCAGGCGGCTTCAGGCGGCCGTGACGACCTCCGCGCGTATCGCCGCCGACCACTCCGCGAGCAGGTCCTCGTACTCCTCGCGACGCTCGCGCGAGAGCCGGCCGCCGCTCGCCCACAGCGCGCGGATCTCGGCGTTGACGATCGCCGCGGAACGGGGCGGAGTGACGGGCCTGTGCGTATGAGGCATGAGTGCAGCCTAGGGGCGGGCACTGACAGTGGGGCTACAGCGATGTGAACGTCGCGCGAGGCCACACGGCCGGCCCGAACCGCCGCCCGCGAGCAGGTGCCGTATACAACCAGGGCCCTGCGGTGTCCGGCAACTGAGGCCCCGTCAGTCCGGTGCCCTGACCAGGGCGGACGCGCCACCGGCCTCCCGACGCGCGGCCGCGACGTGCTCCAAGAGGGGCCGGAACGTGTGCGTTACCGCCCGGTATCGGCCTCGTTTCCCGCCGCCGCGCGCCTTCAACAAAGTGTTGACGCGGCCGGGTGGAGGGTCTTAGCTATGCGCAGCCGTACCGCATCAGGCCCCGGAGGTCCCCCGTGCCGATCGACCGGTTCAACTCCCTCTCCACGTCCCACGCGAGCGCCGTACTGCGTGAGGTGTGCGCGAGCCGGGCCTGGGGGGCCGCACTGCTCGCGAAACGGCCCTACCGGCACGCCGGGGAGCTGTTCGAGGCGAGCGACACCGCCACCTCGGCGCTCGACGGCGCCGACCTCGACGAGGCCCTCGCCGGTCACCCGCCGATCGGCCGCCCCACGCCGGGCGACCCCACCTCGGCGCGTGAACAGCGCGGCATGGCGGGCGCGCCGGAGGAGCTGCGGGAAAGGATGCTCGCGCTGAACCTGGCCTACCAGGAGAGGTTCGGGCACGTCTTCCTGATCTGTGCCACCGGGGCGAGCGCCGAGGACATGCTGGCCGCGCTGGAGGAACGTCTCGGCAACGCCCCCGCGCGGGAGCGGGAGGTCGCCCGCGCCGAACTCGCCAGGATTCACCGCGTCCGGCTCGACCGGCTGCTGACCGAACCGGGGCCGGGGCCCGGACCGGAACCGCGACCAGAGCCAGACCCCGGACCCGAACGCGTCGCCACCGACTCACCGGCCGCTGAGCCGGCCGCCGTCGCCCGCCCGACGACCCGCCCCCACGAAGGGACCCCGTCATGACCAGCGGTCACCATCCCGGCCGCCGTACGCGTCCTTCCGTGTCGACCCACGTCCTCGACACGAGCCTCGGGCGTCCGGCCACCGCCGTCCCCGTCACCGTCCACGCCCGCCCCGGGCCGGCGGCGGCCTGGACGGAGATCGGCGCGTCCCGCACCGACGCCGACGGCCGGTGCAAGGATCTGCCCGAACTCCCGCCGGACACCGCGCAGGTACGGCTCGTCTTCGACACCGCCGGCCACCTGCGCGCCACCGCAAGCACCGCCCCAGCACCGGACGGCACACGGCAGGACAGCAGCGGGGAAGGAGGCGAGGCCGCCGTGTTCTTCCCCGAGGTGAGCCTCGTCTTCACCGTCTCCCCGGGCGAGCACTACCACGTGCCCCTGCTGCTCAGCCCGTTCGGCTACTCCGCATACCGAGGGAGCTAGCGACATGACCGACCCCACCGCCCCGGCCACCCACCCCACCCCTCCGGCCGCCGCCCGGCCCGCGGGACCGGCCGTGCTCGGCCCCAACCAGTACGGGAAGGCCGACGTGCGCGTGGTGCGCGTCGTCCGCTCCGGCGACACCCACCACATCAAGGACCTGAACGTGTCCATCGCCCTCTCCGGCGCCATGGACGACGTGCACTACTCGGGTTCGAACGCGAACTGCCTGCCCACCGACACCACCAAGAACACCGTGTACGCCTTCGCCAAGGAACACGGCATCGCCTCCCCCGAGGAGTTCGCCATCCTCCTGGCCCGGCACTTCGTCGGCAGCCAGGAGTCCGTCCACCGAGCCCGGGTCCGCGTCGAGGAGTACGCCTGGGACCGTATCGGCCGCGAGGGGGAGGGGCCCGCCCACTCCTTCGTCCGCAAGGGCGGCGGAGTCCGGCTGACCCAGGTCACGCACGAGGGCGGCCGCTGGGAGGTCGTCTCGGGGGTCAAGGGGCTCACCGTCCTCAACTCCACCGACTCCGAGTTCTGGGGCTTCGTCAAGGACAAGTACACGACGCTGCCCGAGACCCACGACCGCATCCTCGCCACCGACGTGTCCGGACGCTGGCGCTTCGGCTGGCACGAGGACGCCGCCGAGGCGCCCGACTGGGACACCTCCTGGACCCAGGTGCGCCGCCACCTGCTCGACGCCTTCGCCGGCACCTACTCGCTCTCCCTCCAGCAGACGATGTTCGAGATGGGCTCGCGGATCATCGCGCACCGGCCGGAGATCGACGAGGTGCGCTTCTCCCTCCCCAACAAACACCACTTCCTCGTCGACCTCGAACCCTTCGGCCTCAAGAACGACAACGAGGTGTTCTTCGCGGCCGACCGGCCCTACGGCCTCATCGAGGCGACCATCCTGCGCGAGGGCCACGAGGCCCGCATACCCGCCGATCTCAGCAACCTCTGAGCAGCCGGCCGCGGTCCCGCCGCCGGCGCCGCCGTCAGCCGGCCCCGGCAGACAAGCGGGGCCGGCCACCCGCCCTCGCAAGCTCCGAGCAGTCCGCGCCAGCACCGAGGGGACACCTCGTGACACCAGCCAGTACCGAGCCGGCCCGCCCCGCCGCCCCGGCCGGCCGCCTCGTGATCGAGAACGCCGCGATCGCCACCGTCGACTCCGCCGGTACCGAGTACGCCTCGGGCCATCTCGTCCTCGCCCAGGACCGTATCGAGTCGCTCGGCCCGGGGCCCGCGCCCGCCGGTCTGCGCGACGTCGTCCGCCGCGTCGACGCCACCGGACACCTCGTCACCCCGGGCCTGGTCAACACCCACCACCACTTCTACCAGTGGCTCACCCGGGGCCTGGCCACCGATCACAAACTCTTCGACTGGCTCGTGGCCCTCTACCCGACCTGGGCCCGCATCGACGAGCCCATGGTGCGGGCCGGAGCGCGGGGCTCCCTCGCCATGATGGCCAAGGGCGGCGTCACCACGGCCATGGACCACCACTACGTCTACCCGCGCGGCAGCGGCGACTTGGCCGGAGCCGTCGTCGCCGCCGCCCGCGAACTCGGCGTGCGCCTCACACTGGCGCGCGGCTCCATGGACCGGGGCGCCTCCCAGGGAGGGCTGCCCCCCGACTTCGCCGTCGAGTCCCTGGAGGAAGCCCTCGCCGCGACCGAGGAGACCATCGACCGGCACCACGACACGTCCTTCGGCGCGATGACCCAGATCGCCGTCGCCCCCTGCTCCCCGTTCTCCGTCTCCACCGACCTGCTCAAGCAGGGCGCGGAACTCGCCCGCCGCAAAGGGGTCAGGCTGCACACCCACGGCTCGGAGACGCGGGAGGAGGAGCAGTTCTGCCGGGAGCTGTTCGGCATGGGGCCCACCGACTACTTCGACTCCACCGGCTGGCTCGGCGAGGACGTGTGGATGGCGCACTGCGTCCACATGAACGACGCCGACATCGCGGCCTTCGCCCGCACCGGAACCGGCGTCGCGCACTGCCCCTCCTCCAACGCCCGGCTCGCCGCCGGTATCGCCCGCGTCCCCGACCTGCTCGCGGCGGGCGTCCCGGTCGGCCTCGGGGTGGACGGCACCGCCTCCAACGAAGCGGGCGAACTGCACACCGAATTGCGCAACGCCGTGCTCGTCAGCCGGCTCGGCCCGCACCGCGAGGCCGCCATGACCGCGCGACAGGCCCTGCGCCTTGGCACGTACGGGGGCGCTCAAGTCCTGGGCCGCGCCGCGCAGATCGGCTCCCTCGAACCCGGGAAACTCGCCGACCTCGTGCTGTGGCGCATGGACACCCTCGCGCACTCCTCGATCGCCGACCCCGTCGCCGCGCTCGTCCTCGGCGCCCCCGCCCCCGTCACCCTCTCCCTCGTCGGCGGCCGGCCCGTCGTCGAACACGGCCGTCTCGTGCACGCCGACGAGGAGAGCCTCGCCCGGGAGACCCGGCAGGAGGCCCGGCGGCTGGCCCGCCTCGCGGCGGGCTGAGCCGGACGCCGCCCGCCGGGGACCGGGGAAGAGCCGCCCCCCGCCCCGCCCGCGCGCGTCTCGCGCGCGGACTCACGCGCACCACCTCCCTGACCCCCGTGTCACCGCCGACACGTACCCGACCGGAGGAGCCGCCTCGTGACCACCGAACCCCCCGCGCGCACCCGGACCGACCGCGAGCGCCGGCCCCTCAGTACGCCACCCCCACACCCGCTCCACATCGACGGGCCGACAGGGGAGGCGCCCGCCGAGGAGGAGGACCCGCCCGGCATACCGGACCGCCCGGCCGGCGCCCCGCACCCCGTGGACGAGAAGCCGCCCCCGCTGCGCATGATCGCCAGCGGGCTCCAGCACGTCGCCGCGATGTACGCCGGGGTCGTCGCCCCGCCCATGGTGGTGGGACCCGCCGTGGGCCTCGACGCGAGGGACACCGCCTTCCTCATGGGCGCGAGCCTGTTCACCGCGGGACTCGCGACGCTGCTCCAGACCCTCGGCATAGGGAAGATCGGCGCGCGACTGCCGTTCGTCAACGGAGTCTCCTTCGCCGGCGTCACCCCGATGGTCGCGATCGGCAGGGACCGGGGCGCCGAAGGGCTCACCGTGATCTTCGGCGCGATCCTCGTCGCCGGACTCCTCGGCTTCCTGCTCACCCCCTGGTTCTCGCGGCTGGTCCGCTTCTTCCCGCCCGTCGTCACCGGCACCGTCATCACCCTCATCGGGGTGTCCCTGCTCCCGGTCTCCTTCGACTGGGCGCAGGGCGGGGCCGCCGCGGGCGCCGGCCACGGCTCGATGCGGAACATCGGCATGGCAGCCCTCACCCTCGTCATCGTGCTGGCCCTGCGGGGGCTCCTGACCGGATTCCTCCAGCAGATCGCCGTCCTGCTCGGACTCGTCGCGGGCACCCTGCTCTCGATCCCGCTCGGCATGACGAACCTGGACGCGCTGCGCGCCGCCGACCCGGTCGGCTTCCCCACGCCCTTCCACTTCGGCGCCCCGCACTTCGAGGCCGCGGCGATCGTCTCGATGTGCGTCGTCATGCTCGTGTGCATGACGGAGTCCACCGCCGACATGCTCGCGCTCGGCAAGGTCGTGGACAGGCCCTGCGACGAGCACACCATCAAACGGGGACTGCGCGCCGACACCCTCGGCAGCGCCCTCAGCCCCTTGTTCAACGGCTTCATGGCGAGCGCCTTCGCGCAGAACATCGGGCTCGTCGCGATGACCAGGGTGCGCAGCCGGTTCGTCGTCGCGACCGGCGGCCTCATCCTCGTCGTCCTCGGCCTGTGCCCGGTCGCGGCCTCCGTCATCGCGCTCGTACCGCTCCCGGTCCTCGGCGGCGCGGGCGTCGTCCTGTTCGGCACAGTCGCCGCGAGCGGCGTGCAGACGCTCGCCGGGGCCGCCCTGGAGAAGGGCGAGAACGCGCTCATCGTCGCCGTCGCCCTCGGTGTGGGCCTCGTCCCCATCGTGGCGCCCGACTTCTACCGCGCCTTCCCGCACGACGCCCTCGTCGTGCTCGACTCCGGCATCAGCACCGGCTGCGTCGTCGCCCTCCTGCTCAACCTGGCCTTCAACCACGTGACGTGGCGCCGCGCACCCGCACCGGAGTGAGGAGGGCGGGGGCGGGCCGGTGCGCGCCCCCCGCCCCCGCCCCCACCGCTCTCAGTCCTTGCGGGCCAGCGCGTCCCTGACCTCCCGCGCCACCAGATACGTGTCGCCCTGCGGCTCGACGTGCAGCCGCCCCGGGGCGCGGGTCCACCGGTCCTCCAGGGCGAACCAGTCCACGGCGGCCGGCTCGCGGCCCTCCTCCAGGGCCCCGGTCAGCTCCTTGAAGTACGTGGACCAGCGCAACCGGTACAGGCCGCCGACCAGCCCCGACCACTCCCGGTTCGCGTAGTCGCGCAGGCCCGCGTCGGCGCCCTGGCGGGTACCCCAGGTCGTGAGCAGGGACAGCGCGTCGTACTGGAGCCGGTCCTTCTCCGCGCGGTCCGCGCCCCACACCCGCGCCTGCTCGACCCAGCGCCCCAGCAGGTGGTCCGCGTCCGTCGCGACCAGCCGCTCCAGCAGGTCGACGAGGCCGAGCCAGCGACGGGTCAGCCGAGCGAACTCCGCCGGGTTCCCGGCCGCGTACGCGCTGTTCAGCTTCGGCAGCAGCACCCTGCTCCGGTTGGCGAGCGCCTGCCGCGCCACGTCCAGCAGGTCCCGCCGGTAGGCGCTCGACCCCCGCAAGCCGGCCCGGACGACGAGCAGTTCGCCGAGCGCGGGCTCGAAGGACTCCGGCGGGTAACGCAGCGCCTTGGGCGACCACTTGCCGGCCGACACCGCGTTCAGCGCGGGCCGCGCCGCGAACAGCCCGTCGGCGGGCTCCGACCAGCGGTCCGCGCGCGTCGTCCCGTACGCCGTGCGGCGCAGGACGTCCCAGGCCGCCTCGGCGTGCGGATCGCTCGCCCCGTAACGGGAGCGCGCGTACTGGCGGAACCAGTCGGCCAGGTCGATCTCCCCCTCCGTCCAGGGGAGTTCACCGAACAGCTCGAAGGCCGCCGGGTTGTTGTCCGCCGCCTCCGGCATGAGCGCGGTCCCGCGCAGCGCGCTGCCCGGCCGGTCCCGCCAGCGCCCGTACGAGGAGACCCACTCGGGCGTGTTCGCGCCGAGCGCGGTGTGCCCGCCGAAGTTCCAGATGGAACCGAAGGCGTACGGGGTGCCCCGCCAGTCGCTCTCCCGGTCGGCGACCTCGGGGAAACGGTCCGAGAGACCGTCCACCACGAGCATCTTCGAGCGGTCCGCCGCGTCGATCACCGCCTTCGGCGGGTTCTTCTGCCAGCCGAGGATCACCCACAGCGCGTCCGGCCGGGCCGCGAGCAGCGCCCGCTGCACCCCCCGCGTCGCCTCCTCGACCGGTACGTCCCCGGCCTTGCCGCCCTCGTGCAGCAGATCCATCTTGTACAGCGTGCTGACGCCGAACAGCTCCTCCTGAACCCGGTAGAAGGCGGCGGCCACCCGCGCGAAGCTCTCCGTGCGCGGGTCGAGCCAGTCGGGCCGGCCGAAGCCCATCCAGGTGCCCTGCGGCACGGTCCGCGCCCCCGGGACACGGTCCGCGAAACCGGGTGGGACCGTCCCGAAATAGCCCGGCAGCACCGGCGTCATGCCCAGCTCCCGCAGCCGCCCCACGATCCGCCGGCCGAGCGCCGCGCGCTGGTCGAGCAACTGCCGCGACAGTGGTGAAGGGAAGGCCGCGAGGTTCTGGAGCAGCCACCACGGCTGGTGCGCGGGCCCCGGAATCCACGACCGCAGCTCCTCCTCGCCGTAACCGAACTCCTGGAACAGCCGGTGGTAGACGGCGTCGGCGCCCGCGTACACGAGGACCTCGTTGAAGCCGTGCAGGGCCAGGACGTCGATCTCCCGCTCCCAGTACGCCCAGTCGTGGTACGGGCCGGTGTAGGCGTCGTTCGTGTCGTTGAGCACGAAACGGTGCGGGACGTCCGCGCGCCCCTCAAGGCCCGCCCGTCCCGGTGCGGGCAGCAGGCGCGGCAGAGCGGTCTGGCTGCCCGCCCAGCTGATGGTGGCGTGCGCGACGTGCTTCAGGTAGTGCCGGACCCCCGTGAGCTGCGCGGCCGGTGTGGTGCCCGCGACGGTGATCCCGCCCTCCCGGCCACTCACCCGGAACCGGTCGCCGCCGCCCGCCTCCGGCGGGAGGTCCTCGAAGGCCAGTTGACCGGCGTGGTCGGGCAGCAGCCTGCGCACGGCGGCCCGCGCGGCACCGGTCGCGGGCGCCCGGCCCCGGCCGTCCTCGGTCACGGGCCGCCCGCCCGGCGTACCCCCGCGCCCGGCCGCCGCCGGTGAACACGCGACGACGGCCCCGGTCGTACCGGCGACCGCTCCCAGGAAAGTGCGGCGTCCCCACGACATATGACGGCTCCTCGAATCGACGCCCCGGCCGCCTCCTGCCGGCGACCGGCCTGCCGCAGCCAGGGATACCCCCGCCGCGCCGCCCGTGCGCGCCTCCACCCCGAGAACGTCCGCCGGATGGCCGCCCGAAGGCCACCGCGAGCGGGCGCGTGGGAGGTCATGACGCCTCGTCAGGCGGGCCACCGGGCCGCCGCCGTGGCCGCGGGCCGCCGGGGACTCACAGGCCGAGAACCGACGCATCCCGCGCCAGGTCCCGCAGGCGGCCTGCCGGGTCCGCCAGGAGCCGCCGCTCCCGCAGGTCCAGCAGCCCGGCGAGACCCGAGATCCGCGCCGACTCCGTCCCGTCGGTCTTCCGGACCGTCTGCTCGACCCCGAAGGTCTTCCGTTCGCCCCACAGGAACGCGCAGCTCACCTCGGCCTCCTCCCCGGCCCGCAGCTCGCGCAGATACCGGATCGTGGTCTCCAGGACGACGGGCCCCATTCCCGCCGCCAGCAGGTCCTGCTGCCGGATGCCGGCCGCCGCGAACAGCGACCAGCGCGCGTGTTCCGCGTACTGGAGGTACACGCTCTGGTTGAGATGGCCCTGGACATCGGTCTCGTACCCGCGTACGGCGAGCGCGACGGTGAAGGGGGACTCGGACACGACAACTCCTCGCGCGACTACGGAATCCGGCGGTTCAGTCCTACGGCATCGAGGGGGCGAGGAGGAACACCGGGTCCGGACACGCCTAGACGCGGCGTGGTGAGGCCAGAAGCCAGCGCGCGCCGCCCCGCGCCTCCCGGTGCTCGCTGACCTGCCAGCCGGCCGCCGTCAGCGCCGCCGCCCAGCCCTCGACCGCGCCCCCCGGCAACGCGGTGCCCGCCGCCGCCCCGCCGCGCACGGCCACCGCCTCCGGCTGCGGGGACAGGGCGACCCGGTAGCCCGCGCCGCCCGCGCCGGCCGGGGTGCAGCCCGCCGCCTCCAGCGCCAGCGCCGCCGCCCGCACGAGGTGCGCCCGCTCCCAGGCGCAGGGCCGGTCGGTCGCCCCGTCGCGGTCGGTCATCCGGCGCAGCTCCAGCAGCCCCTGCCACGCGCTGTGCACCTCCCGCTCGCGGCCCGGCCCCGGGGCGGGCCCGTCCTCCTCGTGCCCCGTACGCGCGGCGAAGCCACCGGAGGGGGCGGGGGAGGGGCCGGTCACACCGGCCCCGGACGCCGGGCCGGTCCCGGGGTCACCGGTCGCGGGCCCGCTCTCCTCTCGCCCCTCGCGCAGCCGGTGCCCCGCCGGAGTCAGGAAGTACGCGTGCGGAGGACGGGGATGCCGGAAGGCCAGCCCCAGCTTCGTGAGCCGCTCCAGGACCGTGGCGGCGCCCCGCAGCCGGCCGGTCACCGGCTCGGCCGCCTCGACGACCCGCCGCTGGGCGGCGGTGACATGACGCACCACGACGCGCTCCCTCCGCACTGCGCTCACGGCCCGCCCGTACGGGCCGCGACTCCCGCCGATGGTGCCGCACGGCACTGACAACGCGGGCGCCGTACGGCCGGCCGGGACGCCGCTCAGCGCTCGCGCCGCTCCTCGGCCCACCCGCGCAGGGCCGCCCAGTCCGCCGCGCGCAGCCCCTTGCGCGGGTCGACGCGCAGCAGCAGCGCGTGGGGGCCGTGCTCACGCGCCACGTAAGCGGAGTCCAGATCGGTGATCATGTCGTCGATCCAGGCGAAGGGCCGCCCCGCCGCCCACGCGACCAGATGCCGCGTCTTCCAGTACAGCCCGTCCGGGTCGGCCTCGAACATGCGGGGCCACTCGATGACCGGCAGCGGCTCCGGCAGCCCGATCGCCGGGCCGATCAGCTCGTTGGCCTCGTGCATCCACGTCGTCGCCCACGCCGGTTCGTACGGCAGGTCCAGCACCCTTCTGCCGTCTCCCGGGTGCAGGCGCACGAGCAGTCCCCGGCGCAGGGCGCGCGAGCCGGGCTCCTGGCGCGCCGACCAGTTCGCCGGGCGCATCCGGTGGCGCGCGTAGCCCCGGTGCCGGGTCAGCCGGGCACCGTAGGGGTTGAGCGGTCCGTCGACGTCGATCAGCAGCAGGGGCCGGAGCGGGGGCCCGGGAGCGGTGTCCGTCATGCCCGGGTCCTACCCGCCGGACGGGGCACGTGACCCCCCCCCGCTCGCCGCCGCGCCTTCTCCGTCAGACCATGGCCGACACACAGAACGGGTGGCCCGCCGGGTCCAGCAGGACCCGCCACCGGCCGGGCTCCGGCTGGTGCGCCGGCTCGGTCGCGCCGAGGGCGAGCAGCCGCTCCCGCGCGGCGTCCAGGTCGTCGACGCCGAAGTCGAGGTGCGCCTGCTTCTCCGTGGCGGGATCGGGCCACGTGGGACGCCGGTAGCCCGCCAGCCGGCTGAAGCCGAGGCCGGGCGACCCCTCCCGGCCGAGCATGACGAAGTCCTCGGAGGAGAAGGCCACGGGCAGGCCGAGGACCTCCCCGTAGAAGCGGGCCAGTTCGCCCGGGTCCGGGCAGTCGAAGGTGACGGCCGCGTAGCGGAAGGCGGCCGGGGGGACGGTCGTGGAGCTGGTGTCTTCACTCATGGACGCGACGCTACGACCCGACCAGGACAGTTCCGGTCCGGGTCGTGGGGGAAACTGGGCCGGGTGATCAGCACCTCCGCGCGCCTCCTGCGGCTCGCCTCCCTGCTGTCGGCCCGGCCCTCGTGGACCTGCCGGGAACTCGCCGAACGCACCCGGGTCACCGAACGCACCGTGCGCCGCGACGTGGCGCGGCTGCGCGAACTGGGCTACTCCGTCGAGTCCGACCCCGGCCCGTGGGGCGGCTACCGCCTGCGCCCGGGGGCCGGGGTGGTGCCCCTGGACCTCGACGACGGGGAGGCACTCGCCGTCGCGGTGGGCCTGCGCGAGGCCGCGTTCGGCGGGGTGCTCGGCGGCGGCCAGGAGGCGCTGACGGCCCTGCTGAAGCTCCGGCAGGTACTGCCCCGGAGGATCGCCGAGCGGCTCGGCGCGATGGACGCCGCACTCGCGCACACCCCGCGCCCCGAGGAGCCGCAGATCGCGCCCGGCCTGCTGCTCGAACTCGCCGCCGCCTGCCGCCAGGCCGAGCGCTGCACCCTCGCGTACGAGGACGGGCAGGGCAGGGCGACCGTGCGCGAGGCCGACCCGTACCGCCTCGTGCACACCGGGCGCCGCTGGTACTTCGTCGCCCGGGACGTGGCGCGCGGGCAGTGGCGGACCTTCCGGGCCGACCGGGTCACCCGGATACGGTCCACGGGGCGCCCCGTGGAGATCCCCGACCCGCCCGACGCCGCCCATCTGGTCTCCCGCGCCGTCCGGGCGGCCCCCTACCCGATGACCGTGACGATCCGGCTGCCGCTGCCCCTGGAGCAGGCGCTCCGGCTGGTCCCGGCCGCGGTCGGCAGCCACCGCGCGCACGGACCGGAGGCCACGCTCGTGGAGATCGGCGGCCCCGACGCGGACGGCCTCGCCCGCTACCTCCTCGGACTCGGCACCCCGCTGCGTGTCCTGGCGCCCGAAGAGGTCCGCCGCGCGGTGCTGCGCCGCGCCCGGGAGCTGCTCCAGGAGAACGCCGACGGGCCGGGCGACTCAGGCGCCGCGCCGCCCCCGTGAGGCCGGGCTACGGCAGCGGCGTGCCGCCGGTCGCGTTGAGGATCTCGCCGGTGATGTAACGCGCCTGCGGGGAGGCGAGGAAGACGTAGGCGGGCGCCAGCTCAGCCGGCTGCGCCGGGCGGCCCAGAGGTGACTGCTTCCCGAACGAGGCCGTGTCCGGCATCGTCGACGGAATCAGGGGCGTCCACACCGGTCCCGGCGCCACGGCGTTGACGCGGATGCCGTCGCCGGCGACCGTCTGCGCGAGCCCGTGGGTGAAGCTGACGATGCCCCCCTTCGTCATCGCGTAGTCGAGCAGGTGCGGGCTGGGCTGGTACGCCTGCACCGACGTGGTGTTGATGATCGATCCGCCCTCCGGCATGTGCGGGAGGGCCAGCTTCGACAGCCAGAACATGCCGTAGAGGTTGGTGCGGACCACCCGGTCGAACTGCTCAGTGCTGATACCGGCGATACCGTCCGGCTGCGCCATCTGGTACGCCGCGTTGTTCACCAGTACGTCGACGCGGCCGAACTCGGCGCGGGCGCGGTCGATCAGCCGGACGCACTGTTCCTCCTCCCGGATGTCGCAGGGCACGGCGACCGCCGTACGTCCGGCCGCCTCCACCAGCTGTGCCGTACGCGCCGCCTCCTCACCCTCCTCGGGCAGGTAGGTGAACAGGACGTCGGCGCCCTCCCGGGCGAAGGCGAGGGCGACCGCCCGGCCGATCCCCGAGTCGCCGCCGGTCAGTACGGTCTTGAAGCCGTCGAGCAGGCCACTGCCCCGGTAGGAGTGCTCGCCGTGGTCGGGCGGCGGGTCCATCTCCCCCGTACTGCCCGGATGCTCCTGCGACTGCTGCGGGAAGTCCGGCTCGGGCCGGCGCGGTTCGTACTGGGAAGGTTCGGGCATCGCGTACTCCATCTCGTGACGGGCCGGGCAACGGACGGTCCCGTCTCCACGGACGGTCTCGGACTCTCCTGTGGTCGGCACCGGCGTCGGCCCGCGGGCCGACGGCGCCGTTTCGTGCGCCGCGCGGCCACCGCCCGGACGTTCCGGTACGGACCGCCCGGCACCACCGGTCTCGCGTGTGCCCCCGGGTACGCGGGGCATGCAAAGCGACATAAAGCACCTCATGGGGTGGCAGGGACGCGTGAGACGGAGGTGCCGGCCCGCCCGCTCACCGCACGCGGCCCGCCGCCCTCGCGCGGGCCCGGTCCATGAGCCGGGCACGCCGCGCGGCAGCCGTACGGCCCGCTGCGGAGAGGCACCACCTCCACCACCCCTCCAGCGCGTCGGCGCTCACCTCGCCCGCCCCCAGAACGGCCGGCCAGCGCAGCGCGCGGGCCTGGGCGGTCACCTTCGCCCCACCGCCGACCGGGTCCACCGCGAGCACCGGGACCCCGGCGCGCAGGGCGAGCACCAGTCCGTGCAGGCGTGTGGTGAGGACGGCGTCGCAGCGTGAGACGACGGACAGGAACTGCTCGGCCGTGGCGCACAGCCGCCAGTCGTCGACGGCCAGCCGCGTGTCCACCGGCAGGCGCGCGCAGTCCCGCGCGCCGATCCAGGCCGTGAGGATGTCGCTCACCTCCTCGTGGCGGCGGCGCCCCGCGTACTCGCCCTGCCCCCCGGTGAGCACCACCGCGACCAGCGGGGGAGTGGGCCCGGCCGGGGCGAGGGCGGCGAGGTCGGGGCGCGGCGGGGACGCCGGGTCGCCGTCCCGTGCGACGACCCGGTGGAAGCCGGTGGCCTCCGGGCCGTGCGGGTCCAGGACGCTGACGTCCACGGCGAGGCGTACGCAGTCCGCGTAGCGGCGGTGCAGGCGCAGGATCTGCTCGCCGTGCAGCGGCCCGCAGACGAAGAGCAGGTGCCGGTAGCCGGCCGGACGGGCCGCGTCCAGGGAGAGGGCGCCGGGCGCGAAGCCCGCGCTCCACGCCGAGTGGTGCGCGATGCCGGCCGCGTCGAGCGCCGCGGCCGCCGCCGAGCGGGCGAGCAGATCCCCCGCGGTCACCTCGCCGTCCAGGAAGCTGAACCACCCGGTGAGCAGGACCCGGCCTGGGCCGTTCGGGTGGGTGCGGAGCGTACGCACGATCTCATCCATCGCTTCCATCGCGGTGTTCCTCCAGTTCAGGGGCGTGGGTCGCGAGGAAATCACGTTCGGTGACGGAAGCTCCGGAAGGCCGGGGCGAGTGTTCCCGTGTCAAGGTCGACGTGCTGGTTGTCCCCGTGTACGGCCGCCGGAACCGGTCCCCGTGGAACACCTCCCGGCCCGTTCCGTCCGGAACAAACCCGCGTCCACTCCGTACGGAACGGACCGCGCGCGGGACGGGACGAGGACCCGGACAACCCTGTCCGCGAGAAAGGGGCTTCCATGTCTCCCACGCTCAGCCGAGCCGACTGGCGCCGCGCCGTGGTGACGGGCGGGGCGGGCTTCCTCGGCTCGCACCTGTGCGAGCGGCTGCTGGAGGCGGGTCTGGAGGTCGACTGCGCCGACAACCTGCTCACCGGTGACCGCGCGAACATCGCGCATCTGCTGGAGCGCCCCGGATTCCGTTTCGTGGAGTGCGACCTGTCCGCCCCCGAGAGCGTTCAGGCGCTCGCCGGCCCCTACGATCTGGTGCTGCACTTCGCGTGCCCGGCCTCGCCCGTGGACTACCTCAACCACCCGCTGGAGACCCTCGACGTGGGCAGCGCGGGCACCCGCAACGCCCTGGAGCTGGCCCACCGGGACGGCGCGCGCTTCCTGCTCGCCTCGACCTCGGAGGTGTACGGGGACCCGCTGGTCCATCCGCAGTCCGAGAGCTACTGGGGAAACGTCAACCCGATCGGCCCCCGCAGTGTCTACGACGAGTCGAAACGCTTCGCGGAGGCCCTGGTCACCGCCCACGCGGCCAAACGCCGCACCGACGCGGGCATCGTGCGGGTCTTCAACACCTACGGCCCCCGGATGCGGCGCGCCGACGGCCGGGTGGTGCCCACCTTCGTGTGCCAGGCCATCGCCAACGAGCCCCTGACGGTCGCGGGCGACGGGTCCCAGACCCGGTCGCTGTGCTTCGTGGACGACACGGTGGACGGGGTGCTGCTGGTGGCCGCGAGCCGCGCGGTGCGCCCGGTCAACATCGGCGGCAGCGAGGAGGTCTCGGTGCGGCAGATCGCCGAGAAGATCCTGGAACTGACCGGCTCCACGTCCCGGATCAGCTACGTGGACCGGCCCGTCGACGATCCCGAGCGCCGCCGGGCCGACACCACTCTCGCCCGTGAACTCCTGCGCTGGTCCCCGTCCGTGGGCTGGGAGGAAGGGCTCAAGCGCACGATCTCGCACTTCGCCGCGGTCGGCTGAGAGGCCGCGCACCGGCCGTCCCTCCCGCCTCCCCGTCCCCCCGGAGTCCCCATGCGCGTACTCGGCGTCAACTCCCTCTTCCACGACCCGGCCGCCGCCCTCGTCATCGACGGGGAGGTGGTGGCCGCCGCCGAGGAGGAACGCTTCAGCCGCCGCAAGCACGGCAAGCGCCCGCTGCCCTTCTCCGCCTGGGAACTGCCCGAACTCTCCGCCCGCTGGTGCCTGGAACAGGCCGGGCTCACCCCCGGGGACCTCGACGCCGTCGCCTACTCCTACGACCCGGCGCTGGCCCGCCCCGCCGAGCGACTGGGCCTGCACGACCCGTACGACTGGCTGCGCCAGGACTACGCCCGGCAGGCCCCCGGCTTCCTCGCCGAGGCCCTGCCCGGACTCGACCCGGAGACGGTGCGCTTCGTGCCCCACCACGTCGCGCACGCCGCCTCGGCCGGACTCGCCGGCCCCCACCCCGACAGCGCGGTCCTCGTCCTGGACGGGCGCGGGGAGTGCGGGGCGCACCTGGCCGGGCACTACCGGGACGGCGCCCTGGAAGTGCTGGCCGCCCAGGAACTGCCCGACTCGCTCGGCCTGTTCTACGAGGACCTGACCGAGCACCTCGGCTTCCTGCGCAGCAGCGACGAGTTCAAGGTGATGGCCCTCGCCTCGTACGGCACCCCGCGGTTCGCGCGCGGCCTGGCCGAGTACGTCGGCGCCCGGCCCGAGGGCGGCTTCCGGGCCCACCCCGTGCCGTGGACCGAGTTCACGGCGCCCCGCCCCGCCACGGTGCCCTGGCGCCAGGAACACGCGGACCTCGCGGCCAGTGCCCAGCAGGTCCTGGAGGAGACCCAGCTCGCCCTGGCCCGCGAACTGCACGAGCGCACCGGCGAGGACGTGCTGTGTCTGGCCGGCGGCGTCGCCCTCAACTGCGTGGCCAACTCCCGCCTGCACCGCGAAGCGCCGTTCCGCGAGATCTGGGTGCAGCCCGCCGCCGGGGACGCCGGCACCGCGCTGGGCGCCGCCCTGCACGTGGCGAGCCAGTCCGGCCCCGTCAAACCGATGGGCACCGCGGCGCTCGGGCGCGGCTGGAGCGACGAGGAACTGCGCGACTGGCTGGAGCGGGCCGAAGTGCCCTACGAGGAGCCGGACGACATCGCGGAGACCGTCGCCGAGGTCCTGGCCGACAACGGCGTCGTGGCCTGGTTCCAGGGCCGCAGCGAGTACGGCCCCCGCGCCCTCGGGCACCGCTCCCTGCTGGCCCACCCCGGCCACGCCGAGAACCTGGAGCGGCTCAACGCGGTCAAGGGACGCGAGGAGTTCCGGCCGGTGGCGCCCATGGTGCTCGCCGAGCGGGCCGCCGAACTCTTCCGCGGCGGCCCCCTGCCCAGCCCCTACATGCTGTTCGTGCACGAGGTCGCCGAGGAGTGGCGCCCGCGTCTGGCGGCGGTCGTGCACGTCGACGGCACCGCCCGGGTGCAGACCGTGGACGCCGCCGACGAACCCCTCGTGGCCCGCATGATCCGGGCCTTCGAACGGCGCACCGGACTGCCCGCCGTCGTCAACACGAGCCTCAACACGGCGGGCCGCCCGATGGTCGACGACCCCAGGGACGCGCTGGAGTGCTTCGGGTCCGCGCCCGTCGACCTGCTCGCGCTCGGGCCGTTCGCCGTGCGCCGCGCCGGGATGTACGCGTGAGCGCCCCGGAAGGAGAGCCCCCGGTCTACGGCGTGGTCGTGCCGACGATCGGCCGGCCCTGCCTGCGGCAGTGCCTCCAGGCGCTGGACCGCTCCACCGGCCCCCGGCCGCGCGAGGTCGTCGTGGTGGACGACCGGCCCGGCGAACCGGCCCCCCTGGAGGTCCCGCCGGTCGACGGCCGCCCGGTCCGGGTGCTGCGCAGTGCCGGACGCGGGCCCGCCGCCGCCCGCAACACCGGGCTGCGCGCCCTCGACACCCCGTGGGTGGTGTTCCTGGACGACGACGTACGCGTGGGAGAGGACTGGGCCGAGAGGCTCGCCGCCGACCTGTCCGCCGCCGGACCGCGTACCGGCGGGGTCCAGGGCGTTCTGCGCGTCCCGCTGCCCGCCGACCGCGCGCCCACCGACTGGGAGCGGGGCACCGCGGGCCTGGAGGGCGCCGCCTGGGCCACCGCCGACATGGCCTACCGGGCCGAGGCGCTGCGTCAGACGGGCGGTTTCGACGAACGCTTCCCGCGCGCCTTCCGCGAGGACGCCGACCTGGCGCTGCGCGTCCTGGACGCGGGCTGGGAACTTTGCCGGGGCACCCGGCGGACACTGCACCCGGTGCGCCCCGCGGACCGCTGGGTGTCGGTGCGCGCCCAGCGCGGCAACGCCGACGACGCCCTCATGCGCCGCCTGCACGGACCCGGCTGGTGGGAACGGGCCGGGGCGCCGCGCGGACGCCTGCGCCGGCACCTCGCCGTGACCGGGGCCGGGGTCCTCGCCGCCCTGTCCGCCCTCACCGGACGGCGCGGGAGCGCCGCCCTCGCGGGGGCGGTGTGGGCCCTGGGCACGGCGGAGTTCGCCTGGGCCCGGCTACGGCCCGGCCCCTGGACCCGCGAGGAGGCCGTGACGATGCTCGCCACGAGCGCCGTCATCCCGCCGCTCGCCGTACGGCACCGGATCGAAGGGCACCTGCGGCACCGGCACGCCCCGGCCTGGGAGGCGGTGTCGTGAACGCACCGCGGCCACCGCAACCCGTCGCGGTGCTCTTCGACCGCGACGGCACGCTCATCGAGGACGTCCCCTACAACGGCGACCCCGACAGGGTCGCGCTGCTGCCGGGCGCGGTCGAGGCACTGGAACTGCTGCGCCTGCGCGGTGTACGCACCGGCGTGGTCAGCAACCAGTCGGGTGTCGGACGGGGCCTGCTGACCGCCCGGCAGGTCCTCGCCGTCAACCTGCGCGTCGACGAACTGCTCGGCGGGCTCGACGTGTGGGAGTTCTGCCCGCACGCCCCGGACGCGGGCTGCCCCTGCCGCAAACCACGGCCCGGACTCGTCCTCGCCGCCGCCCGCCGGCTCGGCGTCGACCCGCGCCGCTGCGCCGTCGTCGGCGACATCGCGGCGGACCTCGGAGCGGCCGAGGCCGCCGGGGCGACGGGCGTGCTCGTACCGAACGCCGCGACCCGGCCGCGGGAAGTGGCCGCCGCCCGGCACCGCCACCCCGACCTGCCAAGCGCCGTACGCGCCCTGCTCGGCGAGGAACCCGCCGCGCGGCCCGCCGCCCCCGCGGGGAGGTGGTCGTGATGCGCTCCCTCGTCGTACGGCTCGACAGTTTCGGCGACGTCCTGCTCGCCGGCCCCGCCGTGCGCGCCGTCGCGGCCGGCTCCGCCCACGTCACGCTGTGGTGCGGACCGCGCGGGGCGCCCGCCGCGCGCCTGCTGCCGGGCGTCGACGAGGTCCTGGAGTGGGAGGCGCCCTGGGAGGGCGTCGACCCGCCGCCGGTGGACGCGGACGACGTGGCCCGCGTGACGGAGCGGCTGCGGGCGGGCGCCCACGACACCGCGGTCGTCCTCACCTCCTTCCACCAGAGCCCGCTCCCGGCCGCGCTGCTCCTGCGGCTCGCCGGAGTGCGGCACATCGGGGCGGACTGCGCCGACGCCCCCGGGCGGCTGCTCGACGTGCGCCACCACCGGCGCCCCGGACGGCACGAGGCGGAGGCCGCCCTCGACACCGCCCTCGCGACCGGGTTCGCCCCGCCGCGCGGCGACACCGGACGCCTGAAGGTCCTGCCGGGGCCGGACACGGCGGCGCTCACCGGCAACGGCCCCTACGTCGTCGTGCACCCCGGGGCGAGCGCCCCGGCCCGCGCGTGGAGCCCCGACAAGTGCGCGGAGGCCGTCCTCGCCCTCGCCGACGAGGGACACCGCGTCGTGGTCACCGGCACCGGCGGCGAACGGGCCCTGACCCGGTACGTCAGCGGGGCGGTGGCCGTGGACCTCGGCGGCCGCACCGATCCGCGCACCCTCACCGGTGTGCTGGCCGGCGCCGACGTCGTGGTGTGCGGCAACACCGGGCCCGCCCACCTGGCGGCGGCGGTGGGCGTGCCCGTGGTCTCCCTGTACTCACCGGTGGTGCCCGCCGAACGCTGGGCGCCGTACGGGGTCGACTCGATCCTGCTCGGCGACCAGCGGGCGCCGTGCGCCGGCACCCGGGCGCGCGTCTGCCCGGTGCCGGGCCACCCCTGTCTGGAGGGCGTCACCGCGCAGGACGTGGTGGCGGCCGTCGGCAAGCTCATGGAGGCGGCGTGAACATCCTCGTCTGGCACGTCCACGGTTCGTGGCTCACCTCGTTCCTGCGGGGCGGCCACACCTACCTGCTGCCGGTCACCGCGGACCGGGACGGCGACGGGCTCGGCAGGGCCAGGACCTGGAACTGGCCCGAGTCCGCGCGCGAGGTGAGCCCCGCACAACTGCGCGAGGCCGACATCGACCTGATGGTCCTGCAACGCCCCCACGAGCCGGAACTCGCCCGGCGGTGGACGGGCCGGACACCCGGCCGCGACGTCCCCGCCGTCTACGTCGAGCACAACACGCCCGACGGGCCCGCCGAACACACCCGCCACCCCCTCGCGGACCGCTCGGACATCCCCGTCGTCCACGTCACCCACTTCAACCGCCTCATGTGGGACACCGGCAAGGCGCCCACGGCGGTGGTCGAACACGGCATCGTGGACCCCGGACCGCGGTGGACCGGGGACATCGAACGCGCCGCCGTCGTCGTCAACGAGCCGGTACGGCGCGGCCGGACCACCGGCACCGACCTGCTCCCCGGCTTCGCCCGCGAGGTGCCGCTCGACGTGTTCGGCATGGGCACCGAGGGGCTGCCCGAACACCTCGGGCTCAGCCCCGGACGGTGCCGGGCGCGGGACCTGCCGCAGTCCGCGCTGCACGGGGCGATGGCCCGGCGCCGCCTCTACCTGCACCCCGTGCGCTGGACCTCGCTCGGACTGTCCCTCCTGGAGGCGATGTTCCTCGGGATGCCCGTGGTCGCCCTCGACACCACGGAGGCCCGCGAGGCGGTGCCACCGGGTGCGGGAGTGGTGTCCAACCGGCCCGAAGTCCTGCGCGAGGCGGTCCGGCGGCTCCTCGCGGACCGGGCGCACGCCCAGGTGACGGGCGCCGCGGCCCGCGCGGCCGTACTCGAACGGTACGGCCTGCGGCGCTTCCTGGACGACTGGGACCAGCTGATGAAAGAGGTCGTGCGATGAGGCAACCGTCCTTCCTCCACCGGCGTATCGCCATGGTGTCCGAGCACGCCAGCCCCCTGGCGGCCCTCGGTGGCGCCGACGCGGGCGGCCAGAACGTCTACGTGGCACGGCTCGCCGAACACCTCGTACGGCGCGGCCACGAGGTGACCGTCTACACCCGGCGCGACGACCCCCGGCTGCCACCGCTGGTCACGACCCCGGAGGGGGTACGCGTCGCCCTCGTGGACGCCGGGCCGCCCAGCAGCGTCCCCAAGGACGAACTCCTGCCCCACATACCGGCGTTCGCCGCCCGGCTGCATCGCGACTTCAGCCTCAGGCCCCCGCATCTGGTGCACACCCACTTCTGGATGTCGGGGCTCGCCGCGGTGGCCGCCACCCGCACCCTGAACGTGCCGGTCGTGCACACCTACCACGCGCTCGGCACGGTCAAGCGGCGCCACCAGGGCGAGGCCGACACGAGCCCGGCGCAGCGCGAGTCCATCGAGACCACCGTGGGGCTCTCCGCCCGCCACCTCCTGGCCACCTGCGCCGACGAGGTACGCGAACTCCTCGCGATGGGCCTGCCGCCCGAGCGGATCACCGTGGTGCCCTGCGGCGTCGACACCGGACACTTCGCCCCGCGCCCGGAGGACACCGCGCGCTCCGGCCGCCCGGCCACCCTCCTGTCGGTCGGCCGGCTCGTACCGCGCAAGGGCTTCGACCGGGCGATCCGCGCCCTGCGCGAACTGCCCGGCGCCCGGCTCGTGATCGCCGGGGGCCCGCCCGACGGGGAACTGGCGGCCGACCCGGAGGCGGAGCGGCTGCGCAAGGTGGCCGCCGAATGCGGCGTCACCGACCGGGTGACGCTGCTGGGCGCCGTACGCCACGCGGACATGCCCGCGCTGATGTCCCGCGCCGATCTGGTGCTGTCCCTGCCGCGCTACGAGCCCTTCGGCATCGTCCCCGTCGAGGCGATGGCCTGCGGCACGCCCGTCGTCGCCACCGCCGTGGGCGGACAGCTCGACACCGTCGTCGATCAGGTGACCGGGGCGCACGTCCCGCCCACCGCCGACCACGAGGGGACCGGCGGCGACCCGCGCCTGGTCTCGGCCGTCCGCTCCCTGCTCGCCGATCCCGGGCGGCTGCGCCGGCTCGGCGTCGCCGGCCGGCGCCGGGCCCTCGACCTCTACACCTGGGAACGCGTCGCCCACGACGCGAGCCGGGTCTACGAGCTGGCCGTGAAGACTTCCCCCGTACCGGAGGCCGCACGATGACTTCGCTCTCCTCACCCCCCTCCCACGGCACCGGACCCGGGCACCGCCCCGGAGCGGCGCACTGCGAGGAACTGGGCCGCGCCCTGCGGCACTTCAGCGCCCGCACCGACCTGCTCCACTCCTGGGGCACGACGCTGGCACAGCGCCTCACCGCGGGCGGCCGGCTGCTCGTCGCGGGCAACGGCGGATCGGCCGCGCAGGCCCAGCACCTGACGGCGGAACTCGTCGGCCGCTACCGCGACGACCGCCCCGCCTACTCGGCGCTCTCCCTGCACGCCGACACCTCCTCCACGACGGCCATCGCCAACGACTACGGCGTCCAGGCCGTCTTCGCCCGGCAGGTACGCGCGCACGGCAGACCCGGCGACGTCCTCATCCTCCTGTCCACCAGCGGGGCGAGCGCCAACCTCGTCTCCGCCGCCGAGGAGGCACGCGCCCTGGACCTGCCGGTGTGGTCGCTGACCGGGCCCGCGCCCAACCCGCTGGCCTCCGCGAGCGACGAGGCGCTGTGCGTGGAGGCCCCCGTCTCCGCGACGGTGCAGGAACTCCACCTCGTCGCCGTCCACCTGCTGTGCGAGTCCTTCGACGCCGCCGTGGCCGCCCGCCGCCCCGCCGTGGCCGCCGAACTGCCCGAGACCACCGGGGAACCGGCATGAGCGGCCCGGCCCCGCTCCTCGTGGTGGGCGACGCGCTGCTCGACGAGGACCTCGACGGCCACGTCGGACGCCTCGCGCCCGACGCGCCCGTCCCCGTGCTCGACCGCGCCGTCAGCCACAAGCGGCCCGGCGGGGCCGCGCTCGCCGCGCTGCTCGCCGCCCGCGAGGGGCGCGAGGTCACCTTCGTGACGGCGCTCGGCGAGGACCCCGCGAGCACCGAGCTGCGCCGGCTCCTGGACGGTGAGGTCCGGCTGATCGCCCTCCCGCTGAGCGGCCCCCTCGCCCGCAAGACCCGGGTGCGCGGCGACGGGCACTGCCTGCTGCGGCTCGACGAGGGCGACGGCCGGGCCCGGGAGAGCACCGGGGAGGCCCGCGCCGCGCTGGAGCGGGCCGCGACCGTCCTGGTCTCCGACTACGGCCGGGGCACCGCCCACGTACTGCGCGAGGCGCTGACGGCGGCGGCCGCCCGGGGCACCGTCGTATGGGACCCGCACCCGCGCGGCGCCCGGCCGGTGCGCGGCGCCCGGCTGGTGACCCCGTCCGCGGCGGAGGCGGCGCACTGGGCCGCCCGCGCCGAGCGGGACGGGCCCGGCGCGGGCTCCGCCACCAACCCGCGCGGGGCAGCCCCCGACGCACTCGACGCCGCCGTCGGCGCGGGCCGCGTCCTCGTACAGAGCTGGGAGACCGCCTCCGTCTGCGTCACCCTCGGCCGCAGGGGCGCCGTCCTCACCCACGGGGACGACGCGCCCCTCTACGTCCCCGCCCCCTGGGAGGCGGACGGCGACCCCTGCGGAGCCGGGGACCGCTTCGCCTCGGCCGCCGCGGGTCTGCTGGCCGACGGGGCGCTCACCGAGGAGGCGGTCGTCGGCGCCGTCACGGCGGCGGCGCGCTACGTGGCCGAGGGCGGGGCCGCGGCCGTCCGCCCCGGCCCGTCCGGCGCCCCGTCAGGGGACGGCCGGCGGGCGGCGAAGGACGCGTACGAGGTCGCCGCCCGCACCCGCGCCGCCGGCGGCCGTGTCGTCGCCACCGGCGGCTGCTTCGACCTGCTGCACGCGGGCCACGTGGCGCTCCTCCAGGCCGCCCGCAAGGCCGGCGACTGCCTCGTCGTGTGCGTCAACTCCGACGCCTCGGTCCGGCGCGGCAAGGGACCGGGCCGCCCCCTCGTCGCGGAGTCCGACCGCGTCCGGGTGCTGCGCGCCCTCGGATGCGTCGACGCCGTCCTGGTCTTCGACGAGGACACCCCCGCGCGGGTGCTGCGCTCCCTGCGCCCGGACGTGTGGGCCAAGGGCGGCGACTACGTCCGGGCCGAACTGCCCGAGGCCGACCTCGTGGAGAGCTGGGGCGGGCAGGTGCTGCTCGTGCCCTACCTCGACGGCCGCTCCACCACCGCACTCGCCCGCCGGGCCGCCGCGCCCCACGACCCGCCCGCCTCCGTACGCGGAGGGGGACGGTGAGCGCCCCCGCCCGCGCAAACGCCCCGGCCGTGCTCGTCCTGCGCGCGCTGGGCCTGGGCGACCTGCTCGCCGGGGTGCCCGCGCTGCGCGGACTGCGGCGCGCGCTGCCCGGCCACCGGATCGTGCTCGCCGCCCCGTCCGCGCTGCGCGAGGCCGCCCTCGCCACCGGCACCGTCGACGCCCTCTTCCCCGCCGAGGCGCCCGGCCGCGCCGTACCCTCCCTCGGCCACTGGCCGGAGGCCCCGCCCGAACTGGCCGTCGACCTGCACGGCACCGGCATCGCCAGCCACCGCGCCCTCGCCGCCCTCCGGCCGGGCCGCCTCCTGTCGTACGCCCAGCCGCCCCCGCCCGGCGAGCGGCTACGGCCACGGGAGGGCGAGCACGAACGGGTCCGCTGGTGCCGCCTGGTCGGCGCCTACGGAATGCCGGGCGACGCGGACGACGTCCGCCTGCCGGCCCCCGAGGAGCCCTCCCCGGCCCCGGGAGCCGTCGTCGTCCACCCCGGAGCGGACGCCGCCGCCCGCCGCTGGCCCGTCGAGAGGTGGGCCGAGGTGATCCGCGCCCTGCGCGCGCGAGGACACCGCGTCGTGGTCACCGGCGGCCCCGGCGAGGAGGAGCTGGTCGCCGCCCTCGGGCGGGCCGCCGGCCTGCCGGAGGCCGCACTGTTCTCGGGCGGGCTGCCGTTCGCGCGCCTGTCCGCGCTCGTCGCCGGAGCCGCCCTGCTGCTCAGCTCCGACACCGGCCCCGCCCATCTCGCCGCCGCCCACGCCACGCCCTCCGTCACGCTCTTCGGCCCCGTGGCGCCCTCCCGGTGGGGGCCGCCCGAGCACCGCGCGCACACCGCGCTGTGGCACCCCGGCCCGCCCGGCGACCCGCACGGGAGCAAGCCCGATCCGCGACTGCTGCGCGTCACCGTCCACGAGGTGCTGGAGGCGGCCCGCCTGCGGCTGCGCGCACCGGAGACGGGGCCCCGTGTCTGACCCCGGCCGCCCCGCGTCCCCGACAGGACCACTCGTCACCGTCGCGGTGATCACCCGCGACCGTCCCGAAAGCCTCCGGCGCACCCTCGACCGGCTCTCCGCGCTGCCCTCGCGCCCACCGGTGATCGTCGTCGACAACGGCGAGGACCCGGCCGCCGCCCGCGTCCTGGACGCACACCCCGCCCGCCCCCGGGTGCTGCGGCCCGGCCGCAACACCGGCGCGCTGGGCCGCAACCTCGCGGTGCGCCGGGCGCGGACGCCGTACGTGGCGTTCAGCGACGACGACTCCTGGTGGGACCCGGACGCGCTCGACACGGCGGCCGCGCAGTTCGAACGCCACCCGGCGCTCGGCCTGCTCGCCGCCCGCACCCTCGTGGAGCCGGGCGGCGCCCAGGACCCGCTCAACGAGGTGCTCGCCGCCTCGCCCCTGCCCCGGGACGCGCGCCTGCCCGGCGTACCCGTCCTCGGCTTCCTCGCCTGCGCGGCGGTGGTGCGCCGCTCCGCGTTCCTGGACGCGGGAGGCTTCCACCCGCTGCTGTTCTTCGGCGCGGAGGAGTCCCTGCTCGCCCTCGACCTCGCCGCGCGCGGCTGGGGCCTCGCCCACGTGCCCGAGGTGATCGCCCGGCACGCCCCCGAGGGCGGGCCGCGACCGGGCCGGGCCGCGCTCCAACGCCGCAACGCGCTGCTCGCCGACTGGCTGCGCCGCCCGCTGCCGCTCGCCGCCCGCCGCACCCTCGCGCTCGCCGCCGACGCGGCCCGGGGGCAGCCCGGAGCGGCCCCCGCCCTCGGCGGCGTCCTCGTACGACTGCCGCGCGCCCTGCCCCGCTACCGCCGGCCGCTGCCGGAAAAGGTCGAGACCGCCGTACGGCTCGTCGAGGCCGGGCCCCCGCCCAGGAGGGAACTGACATGAGCGCCGACGCCTCCGAGGTCACCGTCGTCGTCATCACCCACAACCGGCGCGCGGAACTCCTGGGCACCCTGGAGCGGCTGGCCGCGCTGCCCGAGCGGCCCGCCGTCGTGGTCGCCGACAACGCCTCGGGCGACGGTTCCGCCGACGCCGTGGCCGAGCACTTCCCCGGGATGCGGCTGCTGCGGCTGGAGGACAACCACGGGGCGGTGGCCCGCAACCTCGCGGTGCGCCACGTGCACACCCCGTACGTCGCCTTCTGCGACGACGACACGTGGTGGGAGCCCGGTTCACTGCCGCGCGCCGTGACCCTGCTCGCCGCCCGCCCGGAACTCGCCGCGGTCACCGCGCGGATCGTCGTCGAGCCGGAGGGCCGGGAGGACCCGGTCGTGACCGAACTGCGCGCCTCACCGCTGCGCGGCCCGGACTGGCTGCCGGGACCGGCGCTCGGCTCCTTCCTCGCCGCCGCCACGGTGCTGCGCACCGCCGCCTTCCGGGACGCCGGAGGCTTCCATCCGGCGCTGTGGCTGGGCGGCGAGGAGGAACTGCTCGCCACCGACCTGCTCAGCCGCGGCTGGTGGCTCGCCTTCGCCGAGGAGCTCACCGTCCATCACGCGCCCTCCACGGCCCGCGACGCGACCGCGCGCCGGGTGCTCGGCCTGCGCAACACCCTGTGGTTCACGTGGCTGCGCCGCCCCCTGCTGCCAGCCGTGCGCCGTACCTGCTACCTCGCCACGACGGTCCCCCGGGACACCGCCTCCCTGCGCGCCTTCGCGCAGGCCGCGGCCGGAGTGCCCTGGCTGCTGCGGGTGCGCGCCCCCGTACCCGGCTTCGTGGAGGAACAGCTCGCGACACTGGAGACGGCCCAGCGGGCGGGCTCCTCACGTCGCTACGTCGGCTGAGGCGCCGCCCGTCCAAGGCGCGAACGGGGAAACGGCCACGCACGTCCCGCCGGGAGACCGGGCCCGCACGTCAGCGCAGCAACCGCGTGATCAGCGCGTCCCAGTCGACGCGGCCGGACTCCTCGCCGGGCGGCACGACCCGCTCGGTCCGGGCCAGCCAGTCGGCCAGTTCGGCGCGGTCGGCGCAGAAGACGGCGTCGGCCTCGGGCGGGCCGAGCCGCAGCAGGACGAGCCCGCCCCGGCCGGGACCGGGCACCGGCGCCAGCCGGACGTCCCCGAGACCGCACCGCGCCCGGGTGCCCGCGCGCAGCAGCTCCCGCGAGAGGACCCAGCGCACGGCGGGCCCGCCCGGGGGCACCAGGCGCAGCGTCACCTCGTACGGCCGGGTGGCGTCGTAGTCCAGGCGGGCCGGCAGCGGAATCCGCGGACCCGTGGGCTGGACCTGCCGGAAGACGGTCTCCAGGACGGTTCCGCGCCCCTCCCTGTCGCGCACCTCCGGGTGACTCGACGGCTCCGCCATACGGCTCTCCCTCCCGGCCGGGCACGCCCGGACTGTGATTCGCTGTCGAAAACTGAGTGCCCCCGCTCACGAGTCGAAACATGCGGACGCTCACGAGCCGGAGGCCGCCGCCGCGGCGGCGGAGCGAGAAACAGCCCGGGTGTCACCCGCGCGCAGCAGCCCGGAGGACCGGGACGCTTGAGTACCGCGCATCGGGGGTACCCCGGGCTCGTCGGCACCGGCCGCGAGCCGGTCGACCGCACCAGGCAGACCGAAGCGACCCTTCGTGAGCTCCCCCAGCCACCGAAAGGCCCGGAACCACTCATGCCAGCACAACCGCAGGACGGCAGTGGCGAGCAGCAGATCCCCGGCGTTCCCTCCACCGTGACGCCGAGCGTGGAGGAGCCCCGCGAGCCGCGCGGCCCCGAGCCGCTCAAGGCGGACCAGAGCGGACCGGCCACCGGCAGCCCCACCGGCGCCCCCACCGGAGCCCCGCCGGAGGCGGTCGCCCAGCAGGGCGCGTACCTCACCACGGCGCAGGGCGACCGCCTGTACGACACCGACCACTCGCTCAAGGCCGGGCCGCGCGGTCCCGTCCTGCTCCAGGACCACCACCTGCGCGAGAAGATCACCCACTTCGACCACGAGCGCATCCCGGAGCGCGTCGTGCACGCCCGGGGCGCGGCCGCCCACGGCGTCTTCCACGGGTACGGCACGGCCGCCGGGGTCACCAAGGCCGCCTTCCTCGCCGAAGGCGTGGAGACACCGGTGTTCGTGCGCTTCTCGACGGTGCTCGGCTCCCGGGGCTCCGCGGACTCGGTCCGGGACACCCGCGGTTTCGCCACGAAGTTCTACACCGAACAGGGCACCTTCGACCTCGTCGGCAACAACATCCCGGTGTTCTTCATCCAGGACGCCATCAAGTTCCCCGACGTGATCCACGCCGGGAAGCCGCATCCCGACCGGGAGATCCCGCAGGCCCAGAGCGCCCACGACACCTTCTGGGACTTCGTCAGCCTGCACACCGAGGCCACCCACCACACCCTGTGGAACATGTCCGACCGGGGCATCCCGCGCTCCTTCCGGATGATGGAGGGCTTCGGCGTCCACACCTTCCGGCTGGAGAACGCCGCCGGGGAGACGACGCTCGTCAAGTTCCACTGGAAGCCGAGGCTCGGCGTCCACTCCCTCGTGTGGGAGGAGGCGCAGCTCGCCTCGGGCGTCGACCCCGACTTCCACCGGCGCGACCTCGCCGACGCGATCGAGGCCGGCGCCTACCCGGAGTGGGAACTCGGGGTGCAGACCTTCCCCGACACCCCGGAGCAGACCTTCGAGGGCATCGACCTGCTCGACCCGACGAAGATCGTGCCGGAGGAACTGGCCCCCGTGCGGCCCGTCGGCCGGCTCGTGCTCAACCGGAACCCCACGAACTACTTCGCCGAGACCGAGCAGGTCGCCTTCCACCCCGGACACCTCGTCCCGGGCATCGACGTCACGGACGACCCGCTGCTCCAGGGACGGCTCTTCTCGTACCTGGACACCCAGATCAGCCGGCTGGGCGGCCCGAACTTCGCGCAGATCCCGGTCAACCGGACGCACGCCCCGGTCAACGACATGCTCCGCGACGGCATGCACCAGACCGCCGTGCACTCCGGCGTCGCCCCCTACCGGCCCAACTCGCTCGACGGCGGCTGCCCCTTCCTGGCCGGGGCCGACACCGGCGCGGACATCGAGGTGCCCGTCGAACTGCCCGCCTCCCGCAAGGAGCGCGCGGCCCCCGAGTCCTTCGACGACCACTTCAGCCAGCCCCGGATGTTCTGGCGCAGCATGACCGCGACGGAGCAGGAGCACATCATCGGCGCCTACAGCTTCGAGCTGGGCAAGTGCTACGAGCAGGCCGTCAAGGAACGCGCGCTGCGCACCCTCGCCAACATCGACGAGCGGCTGTGCGCCGAGGTGGCGGCGGGCCTGGGCCTGCCCGCCCCCGCGCCGACCGTCGCCCCCGGCGAGGTCACCGTCAGCCCCGCGCTCTCCCAGCTCGGGCGGGAATGGCCCACCGAAGGACGCACTGTCGCGATCGTCGTCGGCCCGGACGCCGATCCCGCGGCGGTGGGCCGGGTACGGGACGCCGTGTTCGCGGTGGACATGGTGCCCCTCGTCGTCGCCCCGGCGGGCGGCACGATCGGCTCGGGCGAGGAGGCGGTCACGGTGCAGCGCACCTTCGCCACCGCCCGCTCCGTCGAGTTCGACGCGGTGCTCCTCGCCGGAGCCCCGGCCCCCGCGCCCGACGCCCTCACCGCGCGCGACGCGAAAGCCGGCCCGGCGGGCCCGGGTGTCGACCCGCGCCTGGCACTGCTGACCGGCGAGGCGTACCGGCACGGCAAGGCGCTCGGCGGCTGGGCGGGCGCCGAGGCGGTGTTCTCGGCGGCCGGCGTCCCGCAGGACGCCCCCGGCGTCGTGCTCGCCGGGGACGGCGAGGAGGTGTTCGCGCGCATCGGCACGCTGCTGCGCACCCACCGTGTGTGGGAGAGGTTCGAGGGCACCAGCTGAGTGGTGGTCCACCGGGCGGGGGGAGACGGTCGCCGTCTCCCCCCTTCCCGTCGGCGCGGGACCACCGCGCCCCGCACGCGCGGCCGGACACGACCCCCACGGGCCCGGGACCGGCCGCACGACCCGCCCACTGGTTTCCCCACCGGTCTTCGGGAAGGAGAACCCCATGTCCGATCGCCCCGACCACCGCGGCGCCCCCGTACTGGAGGCGCTCGCCGAGTACCACGAACGCGGCCGCCTCTCCTTCACCCCGCCGGGCCACAAACAGGCCCGTGGCGCGGACCCGGAGGTACGGCGGGTCCTCGGTGACGCCGTCTTCCACGGTGACGTCCTGGCCTCGGGCGGGCTGGACGACCGGCGGACCCGCGGCCGGGTGCTGGAGCGCGCCGAGCACCTGATGGCGGACGCCGTGCACGCCGCGCACACCTTCTTCTCGACCTGCGGCAGTTCCCTGTCGGTCAAGGCCGCGATCCTGTCCGTGGCGGGGCCGCACGAGAAGCTGCTGATCGGCCGGGACGCGCACAAGGCGGTCGTCTCGGGCCTGATCATCTCCGGGGTGCGGCCCATCTGGGTCGAGCCCAACTGGGACGCCGGACGCCACCTCGCGCACCCGCCGTCCGCCGCCGCCTACGAGGCCGCCTTCGCCGCACACCCGGACGCCAAGGGCGCCCTGATCACGAGCCCCACGCCGTACGGCACCGCCGCCGACGTCCGGGCCGTGGCCGAGGTCTGTCACCAGCGGTCCAAGCCCCTGATCGTCGACGAGGCGTGGGGTGCCCACCTCCCCTTCCACCCCGACCTGCCGTCCTGGGCGATGGACGCCGGGGCGGACGTGTGCGTCACCAGCATCCACAAGATGGGCAGCGGCCTCGAACAGGGCTCGGTCTTCCACCTCGGCGGCGACCTGATCGACCCGGCGGTGCTCGCGTCCCGCGCCGACCTGCTCGGCACGACCAGCCCCTCGGTGCCGCTCTACGCCGGGATGGACGGCTGGCGGCGTCAGATGGTGCTGCACGGCCGTGAACTGCTGGGCGAGGCGCTGCGGCTGGCGGCCGGCGTCCGGGCCGCGATCGAGGAGATCGACGGGCTGCACGTCAACGACCGCGCCGACTTCTGCGGAAAGGGGCTGGGCCACGACCTGGACCCGCTGCCCGTGATCATCGACGTGAGCGGCCTCGGGACGACCGGCTACCGGGCGGCGGACTGGCTGCGCGAACACCACGGCATCGACAGCCACCTGGCCGACCACCGCAGGATCAGCAGCCAGCTCACGCACGCCGACGACGAGTCCACGACCCGTCCACTGCTCGCCGCGCTGCGCGCACTCTCCCGGGCGGCCGACACCCTGCGGCCCGCGCCCCGGGTCCACGTGCCACCGCCGGACCATCTACGGCTGGAACAGGTGATGCTGCCCCGGGACGCGTACTTCGGGCCGGTCGAGGACGTTCCGGTGGCCGAGGCCGCCGGCCGGGTGACCGCCGAGATGCTCACGCCCTACCCGCCCGGCATCCCCGCCGCCCTCCCCGGGGAACGCCTCACCTCCCCCCTGCTCGACTACCTCACCAGCGGTATCAGGGCCGGCATGAACCTGCCGGACGCGGTGGACACCGAACTGGGAACGGTGCGCGTGGCGATCGAGGAGTGACCACGACGCCGGGCCGTCCCTCCGGACGGTGGGCCCGCCCGGCACCGCGCCGCCGCATCCGGCAGCCCGTGGCGACGGCAGGAGCGGTGGCACGCCGTGGTGATATGTCCCCATGACGAGGTATGTGTCGCGCGTCGGGGGAGGGGTACCCGGGCCGGGCCCGGTCACCTCGGGCGTGGCGCCCCACCAGCGCACTCGCGGCGGGAGTGCCCGTCCCGGCGCGCTCCCGACCGACGCCCACCACCGAGAGGACCCGCCATGTCGATGAAGGTCTCCGACTACGTACTCCAGCGGCTGCGCGAGTGGGAGGTAGAGCACGTCTTCTCCTACGCGGGCGACGGCATCAACGGCCTGCTCGCCGCCTGGGGGCGCGCCGACAACCAGCCCAAGTTCGTCCAGGCCCGGCACGAGGAGATGGCCGCGTTCGAGGCCGTCGGCTACGCCAAGTTCTCCGGCAAGGTCGGCGTGTGCGCCGCCACCTCCGGGCCCGGCGCCATCCACCTCCTCAACGGCCTCTACGACGCCAAGCTCGACCACGTGCCGGTCGTCGCGATCGTCGGCCAGACCAACCGCAGCGCGATGGGCGGCTCCTACCAGCAGGAGGTCGACCTCCTGAGCCTCTACAAGGACGTCGCCTCCGACTACTGCGAGATGGTGACCGTCCCCGAGCAACTCCCCAACGTCATCGACCGAGCGATCCGCACCGCCTACGGGCGACGTACCGTCACCGCCGTCATCATCCCGGCCGACGTGCAGGAACTGGAGTACACCCCGCCCGGCCACGCCTTCAAGATGGTGCCCTCCAGCCTGGGCGCGTCACACTCCACCGCCGTCCCGGCCGAAGAGGACCTGCGGCGCGCCGCCGAGGTCCTGAACGCCGGGGAGAAGGTGGCCGTCCTCGTCGGGCAGGGCGCCCGCGGGGCCCGCGCCCAGGTCGAGCGGATCGCCGAGGTCCTCGGCGCGGGCGTCGCCAAGGCGCTGCTCGGCAAGGACGTCCTCTCCGACGAACTGCCGTACGTCACCGGGGCCATCGGCCTGCTCGGCACCCGCCCGAGCTGGGAGCTGATGCAGGGATGCGACACCCTGCTGGTGATCGGCTCCAACCTGCCGTACTCCCAGTTCCTGCCGGAGTACGGGCAGGCCCGAGCGGTCCAGATCGACATCGACCCGACGATGATCGGCCTGCGCTACCCCTTCGAGGTCAACCTCGTGGGCGACGCCACCGCCACCCTCGACCGGCTGCTGCCGCTGCTGACACCGAAGAAGCACGGCGCCTGGCGCGAAAGCGTCGAGTCGGACACCAGGCGGTGGTGGGAGGTCATGCGAGGGCGGGCCGCGCTGGAGGCCGACCCGGTCAACCCCGAGTACGTGGTCCACGCCCTGGACGCGCTCCTGCCCGACGACGCGATCCTCGCGGCCGACTCGGGCTCGGCCGCCAACTGGTACGCCCGGCACCTGCGGATGCGCGGATCGATGCGGGGCTCCCTGTCGGGGACGCTGGCCACCATGGGCCCCGGGGTGCCGTACGTGATCGGCGCGAAGTTCGCGCACCCGGACCGCCCCGCCATCGCGATCGTCGGGGACGGGGCCATGCAGATGAACGGCCTCGCCGAGATGATCACGGCGAGCAAGTACTACCCCGAGTGGAGCGATCCGCGGCTGATCGTCGCGGTCCTCAACAACCAGGACCTCAATCAGGTCACCTGGGAGATGCGCTCCATGTCCGGCGCCCCCCAGTTCCTGGAGTCCCAGCACCTGCCCGACGTGCGCTACGCCGACTTCGCCCGCTCCCTCGGTCTCGGCGGCCTCCGCGTGGAGTCCCCCGACGGGGTCGAGGACGCCTGGCGGCAGGCGCTCGCGGCGGACCGGCCCTTCCTCCTGGAGTTCGTCACCGACCCCGACGTACCGCCGATCCCGCCGCACGCCACCTGGGAACAGGCTCAGGCGACGGCCAAGGCCCTGCTGAAGGGCGACTCCGCCGCCGCGGGCGTCGTCAAACAGGGCGTCAAGGCGAAGATCCAGGACATCCTGCCCGGCGGTAAACGCGGGCAGGACGAGGACGGGAGCTGAAGGCCGCGCGTCAAGGGGTGGATGCCGGCGTCGCCGCGCCCCGACACGGCTCTGAGGTTCTGAGGTGGAGGACGGGAACAGGTGACAGTGAGGGAAGAGGCGACGGCCGCCGCGGACCGGGTGCGCTGGGAGGCGGCGGCCGTGGGGCGCACCGCGCGCAACGCCGTCCGGTACTCGGGCCCCGAGCGCGACACCATGGTGCAGTCGCTGAAGGCGGCCGGGGCCGCGATCGCCGCCTGGGCGCTGGTCGGCTGGTGGCTCAGGGCGCCCCAGGCCCTGCTCGCCCCGTGGACCGCGCTCGCCCTGGTCGACGCGACGGTCTACCGCTCGCTGCGCTCCGGTCTCCAGCAGTACGCCGTCATCCTGGTGGGCACGCTGGCGGCGGCGGCCGCGCTGTCCCTCACGGGAGAGAACACGCTCGGGTCCATGGCCCTCGTCCTTCCACCGCTGGTCCTGATCGGTACCTACCGCCGCCTGGGCACCCAGGGGATCTACGGGGCGACGACCGCCCTGTTCGTGATCACCTACAGTTCGAACGACTCCTCGCAGATCGGCAACCGGCTCCTGGAGACCGCGGTCGGCGCGGCCATCGGCATCGCCGTCAACGCGCTGATCCTGCCGCCCGTGCACCTGCGCAGCGTGCGCGACCAGCTCCAGCGGCTGCCCCGGGAGAGCGCCGACCTCCTGCACGCCATCGCCGAGGGCTCCCGGGAGGGCTGGTCACCGGCCGACGCGCAGGGCTGGCACGACCGGGCCCGCAGACTGGAGACGATCCTCTCGGCCGTCAAGGAGGCCCGCAGCCGCAGCGCCGAGAGCACCCGCCTCAACCCGGCCCGCAAACTGCGCCGCCTCGAAACGCTCCAGCCACCACCGGCCGCCGACGACCGGTGGAGCTCCGTCGCCGACCACCTGCGCGCGATCACCCGCACCCTGGGGGCCGTGGCGGGGGAGGACAGCCCCCTCACCCCGCCCGGGGAGGCGTTCTTCACCTGCTACGCCGACCTGGCCGACGGACTCGCGGACCTGTGCGCCGTCGAGGCAAGGGAGTTGGGTGACCCGGGGACGTCCGGCGAGGACGCCGGCCAGGGGGAGGAGACACGCGAGGAGGCCGCCCGGCGGGCGAGAGAGGCGTACAGGGAGGTGGCCGAGTCCTTCCGCGGCCAGGCCGGCACGGCCGCCGCGGTGGGCGGCGGCCTCCTCGTCGAGACCAGGCAACTGCTCAGCACCCTCGCGGGCTTGGAGCAGGAAGAGCAGGAAGGGCAGGGAGAAGCGGAATAGGTCCTCGGTTCACGTCCAGGAGCGGCGGCGCGGCCGACGGGGGCCACGGCCCGCAGAGCGCGGAGGGCGGCGCGATACGGTAGGTCCGGGCGTCCGGGAAGGCCGGAACTGGACCACGCCGAAGGGTACTTGACACCTTGATAAGCATTGAAGCGGTGACAAAGCGGTATGCCGACGGCGCGGTCGCTGTGGACCGGTTGTCCATGGAGATACCCGACGGCTCGATCACCGTCCTCGTAGGGCCTTCGGGCTGTGGCAAGACGACGACGCTGCGGATGATCAACCGCATGATCGAGCCGAGCGAGGGGCGCGTCCTGCTCGACGGGCAGGACATCCGCCAGCAGCCGGTGAACGCGCTGCGCCGTTCGATGGGTTACGTCATCCAGAACGCCGGCCTCTTCCAGCACCGCAGTGTCCTGGACAACATCGCGACCGTGCCGCGCATGCTCGGCTGGGGCAAGGAACGCGCGCGCGAGCGGGCGGTGGAGCTGATGGGCCGGGTCGGGCTCGACCCCGCCATGGCCAAGCGCTACCCCTACCAGCTCTCCGGCGGCCAGCAGCAGCGGGTGGGAGTGGCCAGGGCTCTCGCGGCAGACCCGCCGGTACTGCTGATGGACGAGCCGTTCTCTGCGGTCGACCCCGTGGTCCGCAAAGGACTTCAGGAAGAACTGCTGCGCATACAGTCGGAGTTGGGCAAGACGATCGTCTTCGTCACCCACGACATCGACGAGGCCATCAAGATCGGCGACCGTATCGCCGTGATGCGCACCGGCGGGAAGATCGCCCAGCTCGCGCCCCCCGGTGAACTGCTCTCCGCGCCCGCCGACGCCTTCGTCGAGGACTTCCTCGGCAGCGACCGGGGCGTGCGGCGGCTGTCCTTCTTCAGCTCGACGGGACTGGAACTGGCACCGGCCCCCACGGTGGTCCAGGGCGCCGCGGCCTCCGCCCGGACGGCGGCCGGGGACCCGGGCGAGAAAGCGGCCGGGCGCGCCGCCGTCCCGTACCTGCTGGTCACCGACGCGGCGGGCAGACCGCTCGGCTGGAGCGACCCGGCGGCCCCGGAGTCCGGCCCCGGGGGGCTGATCCCGTGCGGCAGGCCCTTCTCGGTCCACCGGGACTCGCTACGGGCGGCGCTGGACGGCGCGGTGCTGTCCCCGACCGGCTGGGCCGTCGCCGTGGACACGGCGGGCCGCGCCGTCGGCGTCGCCTCGCAGGAGATGATCGCCGCGGCGATCCGCACCGCGCACGCCCGGCACCAGGACCCGGCGTCCCCGTCCGGCCGGCCAGTGGCGGCCGGCCGATGAGCGGTTTCTTCGATGTGCCGAGCGACCTCCAGCACAGCTACGCGGGCCTCGTGGCCTGGCACCTGGAGGAGGCGCTGATCCCGGTGGCCGTCGGCCTGGTGCTCGCGCTGCTGGTCGGCCAGTTGTGCGTGCGCTACTCCTGGGTCTACCCGCCGGTGCTGTGGGGCACCACGATCTTCTACGCGATCCCGTCACTGGCCATCTTCGTCATCCTGATCGACTACACGGGCCAGAGCCAGATCACCGTGATGATCCCGCTGACCCTCTACAGCCTCGTGGTCCTCGTCCCCGCCATCGTCGACGGCGTCCGCGCGGTGCCCGAGGAGACGCAGGCGGCGGCCACGGCCATGGGCTTCGGCCCGTGGCGCCGCTACCTGCGGGTGGAACTGCCCATCGCCGTCCCGGCGATCTTCGCGGGGCTGCGCGGCGCCACCGTCGCGAGTATCAGCCTGGTCAGCGTGGGGGCGCTGATCGGCAACCAGGGGGCGCTGGGCAACCTGCTGGCCGACGCGATGTTCTACCACCGGCCCATGCTGGCCGTCAGCTCCGTGGTCACCACGGCCGTGCTGGCGATCGCCGCCGACCTCCTGCTGCTCCTGCTGCGGAACGTACTGACCCCGTGGCTGCCGCGCGGCAGGGCCACGGCCCCCGAGACGTCGGCGGACGCCCGGTCCGCGCTGGAGAGTGCCCGGTGAACATCGTCCACTTCGTCACCTCGTTCTTCGGCGACGGCGCCCACTGGCACGGCTACGACGGAGTGCCGCGCCGGGTGTGGGAGCACATCGACTACTCGCTGATCGCGCTGGGCATCGCCGCCGGGATCGGGCTGCCGGTCGGTCTGGTCACCGGCCACACCGGCCGGGGCGGCAACGTGCTGGCGGTCATCGCCGTCGCCGCGCGGGCGCTGCCCAGTTTCGGCCTGCTGGTGCTGATGTTCGTCGCGATCGGCATCGGGCTGACCCCCGTGATGATCCCGCTCGTGGTGCTCGCGATCCCGCCGATCCTGGTGACCACGTACGAGGCCGTGCGCAGCGTCGACCCGGCGCCCGTCGACGCGGCGCGCGGCATGGGCATGCACCCGGCGCACGTGCTGTTGCGGGTCGAGCTGCCGGCGGCGCTGCCGCTCGTGCTCAGCGGTCTGCGCTCCGCGGCGATCCAGATCATCTCGACGGCGACCATCGCCGCGTACGTGAGCCTCGGCGGGCTCGGCCGGTTCATCGTGGACGGCCTGTACCAGCGCGACTACGAGAAGGTCGTGGGCGGGGCCACGCTCGTCGCCCTCCTCGCGCTCCTGGCCCTGGCCGTCTTCTGGCTGGCCGGCCGGCTGGCCGTCTCCCCGGGCGTCCGCCGCCGCTGACGTTCACGGCGGAACCCCTCTTGTCCGTCGGGCACCACCCGGAGCCCCGGGTGGTGCCCGACGGACAAGAGGCCCCGGCCCGGCGTACGGGACGTGCCCACTCCGCCGTACGAGAGGTACCCGGCGGGCCGTACGGGAGGTGCCCGGCCGGCCGCTACGCGCCGTTCTCGGGGCCGGACCGGCGGCCGGGCGCCGTCGCACCGGCCAGCGCGACCTTCAGGACCGTCAGCAGCGCGTCGCGCACCGAACCGCGCTCCCGGGCGTCGAAGGCGAACAGCGGCACCCGGGTCTCGACATCGAGTGCCCAGCGCACCTCGTCCAGCGAGTGGCTGGTCCTCCCGTCGAAGCTGTTCACCCCGATGGCGAACGGGATGCCCCGCGCCTCGAAGTAGTCGACGGCCACGTAGCAGTCGTCCAGTCTGCGGGTGTCGACGATCACCAGCGCGCCCAGCGCGCCCTCCACGAGGTCGTCCCACATGAACTTGAAGCGGTCCTGGCCCGGCGTGCCGAACAGGTACAGCTTCAGCGTCGGGTCGATGGTGATGCAGCCGAAGTCCATGGCGACCGTGGTGGTCGTCTTCCGCGGCGTGTGGGCGAGATCGTCCACACCGGCGGAGACGGAGGTGATCGACGCCTCGGTGGTGAGCGGCCTGATCTCGGAGATCGAGGCGACCGTGGTCGTCTTGCCCACCCCGAAGCCGCCCGCGATCACCATCTTCACGGGCAGCGGCGGCTGGACGGCCGGCCGGGCGGCGCCGGCCTCGGCGCCCGAGGGGTCATGCCTCGGGGGAGTCGGGGATGGCGAGTAGCCCATCGATAACCCTTTGCAGAATCGAGGGGTCCCGGGCGGTTCCGGTACCCGGCTCGTACACGGCCAGATGTCCTTTGACCCGGAGGTCTTCGGCCAGAACGCGGACCACGTTGAGGTGGAGACGGAGATGGGCCGCGATCTCGGCGAGGGACTGCGGCTGCCGGCAGACGGAGACGATGGCCAGCGGTTCGAAGGAGAGGGTGTCGAGCACGGCGAGGGCCCGCGCCGTGGCCACCACCTGGGTCTCGACGGGCAGCGCGCTGCTCGCGTCGGCCACCCTGCCCGCTGTCAGCAGGAAGGGGCGGATCGCCGGGGCGCGGGTGACCGGGCCGGGCCGCGGTTCCCCGGTCTCGTCGGCTGCGGGTTCACCGGCCGGCATGGCGGTACGTCCTCCTCGCTCCCTGGTTTTCTTCGCCGGCTCATCTTGCCGGCGCCGAGGTGACCTGCTTCTGGAGCTCGACGATCAGCTCCGGGCTGATCACCGCTCCGGCCCGCTCGGTGAAGAGCGTCATCTCGTAGGCGACATCGGCCAGTTTGGCCTCCGTGGAGGCGACGACGCCGAGCACCGCGCCGCTGCCGAGCGCCGTCACCAGCAGCCGCCCGCCCTGGTAGTCCATGATGATCCGGCCCAGATCGCCGAGCCCGTAGTTGGCGCTGGCCCCGGCGGCGAGGCTGAGCATGCCCGAGATCACCGCCCCCAGGCGCTCCGAGTCGTCCTGCCCGTCCGGCCGGGACACGGCGATGAGCAGACCGTCGGAGGAGACGGCGATGGCGTCCACGACGCCCGCCGATTCGGTGGCGAAGCGTTCGAGGAGCCAGGTGAACCTCGCCGCGGATTCACCGAGCCCGTCGGCTGTCGCCGGGTTCGTGGTGAGGTCGTCCGTCATTGCCAGATCCTTCCGGAGTGTGCGGTGCCCGAGGCACCGGGACTGTCGTTTCGCGGGTGGAGTCCGCTCGTGCCCGCTCCGTCGCGGCCTCAAGGTCCTCCAGTTCGCTGCGCACCCGCGCGGGGTCGACCGGGCCACGCCGCTCCAGGGAGGCGCCGGCCGGCCGGTCCGCGGCCGGGGTCAGGGTCGCCCCGCGCACCCGGCGGCGCAGGGGCCGGGGACCGTCGCCGGGGCCCCGGTCGCTCCGTGCCTCCTCGGGGTGGGCCGGATCGCGCCGGGCCTGGTCGTGCCGCGGCTGGTCCCCGGACCCCCGGGGAGCCGGGGCGGGGACGGGGGCCGCGGGGGCGTTCACGTCCTGAGCGGTCTCCGGGCGGGCGGACCGCTCCGCGCCGCGGCGTGAGACGCGCTTGGGCAGGCCGCTCTCGTGCGGGGTCGCGGCCACCAGGGCCGGCCGGGGGAGCCCGGAAGGGCCCGCGGGCGGCGTGGGGGCGGGAGGCGGGCCGGCCGGCGCGGGTACGACCTCGGCGGGCAGGAGCAGTTCGGCGGGGATCGTGACGGTACTGGTGAGGCCCTCGCCCGGAGTGCGGGTGAGGACGACCCCGATGCCGAAACGCCGGGCGATACGCCCCACGACGAACAGACCGAGCACGTTGGTCGGCGCGAGGTCCAGCCGTTCCCGGCTGAGCAACCGGGCGTTCTCCTCGACGAGCTGGTCGGCCGGGATGCCGAGGCCGTGGTCGATGATCTCGATCACGGCGCCCTCGGCCGGCAGCCGCACCTGCACGGCGACGTCGACCGTGGTGTGCGCGGGCGAGAAGTACACGCCGTTCTGGAGGAGTTCGGCCAGCATCAGCGTCAGGTCGCCGACGGCGGCCGGCGCGACCGCCACCTCGGCCGAGGGACGCAGGGTGACCCGCTCGTACCCCTCGATGGTGCTCTGCGCCGCCCGCAGTACGTCGGCCAGGCTGGTGGGCCCCTGCGCGTCGATGTCCGCCGCCGACCCGCGCCTGCTCGCGATCACCTGGAGGCTCTCGGCGTTGCGGCGCAGCCGGGTGGCGATGTTGTCGATCTGGTAGAGCGGGCGCAGGAGTTCGGGGGAGGTCTGCGATTTCTCCAGCCCCTCGATCAGGTCGAGCTGACGGGAGACCAGATTGCTGACCCGGTGGCCGATGTTGCCGAACATCTTCTCCACGTTGCCCCGCACGACGATCTGCCGCTCCAGCAGGGCCGAGGCGGCGGACTGCACCTGATTGAACGTCTCGGCCAGCGTGCCGATCTCGTCGCGTACGGGGACGGGGATCTCCCGCAGGCTCGGCGGCCGGGTCTCGGCCGACTCGTCGTCGGCGACCCGGGCCAACTCCCGGCCGGTGGCGTCGGCCACCTGCTGGGCCGCCGCGGTCAGCACCCGGACGGGGCGGGCGACCGAGCGGCGGACCAGGAAGGAGAAGAGCAGCCACAGGGCGAGAGCCAGCACGGCCGCCGCCAGCAGCAGCAGGGCGCGCCGCCACGCGTTGCCGGAGGCCTCGTCCGCCTGGGCCGCGATCCGGTCGATCAGGGTGTGGGTGATCCGCAGCCGGTCCTCGGCCTGCCGCGCGAACTGCGGTTCCGCCTTCAGCGCCGCGTCGATCGAGGCCCGCAGTTGCTGTGTGCTGCCGGACTGGAGCGCACTGGGGTCCACCCGCAGGGCGTTGTACCGGTCCTCGATGGTCCGTTGCTGGGAACTGCGCTCGATACCGTCGACCTGGGCGCCCTCGCCCTGCGAGGACAGCGACTTGAAGAGCGCGGACCGGTCCTCGAACCTGCGGTGGTCCCCGACCGCGCGCAGGAACTCGTTGAGCGCGTTGGCGTCCCCGCTCTGCGCGCCGAACACGGCCGTCTCGAAGGCCGCGTGGGCGGCGTCGGCGCCGAGCAGCGCCTCCAGTCTGCTGCCCGCCGAGCCGTGCGCCGAGTTGCCGGAACCGGTGAGCCCGAGACCCTCGATCAGCTGGTCGCCCAGGGCGATGTAGGTGGGGTCGATGTTGTCGGCCGGCAGGAACTGGGCGCCGATCATCCGCCGCAGATCACTGAGGCCGCCGACCATGTCGACGGCGTCGGCCTCGGCGGCCGGCAGGCGGGAGCCGAACGAAGCCCGCACCCGGCGTACTTGGGCGTCGGTACGGCGCTGCGCCGCCACATAGGCACGGTCCGACGGTTTTCCGGCTCCGCCCGTCTGGGCCGCCTGGTGGCGCACCGAGAGCAGCAGGGCCTGGCGGTGCTCGCTCTGCAGGTCGTCGATGAGGGTCGCGACGCTCTCGCTGTCGCGCACGAGCGTGGCGGTGTCGGCCGCGTCACGCGCCTGCGTCAGCTCGTCGCCGACGACGTAGGCGAGCATCGCGGCGATGACCACGACCGGTACCAGGACGAGGAGATGGAGCTTGCGGCCGAAGGGCCACCGCTCCAGCAGCGTGCCGATCCGGCGGCCCGCCCTGCGCGGTGAGGTCGACTGCCGACCGGAAGCTCCCCCTTCGTGCGAGGACACCTGGCCTCCTTGGCTGGGATACGAGCGGTGTAACACCTGAGAAATACGGGGCTGTTGGGGCCGATGCGCACACCGACAACGAGGGGGACCCTACCGTGGCCGACCGATGGTGTTCGGCCAACCCCCGATAGAAATGGATCAGTTAACGACCAAAATGAAGGCATACCTCGCATGTCCTGGCACGTTCGGTCGCGATTCGAAGCCAATCGGTGATCAGGCGGCTCTTGACGATGCGCGCGGGAGATCGCTTGGATCGTGAGCAGCGGCCTCCGAGCGCCGCGCGGCGGGGCGGAGAGCAGCACCGTCCCGGGCTCAATCGCTCTACGCGCTAGGCCCGTTCGCCACCTCTCCATCATCGCTGAGACACCAGGATCGGGAAAAGTGACTGATACCGCGAACAGGTTCCGGCGCCGCACCGTCGTCGTCGCCCTAGCCTCCATCACGGCCGGTGGACTGCTGGTGGGATGTGGCTCCTCCGACGACTCGGGAAGCGACCCGCTCAAGCCCGCCGCCGCCGGCAAGGGCGAAGTCGTCATGGGCTCCAACAACTTCCCCGAGAGCATCCTGCTCGCCGACATCTACGGCGAGGCGCTCAAGGCCAAGGGGATCGACGTCACGTACAAGCACAACATCGGCAGCCGCGAGACCACCTACGGCATGCTCAAGAACGGCTCGGTGACGGCCATCCCGGAGTACAACGGCGCGCTCCTGGCCTATCTCGACTCCAAGGCCGTCCCCACCTCGGTGGAGGAGACCAACAAGGAGATCGCCGCCAAGCTGCCCGCGACGCTGGCCATCCTCAAGTCGTCCACCGCCGAGAACAAGGACGCCGTGGCGGTCAACGCGGAGACGGCGAAGAAGTACAAGCTCACCACCGACTCCGGAATCGAGGACCTGGCCGGCATCGCCCCGCAGCTGGTCATCGGCGGCTCCCCGGAGTTCCAGTCCAGGCACCAGGGGCTGTCCGGCCTCAAGTCGGTCTACAACCTGAGCTTCAAGTCCTTCAAGGGCCTGGACGCCGGCGGCGCGCTGACCGTCGCCGCCCTGAAGAAGAACAACATCCAGGCCGCCGACGTCTTCACCACGGACCCCTCGATCCAGAAGGAGAAGTTCGTCGTCCTGAAGGACACCAAGAGGCTCTTCTCCTTCGAGAACGTGACTCCGCTGATCCGCAAGGACAAGCTGCCGAAGAAGGGACAGGACGTCCTCGACGCCGTGTCGGCCAAGCTCAGCACCGGCGAACTGCGCGAGCTCGACGCCAAGGTGCAGTACGAGCACGAGGACGCGCTCGCCGTCGCGCGCGGCTGGCTCAAGGCCAAGGGCCTCAGCTGACCTAGAGCGTCGACCAGCGCGGCGAAAACGGCAAGAGACCGAAGAAGGCAGGGGCCACACGGTGGGGAGAAGGGGCGTTTCCCGATGACGGCACCGCCCATGGACGACACCCTCGTGCTTCTCGACGGGCTGCGGCTCGACACGGACACGGTCGTCCGCATCGCCGACGGGACAGCCCGTCCCGTCCTCGACCCGGACGCGCTCGCCCGGGTCGAGGACGCCGGCCGCCTCGCCCGCACCCTGACGGCGACCGGCCGGGTGTACGGCAGGACCACGGGCGTCGGAGCCAACCGCAGCGTGGGGGTGGCCCCCGGGCCGTCCGCCGGGCACGATCTGCGGCTGCTGCGCAGCCACGCCGGCGGGATCGGCGCCCCGCTCGACGCCCGCGAGGTGCGGGCGATGCTGGCCGTACGCGTCAATCAGGTGCTGGCCGCCGGCTCCGGGCTGCGGCCCGCCCTCGTACAGGCGCTCGCCGACGCCCTCGTCGCCGGTGTGCACCCCGTGGTCAACGAGTACGGGGCCGTCGGCACCGGCGATCTCACGGCGCTCGCCCAGACCGGCCTCGCCCTGATCGGCGAGCACCCCTGGCAGGGCGGCCCGGCACCCGCGCCGATGACTCTGGAACAGGGCGACGCGCTGGCCCTGATGAGCAGCAACGCCCTCACCCTCGGCCAGGCGGCGCTGGTCGGCCACGACCTCGACCGGCTCGTGCGGACCTCCCAGGTCGTCGCCGCGCTGTCGCTGGCCGCCGCCGAGGGCTCCCTGGAGGCGTACGCCGCCCCCGTCCACGCGGCCCGGCCGCACCCCGGTGTCGTACAGGCCGCCGCCGAGATACGACGCCAACTCGGCGCCCCCGAGCGGCCCGGCCGGCCCAGCGGCCTCATCCAGCACCCCTTCGGGTTCCGCTGCTTCCCGCAACTGCACGGCCCGGCGCTCGAAGCGGTGGTGTCCCTCCTGCGGGTGCTGTCAATCGACATCAACGCCGCCGCCGAGAATCCGCTGATCAGCGCGTCCGGGCCGGACCAAGGACCGGCCGCCTACCACCACGGCGGCTTCTTCGCGGCCCCGCTCGGCCTCGCGCTCGACCACCTGTGCCTCGCCGTCCTCGGCACCGCGCGGCTCTCCGCCGCCCGGCTCAGCGGCCTCGGCGATCCGGCGATCACCGGGCTCCCCCGCTTCCTCGCCGCCGACCCCGCCGCCGACTCCGGCACGATGATCCTTGAGTACAGCGCCAACTCGGCCCTCGCGGAACTGCGCGCGGCGGCCTCCGCGCCCGCGTCGAGCGGCCACGCCGTGCTCTCCCGGGGCGTCGAGGAGGCCGCGAGCTTCGCCTCGCAGGCCGTCCGCCAGACCCGCCGCGCGGCAGGGGCCTACCGGCTCGTCCTCGCCTGCGAACTCGTAGCGGCGGTCCGCGCCCTGCGGCTGCGCCCGGCCCCGCCCGATCCGGACCTCCCCGCCGGCCGTGCCTTCCGGCTCGCCGACGCCGCCCTGGACCCGGAGACGGCGGACCGGCCGCTGAGCGGCGACGTCGCGAGAGCCGCAGAGCTGCTGGACTCCCTTGAGGAGCTGTCACCCCCGGCGCCGGGCTTCTGCGTGTGAGGCGGAACCGCTGTCATCTCCTCGACTGACGGGCGCCGACAGGGCGGCCGCGTACCCTCTCTCTTCCTCTTCGCGACGGAAGAGGAGCGGTACCAACTGCCTTACCGGACAACCTCGTACAGAGCCCCACAGAAACGAAACAGGAGGGTCAGGAGTGACCGGGATCTGTAGCATGACGCTGTGACTGGTGCTCAGGCCCCCGGTCGTCTGCTGGCAGTCAGTGACCTGCACGCGGCCGTGGGGGAAAACAAGCAGCTCGTCGAGGACCTCCGCCCCGACGGGCCACAGGACTGGCTCGTCGTGGCAGGCGATGTGGCGGAGATCGCCTCGGACATCGAGAAGACCCTGGCCCTGCTGGCCGACCGCTTCGCCCAGGTGGTGTGGACGCCCGGGAACCACGAGTTGTGGACCCACCCCTCCGATCCGCTGACGCTGCGCGGAGAGGAGCGGTACCGGTATCTGGTGGAGATGTGCAGGGGCCTCGGCGTCCTCACCCCCGAGGACCCCTACCCGGTCTTCCGGGGCGAGGGCGGACCGTGCACCATCGCCCCGCTGTTCCTCCTCTACGACTACTCCTGGCTGCCGGACGGAGCGAGGTCCAAGGCCGACGGCCTCGCGGTGGCCGAGGCGACGGGCATTGCGTTCACCGACGAGTACCTCCTGCACCCCGACCCCTACGCCAGCCGGGAGGAGTGGTGCGCGGCCCGGGTCGCCGATACCGAACGCCGCCTCGCCGCGGTCGACCCCTCGCTCCCGCTCGTCCTGGTGAACCACTACCCGCTGGTACGGGAACCGACCCGCGTCCTGCACCACCCCCACCTGGCGATGTGGTGCGGCACCCGGCGCACGGAGGACTGGCACCGCCGCTTCCCCGTCTCCTGCGTCCTCTACGGCCACCTGCACATCCCGCGCCGTACCGTCCACGACGGCGTGCCCTTCCACGAGGTCTCCGTGGGCTACCCGCGGGAGTGGCGCCGGCACGGCCACCCCCGGGGGATTCTGCGCCGGATCGACCCCCGGAAGGACGCCCGGTGAACCAGCCGACCTCCACCCTCCTGACCTCGCTGCTGCCGCCGCAGGCCCGGAGCGCCGAGGCCTTCGAGGACACCCCCGGAGTCCTCCTCCACCCCGAGGAAGAGGCGGTGATAGCCAAGGCCGTGGACAAGCGCCGCCGCGAGTTCACGACCGTCCGGCACTGCGCCCGCCAGGCCCTCTCGGCGCTCGGCCGGCCGGCCGGGCCCCTGGTCCCCGGCCTCCGCGGCGCACCGGTGTGGCCCCGGGGCGTCGTCGGTTCCCTGACCCACTGCGAGGGATACCGTGCCTGTGCCGTCGCCCTCGGAGCCGAGGTCGTCTCCCTGGGTATCGACGCGGAGCCGCACGCACCCCTGCCCGAAGGGGTACTCGACGCGATAGCCCGGCCGCGCGAACAGCGGCAAGTGGCGCGGCTGGCAAGCCACTTCCCGGCTCGGGCCTGGGACCGCCTGCTGTTCAGCGCGAAGGAGTCCGTCTACAAGACGTGGTTCCCGCTCACCGGACAGCCCCTGGATTTCCAGGAGGCCGAGCTGGACCTCGACCCGGAGCGGCGCACCTTCCACGCCCGGCTCCTGTCGAGGGGACACGACCACGAGGGCCGGCTCCTGGAGACCTTCGAGGGCCGCTGGCGGATCGAGCGCGGACTGATCGTGACCGCCATAGCCCACCAGCCCTGACCGTGTCCGCCCGCCGGGCGCCGGGAGGCCCAACAGGGCCCCGTCCGGGGAGAACCAGGGGCGCCGCGGCCCGCCCCGGCTCGACGGGGGCAAAGTTCCCGCGCGCGGGCCCGTCCCGTGGACACCTTGATCATCGCGCGTTGATCCGCAAGGGTTGGCGCCTGTGCGCGTCCCCCGGCCGCGCGCGCCCGCCAGGCAACAGAAGGGACGTGACACATGGCTGACACGCAGGAACTGAGGCAACGCTGGATACGGGGGTTCCACCCCTCGCCGGACAGCGAGGTCACCCTGGTGTGCTTCCCGCACGCGGGCGGCTCGGCCAGCTACTTCCTGCCCCTGTCCGCCCGGCTCGCGCCCCGGGTCGAGGTGCTGGCGCTGCAGTACCCGGGCCGGCAGGATCGCAGGTCCGAGCCGGCGCTCACCAGCGTCGAAGCCCTGGTGCGGGAGATCTCCGGGGTCCTGCGGGACGAACCCGAACGCCCCCTGGTGTTCTTCGGCCACAGCATGGGCGGCACCCTCGCCTTCGAGACCGCCCGGCGGATGGAGCGCGAGCTCGACGGCCGGCTGCTCGGACTGATCGTCTCCGGCCGCCGGGCACCGGGCGCGGTCCGCCACGAGAGCGTGCACCTGCGGGACGACGCGGGCATCATCGCCGAAGTCCGCAAACTACAGGGCACCGCCTCCGCACTGCTGGACGACGAGGACGTCGTGCGGATGATCGTGCCCACTCTGCGCGCCGACTACGCGGTCGTGGAGAACTACGTCCACCGGCCGGGGCCGGCGCTGAACCTCCCCCTGCACGTCTACACCGGCGACGCCGACCCGCAGGTACGCGGGGACGAGGCCCGGGGGTGGGCCGAGCACACCCGCGCCGGCTTCAGGCTGCGGACCTTCCCCGGAGGGCACTTCTACCTGGCCGAACAGCAGGATCAGGTGATCGCCGCGCTCCGCGAGGACCTCGCGGCGTTCCGGGAGCGGTCCCGCACCGGCGCGAGCGCTCCCGGCACCGGCCGGGACTGATCCGCTCCGTCACACTCCGGGCCCCGCCGTGAGGCGGGGCCCGGAGGGGATCAGCCGCGGTGCGCTCCCGAGGACGGCGGGCCGCCGCCCTCGCCCCGCCGGGCGGACCGCTCCGGGCTCCGCTCACCGAAGCGCGCGGTCAGCTCCCGCTTCAGCACCTTCCCGCTGGGGCCCAGGGGGAAGGCGTCGACGAACTCGACGAGCCGCGGGTACTTGTGCCGGGCCATCCGCTCCCTGCTCCAGGCCACGATGTCCTCGGCGAGCCGCCTCCCCGGAAGGGTGCCGGCCCGTGTCCGCACCACGGCGCACACCTCCTCGCCGTACTTCTCGTCGGGGAGCCCGATCACGGCGACCTCGGCGATGGCCGGGTGCCGGGTCAGTACGTCCTCGACCTCTCGCGGATAGACGTTGTAGCCGCCTCGCAGCACCATGTCCTTCTTGCGGTCGACGAGGGTCAGGTAGCCCTCGGCGTCCTTCACCCCCAGATCGCCCGAGCGGAACCAGCCGTCGACCAGCACGGCCGCGGTGGCTTCGGGCCGGTTGAGGTACCCGGCCATCACGTTGTGGCCCCGCACGACGATCTCGCCCACCTCACCGGCCGGCAGCAGGTCGACGCGGTCCTCCACGTCGGCCGCGGCGATCTCCGCCTCGACGCCCCAGATGGGCCGCCCCACGGTCCCCGGCCGGGGCGGCCAGGCCTTCTGGTTGTACGCCACGACCGGCGAGGTCTCGGTGAGCCCGTACCCCTCGTAGATGGGACAGCCGAAGGCGGCCTCGAAGTCCTCCAGCACCTTGACCGGCAGCGCGGAACCGCCCGAGAAGGCACGGTCCAGGGGCGGGCGCCGGGCATCCCGCGCGGCGACGTCGAGCAGGGCGAGGTACATGGTCGGGACCCCCATGAACACCGTGCACCCCTCGGTGACCATGAGGTCGAGCGCCGCGGGCCCGTCGAACCGGTCCATCAGGACCAGGGTGCCGCCGGCCAGAAAACACGCGCTCATCCCGCAGGTCTGGCCGAAGGTGTGGAACAGCGGCAGACAGCCGAGCAGCACGTCCTGCGGGCCGAGGTCGAACGGTGAGCGCATGGTGGTGCTCACGTTCATCACCAGATTCAGGTGGGTGATCATCGCGCCCTTGGGCGTACCGGTGGTGCCCGAGGTGTAGAGCACCAGCGCCAGATCCCCGGGAGCGCGCGGCACCAGACCGTCGACGGGCCGCGCCCCCTCGGCGAGGGCGTCCAGACGTGGCGGACCGCTTTCCTCCCCGGCCATGACGGTGAGCAGCGGAACCCCGGCCACCTCCGCCGCCTTGGCGCCCTCCACCAGCATCGGGGCCGCGCACACCAGGGCCCTCGCCTCGGAGTCACGCAGTACGTGGACGATCTCGTCGGCGCGCAGCAGCCCGTGCACCGGGACCGCCACGGCTCCGAGCGCCAGCACACCGTAGTAGGCCATCGGGAAGTGCGGCGTGTTGGGCAGGAGCAGCGCGACGCGGTCACCGGGGCGTACCCCGTGCTCCCGCAGCACGGCCGCGTACCGCCGGGTGGCCTCCCAGAGTCCGGCGTACGTGATCCGCCGGGAGCCGAAGACGAGCGCCGGGTGGCCGGGGCGCCGCGCGGCGGACTCGGCGAGTACGGACGCCGCCGAGAGCGTCATGCCGTGCGGGCCCGCGAGGCGGCCAGCGCCTGCTTGTCCGGCTTGCCGGCTCCGGTGAGGGGCAGCGAGTCGTGGAACGTGACGAGGGCGGGCACGTGCTTGGGCGACAACTGTGCCGAGACGTGACCGACGAGTGCCGCGGAGTCGGCGGTGCCGCCCGGCCGCGGCACCACGGCCGCGTGTATGTGCTCCACCCGGTCGTCGTCCACCATGCAGTACACCGCTGCCTGGGCGATCTCCGGGTGGGACAGCAGCGCGTTCTCGACGTCCACGGGATAGACCTTGATCCCGTTGGTCTTCATCACCTCGCTCGTCCGGCCGTGCAGGCGCAGCAGCCCCTGCTCGTCGACGGAGCCGAGGTCGCCGGTGTGCACCCAGCCGTCACGGACGGTACGGGCGGTCAGTTCCGGGTCTCCCCAGTAGCCGAGCATGTTGAACGGGGAGCGGACGCAGACCTCGCCGATCTCACCGGGCGCGAGGTCGTGGTGGTCGTGCGGGTCGCGGATACGGACCTCGGCGGTCAGGCGGCCGACGGTCGCGCGCAGCCCGGGGTCGAAGTGGTCCGGCGGGATCAGCACGCTGATGCCGCTGGTCTCGGTGGTCCCGTAGAACTGCAGGAGCACCGGCCCGAAGACCTCGACCGCCTCGGCGAGCCGGGCCGGGGAGGCGGAGCAGCCGCCGTACGAGATGATCCTGATGCCGGACAGGTCGGTGGTGGAGATGTCCGGGTGGTCGACCAGCATGTACAGCTGCGGCGGGGTCAGGGTCAGTGCGGAGACCCGGTGGCGCCCCAGCGCCCGCAGCACCTCGCCCGGCTCGAACCCGTCGTGCAGGACGACCGTGCCACCGGAGGCGAGGGCGAGGTCGGCGCCCGAACCGTTGGAGTGGCTCACCGGCAGGGTCGACAGGTACACGATGGGTTCGGGTGACTGGAGTCCCGCCGCGAGATAGAGACTGCGGACGCGGTAGGGCAGGACGACCCCCTTGGGGGTGCCGCTCGTGCCGCTCGTGTAGAGCACCACGGCCGGCTGCTCGGGATCGGCTTCGACGGTGTCCAGATCGATGGCGTCCGGGTCCCCCGCCGACAGGTCCAGGACGTCGGGGGCGAGCGCCCCGAGCGCGGCGAGCCTCGGCGGGTCCGTCAGCCGGTCGCACAGCTCGCGGGCCGCGTCGAGGTTCTCCTTGTCGACCGCGAGGAAGGCGGCCCCGGTGCCGGCGAGGATCTCGTGGCGGGCGGCGGCGGCCAACTGATCGGTGGGATCGACCGCGTTGGTCGAGTGCAGGTGCACCACGGGCGCGCCGACGAGGTTGGCCGCGTAGCGGAGCACGATGGTGGCCGGGCTGTTGGTGACGGTCAGCACCGCCACAGTCGGCACCACGCCCTTTGTGAAGTGCCGGCGCAGGACTTCCGCCGCCGCGCGAACGGTCCTGGAGAACTGGCCGGCGGTGAGTTCCTCACCCTCCCGCCACAGGGCGATCCGGTCGGGATCGGCGGCCAGTGCCTCCAGGACCCGGCGGGCGTAATTCTCGTTCGCGGACACCGAAACTCCGTTTCGCCGGTTGCATTCTCCGGACCAGAGGATTGCATGATCACCACGGCCTGACAACAGCGGACGCCGCGTGATCACCGAGCGCACAATAAGCGGAAGTCGTTATTCCTACGGGACGAAAGCCCCTTCCGTGCACGTCGGTTGATCGCCGACGAGGAACGATGATATACAGTCGCTACTTCCCCGAGCCTCCTCGAATCGGCGACGGCGAACCGCGAATCCGCGCAGGATTTCGCTGGTGACGCTCGCGCGAAAGCGGCCGGAAAGACCCGCCGTCGCCCTGCGGCCTCACTCGGTTCCACGCAGTCTCCTGCAGTTGCTCGTGGCCTCAAACAGCCCAAAAGTGAAGCGAGTAGACGTGACGACCCAATACCTGGACCTTTTTTCGCGCCTCGTCGAAGGCTCTGACGGCGGAAAGAGGGAGTTCCTGGAGATCGGACGGCTCGCCGGGAAGTTCCCCGCGGCCAGCGTGAGCGCGAGCACGGACGCGGGCAGCATCAGCGTCTGGTGCAGCAACGACTACCTCGGCATGGGCCAGCACCCAGCGGTGCTGGAGGCGATGAAGACGGCCGTCGACAAGTACGGCGCGGGCTCCGGTGGTTCACGCAACATCGGCGGCACCAACCACTACCACGTACTGCTGGAGAAGGAGCTGGCGGCGCTGCACGGCAAGGACGACGCCCTGCTCTTCACCTCGGGCTACACCGCCAACGACGGCGCGCTGTCCGTCATCGCCGGCCGCATGGAGGGGTGTGTCGTCTTCTCCGACGCCCTCAACCACGCCTCCATCATCGACGGCCTGCGTCACAGCGGAGCCCAGAAGCGCATCTTCCGGCACAACGACACCGCCCACCTCGAAGAGCTCCTGGCGGCCGCGGACCCGGACGTCCCGAAGCTCGTCGTGGCCGAGTCGGTGTACTCGATGAACGGTGACGTCGCGCCGCTCGCCGAACTCGCCGACCTGGCGAAACGCTACGGGGCGATGACCTACCTCGACGAGGTGCACGCGGTGGGCATGTACGGGCCGGAAGGGGCCGGTATCGCCGCCCGGGAGGGCCTGGCCGAGGAGTTCACGGTCATCATGGGCACCCTGGCCAAGGGCTTCGGCACCACCGGTGGCTACATCGCGGGGCCCACCGAGGTGATCGAGGCCGTCCGCATGTTCGCCCGTTCGTTCATCTTCACCACCGCTCTGCCGCCGGCGGTCGCGGCAGGCGCCCTCGCCGCCGTACGGCATCTGCGCTCGGCTGAGGACGAACGCGAACGTCTGTGGGAAAGCGCGCAGTTGATGCACCAACTGCTGAAAGAGCGGCGCATACCCTTCATTTCGGACCTGACCCACATCGTCTCCGTCCTCGTACGGGACGAGGCGCTGTGCAAGCACATGTCCGCGCGCCTCCTCGACGGCTACGGGATCTACGTGCAGGCGATCAACGCGCCGAGTGTGCGGGTCGGCGAGGAGATCCTCCGGGTCGCCCCCGGTGCCGTGCACAGCGCCGGGGAGGTGCGGGGATTCGTCGACGCCCTGGACCGGGTGTGGGAGGAGTCGGGGGCCGTGCGGGTGCCCGAGGCCGCGCAGGTCTGATCCGCGGGCAGCGCAACTACCCGATGTGGCGCAGTAGTTGCGCATGCCTCGCAGGGCCGCGGAATATTTCCTTGACACGAGATCATGTACGGGGGTTGGATGAAATAACCGAACAGCTAAGCGACCTCCGAGCGGAGGGAGACGCTACGAGGGAGCTGGATCGACAATCACCGCAATGCGGTGTTGCTCTGCCCGACGGGGAGAGCGGGAACGGGGGTTCTGGGTGACGCTTGCGTATGTTCTCGACGGCGGCATGAATGACCAACCAGGAGCCGGTGCCGAGCTTTACGAGCTATTCCCGAGCGTGCAGCGCAGTTATGCGCGAATAGCCGAGTGGACCGGTATAGAGATCCCTCGCATATTCCACGAGCAGAGACAGCCGGGACAGGAACACCGCCAGGGAGTCGGCGCCATTCGTCAGGCGGCAGCCATTCTCGGGATCTCCGACGTACTCGCCGAGGAATACGGAATAGTCCCCGGCGCCACTTGCGGTCTCAGTTTCGGCGCACTGGTCGCGGCCTGTCTCGCGGGGGCCGTGGAACGCGAGGAACTCTTCACACTCCTGATGCGTCTGCGAGACGTTCCCGCCCCCGCCTCCAGCACTCCGCGCCAAGCCGTCGCCATGCTGAGAATTCCCTTCGACACCGATCCGGCGACCCTGGTCGCCGACGTCAGCGACGTCCACCTCTCGGCCGACCTCGGCCGTGTGGGTACGGGCAGCGAACGCATGGTCCTGCTGGGCGGATACCGGACCGCCCTGGACGAGTTCGGCGCGACTCTGCCACCTGGCGCCCTGCACGTCTCCGAGGAACACGGCGCGGCCTTCCACTCGCCGCTGCAACAACACGTCACGGACTTCCTCGAACCCGTCCTGGAGAGCATGACCTTCCGGGCTCCCCGGGTACCCGTCCACTCCTGCATGGAGCGCCGGACGCTCACCACGGCGGACGAGATCCGCGACCTGTTCCGCCGCAACCCGACCGACCCGGTGAGCGTGCCGCACATGATCGGCGGACTCGAGGACGCTGGCACCCAGCTCGGGCTGGTGCTCGGCCCCGCGGCCTTCGGCACCTTCCAGAACGCCGACTTCCCGGTGGTCCACGTGGAAAGCCCCGACCACGTCTTCGAGGCGATGACCGCGGTCTACGACTTCGGCATCGAACTGCCCACCGACGACGCGCTGGCGGGGTGACGTGATGACGGACGAGACCGCCCTCGTCGAGGGCTGGCTGGCCGAGGACATCGACGCGTGGACACGCCGCGTCGTGCGCCGCCACTTCGACCCCGACACGGGCAGCCCGTACTGGCTCAAACGAGCCGCCGACCTCGCGCTCGACCCGAGGGACATCACCCGGTACACCGACCTGACGGCCTTCGGCCCGATGCCGCTGGGCGAGCTGCGCACGCTCGACCCGGCCGAGCTCGTACCCCAGGCCGTGCCCCGCCCCCTGACCGGACGGGTCTGGGACTCCGGCGGCACCACCGGCAGCCCGTGCCGCGTCTACTACACCGAGCCGATGCTCGTGCAGCGCGCCGCCTGGCGGCGCTGGGTCCTCGAACGCGAAGGCTTCGAGCGGGGCCGCTGCTGGCTCCAGGCCACACCCACCGGCCCGCACCTCATCGGTCACGGCGCCGTGGACCTGGCCCAGCTCTACGACGGGCGCGTCTACGGCATCGACTTCGATCCGCGCTGGGTCAAGCGGCTCCTGCGCGGCGGCAGGCTGAAGGAGGCCCAGGAGTACACGGCCCATCTGGTCGACCAGATGTCCGCCGTGCTGGAAAGCCAGCCCGTCGACTACCTCGTCACCACTCCGGCGCTCCTACAGGCCCTCATCAAGGCCAGACCCGATCTGGTGGCGGCACTGCGCGGAGCCAGACTCAGCGGCACCCACGCCACCCCCGCCATGTGGCGCTCCTTCCGCAAGGCGCTCGGCGGTGGCCCGGTCGTCGTCACCTACGCCAACACCTTCGGCAACACCGTGGGCCTGCCCGTGGAGGCCGAGGGCGCCCTGATGCCCTACCTGCCCAACTACCCGCAGGTGACCATGGCCGTGGTCGACAAGGACGACTGGTCCGAGGTGGTGGCGTACGGTGAACACGGCCAGGTCCGGCTGACCGTCCTGCACGAGGACCTCTTCCTGCCGAACGCTCTCGAACGTGATCTCGCCGTGCGGTACGACACCGGCGAGGACTGGCCGTGCGACGGGGTCGCCAACGTCCGGCCCCTCCAGGTCGTACGAGCGGCTCCGGAGGGCATCTACTAAGCCGGCCCGGTCCGGAACACACGGCCCCGCGGGCCCGACGGCCGACGCCGGCGTCCAGCGGCCCCCTCACGGGCCCGCCGGTCGCCATCGTCTCCCGCCCACCACCACTCCACCCCCCCCTTCACGGGGCGCAACGGCGCGCCCCGCCACGGTGGAGTACGCCTCACAGGTCGGCGTCCGTCTCGCCCCTACGCCGACCGGGCACCGTGAGGTGCCCCCCCGTACGTCGGAAACACGCCATCATCACGCCTGGCGGAGCCGGGAGCGCGTCCTGTCGCGCCCGGCACCCCACGTCCTGGTCCCAGGGAGTCACGCTCATGAAGGGTTCCGAAGCCGCCTCCGCACCCATGGCGGACACCCCGATCGCAGTGGTCGGAGTCTCCTGCCGCCTCCCTGGGGCACCGGACCCCGCGGCCTTCCGGGACCTGCTCCGCAACGGCCTCGACGCCATCACCGAGGTGCCGGACGAGCGCTGGAACACGGACGACCCGCACATCGGGGACACCCCGGGACCGGGCACCGTCACCACCCGGCGCGGGGGCTTCCTCGAACAGAGGCAGGTGGACCACTTCGACGCCGGCTTCTTCGGCATCTCGCCCCGCGAGGCCGCCGCGATGGACCCGCAGCAGCGTCTCGTGCTGGAACTGGCCTGGGAGGCCCTGGAGGACTCGGGCATCGTCGCCGACCGGCTCCGCGGCAGCTCGGCGGGCGTCTACATCGGGGTGATCGCCGACGACTACGCCACCCTGCAACGCCGGCGCGGCCTTGAGGCCATCGACCGGCACAGTTTCACCGGACTGCACCGCAGCATCATCGCCAACCGCGTCTCCTACCACCTCGGACTGCGCGGCCCCAGCCTCACCCTGGACGCGGGCCAGGCCTCGTCCCTGGTGGCCGTGCACCTGGCCTGCGAGAGCCTGCGCCGGGGCGAGAGCACGCTCGCCGTCGCGGGTGGCGTCAACCTCGTACTGGCACCCGAGAGCACCGTCAGCGTCGCCAGGTTCGGTGGACTGTCCCCCGACGGCCTCAGCTACACCTTCGACGCGCGAGCCAACGGATACGTACGCGGGGAGGGCGGCGGCGCCGTCGTGCTGAAGCCCCTGCCGGCCGCCCTCGCCGACGGCGATCCCGTGTACTGCGTCATCCGCGGCAGCGCCGTCAACAACGACGGCGGAGGCGCCCACCTCACGTCGCCTCATCAGGCGGCGCAGGAGGAGGTCCTGCGGCACGCCTACCGGCAGGCCGGAGTGGACCCGGCCCAGGTCCAGTACGTCGAACTGCACGGAACGGGCACGAAGGCCGGCGATCCGGTGGAGGCCGCCGCACTCGGCGCGGTCCTCGGCTCGGCGCGGCGGCACACCGGCGCGCCCCTCCTGGTCGGCTCGGCCAAGACCAACGTCGGCCACCTGGAGGGGGCCGCGGGCATCGTCGGCCTCATCAAGACGGCCCTCGGCATGAAGCACGGCGAACTCTTCCCCAGCCTCAACCACCGGACCCCCCACCCCGACATCCCGCTGGACGCCCTGAACCTGCGGGTCCAGACCGACACCAGGCCCTGGACCCCCGACCCGGACACGAACGCACCGCTCACCGCCGGAGTCAGCGCCTTCGGCGTGGGCGGGACCAACTGCCACGTGGTCCTCTCCGGAGCACCTGCCCCGGTTGCCGACGCGGATGCCGGCACGGGGGCCGGTACGGGTTCCGAGGGGGTGTCCCCGCGGGCGGTGGCGTCGTCGGCGGTGGTTCCGTGGGTGGTGTCGGGCAAGTCCGAGGCGGCGTTGCGAGCGCAGGCCGACCGGTTGCGGTCGTTCGTGGGCGGCCGCGGGGAGCTCGGGGCCGAGGACGTGGCGTCCTCGCTGGTGACGACCCGTTCGGTCTTCGAGCATCGCGCGGTGGTGCTGGCGGGGGACCGCGAGGGACTGGTTGCCGGCCTCGGCGCGCTGGCTGAGGGCGGCGTATCGCAGGACGTGGTGCGGGGTGCCGCGGTCGGTGCGGACGGTCGTGTGGTGTTGGTGTTCCCGGGTCAGGGTTCGCAGTGGCTGGGTATGGCGGCGGGGTTGCTGGAGTCGTCGGCGGTGTTCGCCGGTCGGGTGGCGGAGTGCGGTGCGGCGTTGGCCCCGTTTGTGGACTGGTCGTTGACCGAGATCCTGCGGGGCGGTTCCCAGGACGAGGCGTGGCTGGGTGAAGTCGACGTGGTGCAGCCGGTGTTGTGGGCTGTGATGGTGTCGTTGGCCGAGGTGTGGCGGTCGGTGGGTGTCGTGCCGTCCGCCGTGGTCGGTCACTCGCAGGGGGAGATCGCGGCTGCTTGTGTGGCGGGTGCTCTGTCGTTGGAGGACGGGGCGCGGGTGGTGGCGTTGCGCAGTAAGGCGCTCAAGGTCCTGTCCGGTCGGGGTGGCATGGTGTCGGTCTCCCAGGGCGAGGACGTGATCGGTGATCTGCTCGCCCGGTGGGAGGGCCGGCTGTCGGTGGCGGCTGTGAACGGCCCTGGCATGGTGGTGGTCTCGGGTGACGCGGACGCGCTGGACGAGCTGCTGGCCGTCTGTGAGGCGGACGGGATCCGGGCGCGGCGCGTCGCGGTGGACTACGCCTCCCACTGCGCGCACGTGGAGGAGATCGAGGCGGTCCTGGCGCGGGAGTTGGCGGATGTCGCCCCGCGCACCGCCTCCGTGCCGTTCTACTCGACGGTGACCGGCGGAGTGCTGGACACGTCGGCTCTGGGTGCCGGCTACTGGTACCGCAATCTGCGGCAGACGGTGCGTTTCGCGGAGACGGTGGACGCGCTGCTGGATGACGGTTTCCGGCTGTTCGTGGAGTCCAGTGCCCACCCGGTGCTGACGATGGGGATCGAGCAGACCGCCGAAGCCCACGACACCGCAGTGACGGCGGTGGGTTCCCTGCGCCGGGGTGAGGGCGGCCTGGAGCGCTTCCTCACCTCGGCCGCTGAAGCCTTCGTCGGTGGCGCGACTGTCGACTGGGCCACCGTGTTCGAGGGGACGGGCGCACGCCGCGTCGAGCTGCCCACGTACGCCTTCCAGCGCGAGCGCTACTGGCTGGACACGGTGGCTGATACGCGGAAGCAGCAGAAGCCCGGACGTGAGCCGGTTGCCCTCTCCGCGCCCCCGTCGCGCACGATGGCTCCGCGTGACGAGACGGACCAGGCGGCCGCTCTCATGGAACTCGTTCGCGCGCAGGTCGCCGCCACGCTGGGCTACGACGGGCCGGACGCCGTCGACTCCGAGCGTACGTTCAAGGAACTCGGGTTCGACTCACTGGGCGCCGTCGAGTTCCGGAACCACCTGAACGTCACCTTGGGTTTGCGGCTCCAGACCACCCTGCTGTTCGACTACCCCACTCCGGCTGCCCTCGTGCGCCATCTGCGGACGGCGCTCTCCGGCGAGCAGCGCCCGGACGACGCCCCGGCGCCGGCCGTCATGCCGTCCGACGAGCCCATCGCGATCGTGGGCATGAGCTGCCGACTCCCGGGCGGCGTGCGGTCGCCGGAGGAGTTCTGGCAGCTCCTCGCCTCGGAGGGCGACGCGATCGGCGCGTTCCCGGCCGATCGCGGCTGGGACCTGACCGGCCTTTACTCACCGGAGCCCGGCAGGCCGGGCAGCACCTACGCCCGCGAGGGCGGATTCCTCTACGACGCAGCCGAGTTCGACCCCGCGTTCTTCGGTATCGCGCCGCGTGAGGCGCTGGCGATGGACCCGCAGCAGCGGCTGCTCCTGGAGACCTCCTGGGAGACTTTCGAGCGAGCCGGTATCGACCCCGCGTCGGTCCGGGGCAGCCGGACCGGCGTCTTCACCGGTGCGATGGCGCAGGATTACGGGCCGCGGATGCACGATGCCTCGGACGGGCTCCAGGGCTACCTCCTCACTGGCAGCAGCATCAGCGCCGCTTCGGGCCGTATCTCCTACACGTTCGGGTTCGAGGGTCCGGCGGTGACGGTGGACACGGCGTGTTCGTCCTCGCTGGTGGCGCTGCACCTGGCCGCCCAGTCGCTGCGGCAGGGCGAGTGCTCTCTCGCCCTGGCCGGTGGCGTGACAGTGATGGCCACACCCGGCATCTTCGTGGAGTTCAGCCGCCAGCAGGGCGTCGCGTCGGACGGACGCTGCAAGCCCTTCTCGGCTGCCGCGGACGGCACCGGCTGGGCTGAGGGTGCCGGGATGTTGTTGCTGGAGCGGTTGTCGGACGCGCGTCGCCATGGGCATCGGGTGCTGGCGGTGGTGCGGGGTTCGGCGGTCAATCAGGACGGTGCGAGTAATGGTCTGACGGCGCCGAATGGTCCGTCGCAGCAGCGGGTGATTCGGGCGGCGTTGGAGAGTGCGGGTCTTTCGGCGGCTGATGTGGACGCGGTCGAGGCGCATGGGACCGGGACGCGGTTGGGTGATCCGATCGAGGCGCAGGCGCTGCTGGCCACCTATGGGCAGGACCGTCCTGGGGACCGGCCTTTGTGGCTGGGGTCGGTGAAGTCGAACATTGGTCATACGCAGGCGGCGGCCGGGGTCGCCGGGATCATCAAGATGGTGCTGGCGATGCGGCATGGTGTGCTGCCGCGCACCCTGCACGTGGATGAGCCGTCTTCGCATGTGGACTGGTCCGAGGGTGCTGTCGAGTTGTTGACGGAGTCGGTGGCGTGGCCTGAGAGTGGTCGGCCTCGTCGGGCGGGTGTGTCGTCGTTCGGGATCAGTGGGACGAACGCGCATGTGGTGCTGGAGCAGGCGCCTGAGGTTCCTGACTCGGTGCAGGTGACGGAACGACCGGTTCCGGTGTCGTCGTTGTCGGTGGTGCCGTGGGTGGTGTCGGGTCGGTCCGGCGCGGCGTTGGAGGCGCAGGCGGATCGGCTGGCGTCTTTTGTGGCGGAGCGGCCGGGCTTGTCGCCGGTAAATGTGGCGTCGTCGTTGGTGTCGGGCCGGTCGGTGTTTGAGCATCGTGCTGTGGTGCTGGCGGGTGATGTGGCTGGTTTCGGGGCTGGGTTGTCCGCTGTGGGGGCGGGTGAGCCGGTTGCGGGTGTGGTGCGGGGGCAGGTGGCGTCGGGGAAGCTGGCGTTGTTGTTCTCGGGTCAGGGCAGTCAGCGGGTGGGGA